>DASSDH010000078.1:0-3102 GCA_035697245.1 Jiangellaceae bacterium
CCCCAGGCGTAGCAGTCGCGGGTCCGTACGCCGATGAACAGCCCGCGGAGGATCCCAGCGGGGTGGGGGCGGAGACCGGGCCCTCTGGCGTCGACCTTGAGCAAGTCGTAGGCGAACCGCTGGCCGAGCATGTCGGTGCCGTGGCTCGGGATGCGGTCGCCGGGTGTGTTGACGGCCACCCACCGTTCGCCCCGCAGCGGGAAATCGACGATGACGGCCTTGTCGAGCTCATTCGTCATGGGGTTGATGCTAGGAGCCCCTCGAGATGCGGTGAGAGGAGCAAGCTGCACTCGCTGGGCCCTTGGCAAGCCGGTAACCTCTCTGGGTGACCCTCACGGGACTCATCGACCTCTTCTGCACCGAACCCACGATCATCGAGACCATCGGTGACGCACGCGCACGGCGACTGCCGGTACTGGACGTCACAGCACCGGCCCCGATGCGGCCTTTGATCGCTGCCGCGTTGAGTGTCGACAACGCACGCGGTGGAGCTGGCCGCCCCGTGCTGCTGGTCAGCTCGACCTATCGCGAGGCAGAGGACCTGACGGCCGCGCTTCAGTCACTGCTCGGCGAGCAAGCAGTGGCGTATTACCCGGCATGGGAGACGTTGCCCCACGAGCGATTGAGCCCTCGCTCCGATACCGTCGGCCGCCGGCTCGAGGTGCTGGGACGGCTGGCCGGCAACAGTGAGCTTCCTGCGCCGCGGATCGTTGTCGCGCCGGTGCGCAGCGTCCTGCAGCCGCAAGTCAAAGGGCTGGGGAATCTGAAGCCGATACGGCTCGTGATCGGGGAGGACATCGACCTCACCGACCTAGCGACGGCCCTGGTAGCTGCTGCCTACACCCGCGTCGACTTGGTCGAGCGGCGCGGCGAGTTTGCCGTCCGCGGTGGCATCGTCGACATCTTTCCGCCGACCGAAGAGCACCCGGTACGCGTGGACTTCTTTGGTGACACCGTCGAAGAAATCCACTACTTCTCCGTCGCGGACCAGCGGTCCAGCGACATCCCACTGACCGAGATCATCGCATCACCGTGTCGCGAGCTGCTGTTGACCGAAGACGTACGCGCCCGCGCCGCGGCGCTGGCCGATCGACATCCCGAATTGATCGAGATGCTCGACAAGATCGCGCAGGGACATCCGGTCGACGGTATGGAGGCATTGTCGCCGGTCCTGGTGGACGGTATGGAGCTGCTGATCGAGCTGTTGCCGACTGAGACCCACGTGCTGATCTGCGACCCGGAGCTGGTGCGCGGCAGGGCGATCGAGCTGGTCAAGACCAGCGAGGAATTCCTCCATGCGTCATGGGCAGCCGCGGCAGGCGGAGGTAAGGCCCCGATCGACCTGGGTGCGTCCGCATACCAGCCGCTCGCTGAGGTTCGTGCCGCGGCGCTAGCCCGAGGGATGGCGTGGTGGACGCTGTCGCCGTTCAGCGCTGGACCGCTTGATCAGACCGTAACGGACAACGGGCAGTCGGACCCCGTCCGGACTGCGGATGGGGAGATCATCGATCTTTCGGCGATGGTCGGCGGGCCTGGCGTCGAGTCTCGGACGGTGCTCGGCCAGGTCGGCGAGACCTATCGTGGCGACACGGAGGCGGCGGTCGACGAGATCACCAAGCGGGTCCGGGACAGCTGGCGGGTTGTCGTCATGGCGGAAGGCAGAGGAACTGCGGACCGCATCGTCGAAGTGCTGAGCGAGCATGCCGTCCCGCTGCGCAAGCTCCCAGCGCTGGATGATGCGCCCGCCATCGGCGTTGCCACGGTAGTCACGGGCCAGCTCAGTCACGGTTTCGTGGCCGATGAGATCCGGCTCGCGGTCTTTACCGCAACTGATCTCTCCGGGCAGCGAGCCGCTGACCGGGCCAGCCGAAAGCTGCCAGCGCGCCGCAAGAATCAGATCGACCCACTCGAGCTTGCCTCGGGCGATCCCGTAGTGCACAGCCAGCACGGGGTGGGTCGCTACGTCGAGATGATGCAACGGACGGTGGCCGGCGCGACCCGCGAGTACCTGCTCATCGAATATGCGCCATCTAGGCGCGGCCAACCGGGTGACCGGCTCTACGTCCCGATGGACGCCCTTGATCAGGTAACTCGCTACGTCGGCGGAGAAAACCCGAGCCTGGACCGGCTCGGCGGCGCCGACTGGGCAAAGCGTAAAGGCCGCGCCCGACGGGCGGTTCGCGAGATCGCTGCCGAGTTGATCAAGCTGTACGCGGCTCGACAGGCGACCCGGGGCCACGCATTCTCTCCCGACACGACCTGGCAGCGGGAGTTGGAGGACGCGTTCGCCTTCGTTGAGACTCCGGATCAGCTGGGAGCGATCGACGACGTGAAGCGGGACATGGAACAGATCGTGCCGATGGACCGGCTGATCTGCGGAGATGTCGGCTACGGCAAGACCGAGATCGCCGTACGCGCCGCGTTCAAGGCAGTACAGGACGGCAAACAGGTGGCCATTCTGGTTCCGACAACTTTGCTGGTGCAGCAGCATTACGCCACGTTCGCCGATCGCTATGCGGGCTTCCCAGTCAACGTTGCACCTCTCAGCCGGTTCTCCTCTGAGGCCGAGGCGAGAGCAACTATCAAAGGTCTCGCCGAAGGCAGAGTTGATGTCGTGGTCGGCACTCATCGGCTGCTCTCGGAGGAGGTTACTTTCAAGGACTTGGGCCTTGTGGTGATTGATGAGGAGCAACGCTTCGGTGTGGTGCACAAAGAGCAGCTCAAGCGCATGCGTACCCATGTTGACGTGCTGGCAATGTCAGCGACGCCGATCCCGCGAACTCTGGAAATGGCGATCACCGGCATTCGCGAGATGAGCACGATCGCGACTCCGCCGGAGGAGCGCCATCCGGTGCTGACCTTCGCCGGACCGTACGACGAAGCTCAGGTTGTAGCCGCAATCCGGCGCGAGCTGCTGCGCGAAGGACAGGTGTTCTACGTGCACAACCGGGTGCAGAGTATCGACAAGGCGTCGCGTCGGATCGCTGAGCTGGTACCGGAGGCACTGGTGGTGACGGCACACGGCCAGATGAGCGAGCAACGCCTGGAACAGGTCATGATCGATTTCTGGGAGCGCCGAGCCGACGTGCTGGTCTGTACCAC
>DASSDH010000079.1:0-10617 GCA_035697245.1 Jiangellaceae bacterium
CTCCGGCCGACCACCCTTGGGGCCTCGCCAGGTAGGCGCGCATTTCGGCGTACTCGCGAGGCGGCAGACCGGCGATGACCGACCGCTCCACGCGCAACATGCGCAGGAGGCCAAGACGGGCAAGCAGGGCCATTACCCGATTGCCCACAGCCACCGTGCGGCCGTTGCGAGAAGCGGGAATGTTGGCCCACTGGTCCGGATGTGAGGCGTCGGCCAACACCACGCCGACGACCTCGTCGGGATACCGGTCGGCGAACATCCGCACGACGAGCCCGCCGTACGAGTGACCGGCCAGCACGTACGGCGGGTCGATGCCTGCGGCCTCGAGCGCGGTGTGCAGCTCCGCAGCGCTGGTAACGGCGTCCATCGAGCCACCGCCGCGGTCGCTCCATCCCAGGCAGGCCCGATCGTAGGAGACGACGAGACCATCTCGGGCAAGGTCGTCCCGTACCCAAGCCCAATTGGATGACATCGAAGCCATGCCGGCCTCGAGGATCACCGCTGGCGCCGTGGTCTGTTCTCCCGCCACGTTGATATGCAGTCGGTGCCCGCCGACGTCGATCAGCCTGCCAGGCGCAGGAAAACGACGCTGGTCACGCCGAGCGGCAATCGTTTGCCACACCGCGCCGATACCCGCCAATGCCAGTACCGCCACAGCAACCCTGCCGACCACTCGATATGCGTTCATGTCCAAGCACTCCTTGGCGAGCTGACGCATCTTTGTTTTCATGCAAGATTGGGGCGGCGATGCAGGTCTCGTTCGAACCTGTCTATCAGTCCAAGCAGAACCGGTCGACGAGCGTAAACGCACGTCGCCGTCATCTGCCGAGTCGAAGGGCGGCGTGAACGGTCGTCCGCGCGTCAGACGGTGATGACGATCTTGCCGCGGGCGTGACCTTTCTCGAGATACCGGATGGCGTCGGCGGCCTGGCTCAGCGGGTAGGTCCGGTCGATGACCGGTGTGATCTTGCCGGCCTCGATGAGTTCGCTCAGGACTTGCAGCTCCTCGTAGTGCTCCCGAGCCACGAACATCTTCAGTTTCTGCCGCACGAACGGTGAGATCGCAAGCGCCCAGACCTGACGTTCCATGCCGCCGATCCACCGGCCGCCGCCTTCGCCGCCGACGAGGACGAGCGTCCCCTCAGCGGGGAGTGCACGCCGCAGGTGCGATATCGAACGGTTCCCCCCGATGTCGAGGATCAGGTCGTAGCGCTGTCCCGTACCGGCGAAGTCCTCGCGGGTGTAGTCGATGACATAGTCCGCGCCGATGGAGCGGACCAGATCCACCTTTGCCGTGCTGCACACGCCGGTCACGTTCGCTCCGAATGCCTTGGCCAGCTGCACGGCAAAGGTCCCCACGCCTCCCGACGCGCCGATAATCAAAACCTTCTGCCCTGGCTGTACCTGCCCTTTATCGCGAACAGCCTGCAAGGCGGTGGATGCGGAAATCGGGACGGCCGCCGCCTGCTCGAAGGTGAGGTTTGTCGGCTTGGGCGCCAACTTGTCCTCGCGAGCGCGCGCGTACTCGGCGAAGGAGCCTTCGCCGGTTCCCATCACCTCATCGCCCGGCTGGAATCTGGTCACGTCCTTGCCGGTCGCCTCGACCCGTCCTGCCACCTCACGGCCTCGAACGGGGTTCTTGGGCCTGCGGACCCCGTAACCCGCGAGGCGGATCAAGTAGGCCTGGCCGGTCATCAGGTGCCAAACGCCCCGATCCACGCCAGCAGCGTGTACGCGGACCAGCACCTCATCGTCACCGATCGTCGGCTTTGCGATGTCCCTGAGCTCCAGCACATCGGCCGAGCCGTAGGCGTCTTGGACGATCGCCTGCACGCCGTTCTCCTTGCTTCATCGAAACCACTGGCCTCTTTCTGTCCGATGGTACCGACCGGGAGTGGTAATGATCACCGCTCACGGGCTGCGACCAGGTCCGCGCTCACTTGCCAGAGCCGTGCCGCTGTGGCCTCGTCGTAGCTGCGCTGGGAGGATTTCTTGGGTTTGCTGTCGGCGAAGTAGCGACCGGTTACACGCTCGAGATCGGGCGCGGAAGCCAAGTGGATTGGCGTGGCCGCGCCTTCGGCCGGAGTCTTCATGAAAGGGCGCATGAATGGGACGAGCAGTCGCTGTACGCCGGCGGGGTCCTCGGTGCCGAACGATGTGTTCACCACGCCGGGATGCAGCGTATTGGCGGTGACGGGAGTGGCCTGCAGCTTCCTGGCCAACTCGTAGGTGAACAGGACGTTGGCGAGCTTGGATTGGTTGTAGGCCCGTGCGCCGGAGTAGGACCGTTCGCCCTGGAGATCGTCGAAGTCGATTCGCCCACTGGCGTGCGCGTGGGACGAGACCGTGACCACGCGGGCTGGGGCGCTGTGCTTCAGGCGGTCCAGGAGCAGGTTGGTGAGCAGGAACGGCGCGAGGTGGTTGACGGCGAAAGTGTGCTCGAGCCCGTCGACAGTGACGTGCCGGGTGTTCCAATACCCCCCGGCGTTGTTGACCAACACATCGATCCGGGAGAGGCGCTGGAGGACCTCGTCGGCCAGCCTCCGCACCTCGGACTGGGACGACAGGTCCGCGACGAACGCGTCCACCTGCCCGCCGCCGGCGGCGTGGATCTCGCCAGCCGCGGCCTCGGTTCGGGCGGGGTCGCGGCCGGTGATCGCGACGTGCGCACCCATCGTGGCCAGGCCCAGCGCGGTCGCCTTGCCGATGCCTGCGGTGCCGCCGGTGATCAGGACTGTTTTGCCGGCCATCGGCCGGCTGTGGATCGGTTCCATGTTCGTTGCTGCTTATCACGAGTCGGCTATGCTCCGCGCTCTAATGGCTCGCGAGCTGAACAGCAAAGATCTTCTTTGGTGGACCGCGACCTTGCTCGCGTTCCCGCTCGCCGGACTGGCCGCGCGTGGGGTAGCGGGACCCGTCGACGCCGTGTGGGCGGCGACCTTAGCTGGTGCGGTGGCGGGTCTGGTGATCGGGATGGCCCAGTGGCTGGCTCTGCGCCGGGTCGGCGTTGATGTTCGCTGGATTGCTGCTACCGCCGTCGGTCTGGCCGTTGGACTCGGCCTCGGGTACGCGGTTTTCGGCTATGGCGATACGGTCGGTGACCTTGCGGTGATCGGAGCGGTTAGCGGGCTCGGCATCGGGACCGCGCAATGGTGGCTGCTTCGCGGGCTGGTCGATGGCAGCCTGGCGTGGATACCGGCGAGCGCCGCAGCCTGGGCACTGGGGTGGACGGTGACGACGGCGATCGGGGTGGATCCTGATGACCGTTGGCCCAATCCCGGTCTGTCCGGCGCGGCGACCCTGACCGTGGTCCTGGGAGCCGTGTTGTGGCTACTTGCCCGCTCCGGCCTGCGCGACCCTACGTCGGCGTGAACGTCGAGGTCGTTGCCGGGGTCGTGCTCATCGTCGCCCCACTCTGGTTCAACACCAGCTTCGCGCTCCTGGGCAAGCGGTTCGACTACCCCGACATCCTGCGCCGACCCACACCGGAGATCCTCGACCGATTCCGTGCCGGTGGGCCCGGGCTGATCCTGCTGTGGTGGACGTTCATGCTGTCAGGAGTGCTGCTGATCGTGGCGGCGGTATTGCTCGGGCAGGTGCTCGGGCTGGGCACCGTCGTCCTGGTCGCGACAACCTTCGGCGTGCTCGCCGGCCTGGTTCAGATGCTCGGGCTTCTGCGCTGGGTGTATGTCGTCCCCGCCCTCGCGCGCGCCCACGCAGATCCGACTCTCGGGCCCGAGCAGCGGGAGGTCTCCGCCGCAGTGTTCCGTGCCCTACACCTATATCTCGGAGTCGGCGTCGGCGAACACCTGGGCTACTTGTTCACCGGCATCTGGTCGGTTCTGATCGGCGTTGGTGTCGTCCAGGGAGCTGTGCTTCCCACGTGGCTGGGCTGGCCCGGCATCGTCATCGGCGTGGGGTTGGGGGTCGGTTCGGCGGAGTTCCTCGGCCCCAATGAAGAGCGAGGATGGAAACTCGCAGGAGCAGCGATCCCGGCCCTCTACGTCGCCTGGTCCCTATGGCTCCTCGCGATGGGCATCGCGCTAATCGCCTGATCCTCCGGGGAACAAGTTGAACACGTTTTCATGGGCGCGGGCTGGTGAACGAGGTGCTTGTCGCGGCGGAGCGTTCTTCGCCTCCGTCACTGATGGAATCACCGGCGACCGCACGGCGAGATCGGCATGATCCCGCCTGCGGAAGCCGAGGCCACGTCCTACCGTGAGATCCGGCCACTCAAGACCGCCGGCTCCCAATGAACCGAGTTCCTGTGGACGATTCCGCGTCAGCGGAAGGAACGCACGGGTGTCGCGCCGCTATCGCTCGTGCCGGCGTTTGGGCAGGCCATGCCCACTGCCTGTAAGACGTGCAGGGTCGGCGGCGTCCATAGGCGCTAGCTCGGCTGGTCGAGATCGCTGCATCTCGACACTCGTGCTCCGCCGTCTCGCGTGCACACGGCGAGGCCGGCCCGGCTCCGTGGCAGGACCGGCCGTCACCACGTTGCCCGGTGTTAGCAGCAGCCGGGCTCGCAGCATTCCAGTGTCTGGTCGCAGCAGTCATCCATCCTGTTCACCTCCTCACCAATTACGCAGGAAGAGCGGCTCAGTCCGGGCAGCACGCGCCGTCCGACGCGGTCTGGTTCGCTTGGGTGAGGGTGTCGGCGTCGGTGCCGCAGCAGCCGACGCTAGATCCCGCGCCGGGGTCTACGTCGCGGTCGAGGCGGGTCTTGTCGTCGAGTTCGGCGCCCGCGTCGGCGTCGGCGAGAACGGTGTAGACCTCCCACGGCTCGCCGCTCGGGCCGGTGACCCATATCTTGTCCTGCAGCGCGTAGCAGCAGGTGGTGCGGTCCTGGACCCGGGTAGGCATTCCGAGTGCGGCGTATCGCCGGGTGGCTGCTGCGACCTCCTCGGTCGAGCCGACCTCGACGCCCAGGTGGTTCAGCGAACCGCCGTGTCCGGTGTTTTCGATGAGCACCAGCTTCAGCGCCGGCTCATCGAGGGCGAAGTTCGCGTACCCGGGTCGACGCTTTGCCGGTTCGGCGTCGAACAACTGCGAGTAGAAGACCACCGCGGCGTCGATGTCATCGACGTTGAGAGCGAGCTGGACACGGGACATGGCGGTTCCTTCGTGAGTTCGTTATCAGCAGGTGGGGCACGGTTCACGCCGTGCGATGGTGCCCGGCCGGGCGAGTCTGTCGCGCAGTGCGGCCAGCAGACCCGCGAGCCAGGACGCCCGCTTGGCGGGTCGGCGTGCCATACGGGCGAGCCGGTCGCGTTCGGCCTCGGCGCGGAGTTCGGCGAGGTGGGCCTGGGCGACCGGTAGTGCTGTGGGAAGGACGACCGTCGGTCCTAGATCGAGGGTGGTCACGGCTGCTCCTCCTTACATCGACGTTAGTCAATATGGAACATCGACGATTGTCAATGTGTTCCCGTAACATGACTTCCGTGGCCACGACCCTGCCGCTGCTCACCGATCCCGCCGACGCGGTCGCCTGTTGCCCGCCACTGAGCGCCTCACCGCTGCCAGCCGAGGCGGCAACCTCCCTCGCCCGGGCGTTCTCCGCGCTCGGTGACCCGGTCCGGCTCCGGCTCATGAGCCTGCTGATGACCGCCGACGGCGGCCAAGTCTGCGCCTGCGACCTGGTCGAACCGGTCGGCAAAAGCCAGCCCACCGTCAGCCACCACCTCAAAGTCCTCCGAGACGCCGGGCTGGTCAGCGCCACCCGCCGCGGCACCTACATCTGGTACGCCGTGATCCCCGAACAGGTCGCAGCCCTGCGCGCAGTCCTCGCGCCCACGGCGTAAACCACCATGCTCATTGGTCCAGCCCACACGGAGGATGCGAACTCGGTCAGGCAGTTCGTCGCCTCATGTGCCGAATCACGCGGAGTGGGTATCTGAGACCGCGTGCCATCCGCGACCGAGGACAAGCTACTTGGCGGGCGGTATCGCCTCGGCGAGCCGCTCGGCCGCGGCGGCATGGGCGTGGTGTGGGCTGGTCGCGACGAAGCTCTAGGGCGGCAAGTCGCCATCAAGGAGGTGTCTCTCCCGGTCGACCTGCCTGCCGATGACCGCGAGAAGCTGCGCCGTCGAACGCTTCGGGAAGCCAGGGCGGCAGCGCGGATCTCGAGTCCGGCAGCCGTGACGGTGTACGACGTGGTGGAGGAGGACGGGCGCCCCTGGATTGTCATGGAACGGTTGGTGGCCCGCAGCCTCGCCAATGTGCTGCGCGAGGATGGACCACTACCCGCTAGTCGAGTAGCAGAGGTCGGCCTGGACGTCCTGAGTGCCCTGGAAGCGGCCGCATCCGTCGGCGTGCTTCATCGAGACGTCAAACCCGCCAACGTGATGCTCCACTCGACCGGACGAGCTGTTCTCACTGACTTCGGCATAGCGACGGTCGAGGGCGACGCAACAGTCACGACCACTGGACTGCTCCTGGGGTCACCGGCGTACATGTCACCCGAGCGAGCCCGAGGAGAACCGTCGACACTCGCTTCCGATCTCTGGTCGTTGGGCGCGACGCTCTACGCCGCCCTCGACGGTCGGTCGCCGTTCGAACGCTCCGGATCCTTGCCGACGCTCCATGCGGTGCTCCATGACCCTGCACCGCCCTTGGTTCCTGGCACAGAGTTAGGGGATCTCATCAATGCCCTACTGGCCAAGGAGCCCGCACGACGGCCAAGTCCGCTCGATGTTCGCGCAGCGCTCGTTGGCATCCTCGCGCGGCCCAACGATGTGCCCAGCACGTCAGGATCCGTGGAATCGGCCGCCGGTCGCGACGGCACCGGGCAAGGCGCGATCGAGTCCTGGCTCAAGTCAGCCGACGACCGCTCGTCGACGACGGGCCGTTCCCAAGACCGGCACGTGCTTCTTGGTCTGCTGACCGTCGCCATCCTGTTCGCGGTGGCACTCGTCGGCCTCGGTGTCTATCTCGACGGATGGCGTGCGCCGGAATCGGCTTCGCCCCAGGCCGAATCCGGACGCGGCGGATCCGAGGCACCCGCTGCAGTCGAGTCTCCGCAGCCAACAGCAGATGCGGCAGTCAATCAACCACCGGCTGGCGGACCCGTAATCGGGGATCGGCCGAGCCCGACAAATCAGCCATCCGAACCCGCCGGCACCTCAGGCGACAACGCAGGGCCAGCGGCCGCCCCGCTACCCGATGGCTTTCAGTTGCATACCGATCCGACCGGCTTCACGGTTGCGGTGCCGACCGGCTGGACGAGATCCGTTGAGGGGCCGCGTACGTACTTCAAGGAACCGGGCGGCGGACGTTTCCTCCTCGTCGACCAGACGACCGAGCCGAAGGACGACCCGCTGACCGACTGGCAGGCGAACGAACCGTCGGTGGCAGATCGGCTGAGCGGCTACGAGCGAATCTCGCTGGATCGGGTCGAGTACCGCGGCTGGAACACCGCCGACTGGGAGTTCACGTGGGACGGCCGCAATGGGCAGATCCACGTGCTCAACCGGAACGTTCGGGTAAGCGACGCACGTGCGTATGCCCTGTACTGGTCGATACCCGAGTCCCAATGGGCCGACAGCCGCGGAATGTTCGACGTCATTGCGCAAAGCTTCCAACCGGCGCCAGGCTGACAAGAACCCCAACCAGGCCCTGCAGGAGAAGTCCCTACGCGCACCGCAAGACAACGCACGGCCTGACCGGTTGCCGTCCTGGCGCTCGCCCCTCCATGATCGGTTGCCGTGCGGGCGAGAAGAGCCGAATGCAACCGCGAGTGGCGCATCGACCGCGAGCCAAGGTTTGCGGCGGCGCGTTGGTGATCAGCCGTCCGACCGGTGTCGTAGCTCGAACCAGACGACCTTTCCCGGAGGCGCTCGACGTAGTCGCCATCCCCACCGGTCGGCGAGGCTGTCGACGATCAGGAGGCCTCGGCCGCTCATCCGGGCGTCCGGGGGTTTGTCCGGAGTCCGCGTCAGCGGGTCTGCATCGCCGTCGCTGATCTCGATCTTGATGTGCTTGCCGTCGTCGCTTAGGCGTAGCTCGATGGGTCTGCGACCGTGGATCACCGCGTTGGTCACCAACTCGCTCGTCAGCAGCACGAGGAGATCGAGTAGCTCGACGGGCCAGGCTGCGGCTCTCGACGCGAGGTATCGACGGGCGAGTCCGGGCGCTGCCAACGTGAGTGGTAGCGCGTGTGGCTTGATCAGGTCCACGGCTCCCGATTCGGTTGCTGCTACACAGGTTGCGGCAGGGGACTCATACCCCGTGTAGCGCTGCTGACCCTGGAGAAGCCGATCGGTCGTTCAGCGTGGCGAGACTCGACTCGAGTTCGAACGCGCTGGTGAGGCCGGTGATCACCAGGAGCCGACGGAGGAGCGGTCGGATGCCGTGGAGGGTCAGCCGTCCGCCGTGGCCGTGGACGAGCATTCTCACCTGCACCAGCACGCCTATTCCCGAGGCGTCGATGAAGGTGAGCTCGGTAAGGTCCAGCCGGACATGCCGCATGTCCGGCACAGACAGCGACCGCATGGTCTCCACCAGTCGAGGGGCACTGGCGATATCCAACTCGCCCGTCAGCCGCAGCAAGGTGGCGTCCGGATGCCGGGAGGACGTTACCTGCAGATTGGCGGGACCGGGCTCGTCAATCGAGATCGTCAACGGGCGGTTGTTTCGATCCTCATGCACGCCGACTCCGTCCCCGCCTGATCGCTGAGCGATCGCGCTGCCAGGAGTCCGGAGCAACACGCTTAAGAGAGACGTTACTCCGGTTACGAGCCCTATGCGACCCGGACGCGTGGCTCAAGTTCCGAGCACGCGCGGTCGTTGTGCTTCCCGGGCGAGGGCGTGATCGAGCAGGCGCTGGGCGGGCAGTTCGCGACCGACCACCGCGCGGGCGACGTCGGTGAGACGCAGGTTGTGGTCACGGGCGAAGCGGCGCAGCACAGCGAACGACCGATCCATGTCCAGATTGCCTCTCTGGGCGAGGACTCCCTTGGCCTGTTCCAGCACCACCCTGCCGTTAAGCGCGGTCTGCAACTGCTCGTTGACCAGCGCTGAGTCGGTGGCGGCCTTATCCTGCACGATCGCCACCGCGGCGACGTACGCGAGGGCTTGGCCGAGCCCTAGGTCGTCGTCGTCCAGGGCGCCGACGTGCGTGCCGAACAGACCCATGGTGCCGAGCACATTCTCCCGCAGCCGCATCGGGACCGCGTGCACGGAGGCGAACCCGGCATCGGTGGCCACCTCGACGAACTGCGGCCACCGGGCCGCCTCGGCGCGCAGGTCAGCGACACTGATCGGCACACCGCTGTGATAGCTGTCCAGGCACGGCCCCTGATTGCGCTGCAGCTGGTACATCTCCAGCGCGCGAGTGGCTTCGGAGGAGGCGGCGACGACATGCAGGACGCGACGCGCGTCGGCCAGCAGTATCCCGGTGGAGGCTACGCCCAGAAGCTCGGTCGCGTCCTCTGCCAGCCCGCTCAGCAGTTCCACCGGGTCGACGCCCTCAGCCAAGCTGTGGGCGAGCGACACGAACGCATGAGTGACGGCACGTTCCCGGTCAGCGCTCATGAGCGTCCCTCCCCACCGTCGGTCGGTGGGCGGAAGGACTCGTCATCGTCCGGGGAGACCCGGCGCTCCACGATCGCCCACGCCGCCTCGCTGGCCGTCAGCCCCTGCGCGAACGCATAAGCGCGGAGCCGGATCAGCGCCTCCACCGCGTCGACGTCCAGTTGTCCGATGATCATGCCGGTGGCCTGGTAGACCTCGACCCGTTCCAACGACGCGAGCTGGTTCAACCCGTCGCCGCCCTCGCCGGCGGCGTCCCAGTCGATGTCGGAGGTCATCAGGTTCAGCAGCGGGAGTGACGCGAGCTCTGCCGCCCATAGACCGCCGTCCAGCCCGTCGGACGACATCGGACCTGGCCGGCTGCTGAAAAGGTCGAGTGCTCCGACCGGCGAGTGGGCGATCAACACCGGCAGCGCAAACACCGCCCGCACCCCTGAGTCGAGCACGGCCCGACCGAACACCGGCCACCGCTGCTCGTCCGGGTCCCGTAAGTCGCTCACCAGCACCGGCAGACCCGACCTCACCGCGTCCAGGCATGGGCCTTCCCCATAGGTGAACTGGAACTCGTCCAACCGCCTGCTCAGCTCACCACTGGACCCGAACGTTCCGCGCGGCGACCCGTCGTGCATCACCGAGACCGCGGCACCGTCCACATGCAACAGGTCCACGCATGCATGACATAGCCGGTCGGCCGCCGACAGCGCACCACCAACGCCGAGCAGCGCGGCTCCGAGCTCGGCTCTCAGCCTTTCACGAGCGGCCACCGGTCACCTCTCGGCGCACTCGGATACACCGACCTCTCCAGAGTACGGGCTGGTGTCCCCACATACCGCCGAGGGCCGTCCAAGCACGTCGGCGACGCCCGAGCAGGTCAAGAGCCAACGCCGAGGTCGTCCGTAACGAGAAAGCCCCCCGATATCGCCCCCAATGGGCGGTCGTCTGCGCCCGAAGCGGACCGATCCGGAATGTGCACCGAGCCCTCGTGTGATGCGGGTCTCACCCAAATCAACCAGGCGAGGCGTTTTCCCGAAGGCGATCGGGGTACATATTCACTACCGGCAGCGCATCGTTGCGTTCAGAAGACCGGCC
>DASSDH010000080.1:0-2805 GCA_035697245.1 Jiangellaceae bacterium
GGTGACGCTTCCGCACCCACACGGCCAGATCTACGCCTACCCGTTCGTCACACCGCGCACCCGGCGAATGCTCGACTCTGCCCGCAGCCACCGCGAGCGGACCTGGCGGAACCTGTTCGCCGACGTGCTGGCGGAGGAGCGGCGCGGAGAAGTACGAGTCGTGAGCGAGTCGGAGCACTGGACGGCATTCGTTCCGGCGGCGGCCCGGTGGCCGGTCGAGGTCCATCTCTATCCGCGGCGTCAGCTTGTCGATCTGCCCGCGCTCTCCGACGACGAACGCGATGACTTCGCCGGCATCTACCTCGGCGTGCTGCGCCGGCTGGACGCCCTATTCGGGGTCCCCCTCCCCTACATCGCCGCTTGGCACCAAGCTCCCGTACACATTGATCGCGACCTCGCCTACTTGCACCTGCAGGTCTTCTCGATCCGGCGTGCCGTGGACAAGCTAAAGTACCTCGCCGGCTCGGAATCGGGCATGGGTGCGTTCGTCACCGACGTGCTGCCGGAGGATGTCGCGCACCGATTACGTGAGGTGGGCTCGTGAAGTTGTTGGTCACCGGCGGTGCCGGTTACATCGGCTCGATCGTCGTGGCCTGTCTGCTTGATGCTGGCCACGAGGTGGTCGTCCTCGACGATCTCTCGACTGGTCACCACGACGCCGTGCCGGACGGTGCCGAATTTGTCAAGGCGGGCGTATCCGATGTAGGCGACATCCTCGACGGCGCGGGCTTCGACGCCGTCCTGCATTTCGCCGCCAAGTCGTTGGTCGCCGAATCGGTGGCCCTGCCAGAGCTGTACTGGTCGAACAACGTGGTTGGGTCGCTGCAGCTGTTACGGGCCATGCGCGACGCCGCCGTTCGGAAGCTCGTCTTCTCATCGACTGCCGCGACGTACGGGATGCCATCGACGTCTCCGATCACGGAAGACACGCCAGCTGTCCCGACGAACCCGTACGGTCAGACCAAGCTCGCGGTCGACCATGCCATCGCCGGTGAGGCGGCCGCCCACGGACTGGCTGCCGTCAGTTTGCGCTACTTCAACGTCGGGGGCTCTGTCGCCGGCCTCGGCGAGCGGCATTACCCGGAGACGCACCTGATCCCCAACGTGCTCGCCGTCCCGAACGGCAAACGGGAGTCGGTCGACGTCTTCGGCACGGACTATCCGACCCGCGACGGCACCGCGGTTCGCGACTACCTGCACGTCAAGGATCTCGCTGACGCGCACCTGCTGGCCCTTGATGTTGCCGTGCCGGGCGAGCAGCGGGTCTACAACCTCGGAACCGGCACGGGATACACCGTCCGTGAGGTGATTGAAGCCTGCCGACGGGTGACCGGCCATCCCGTGCCGCAGGTCGACCGCGACCGACGCCCTGGTGACCCGCCCACCCTGGTCGCATCCGGACAGCGGGCGAAAGCCGACCTGGGATGGGAGCCCCGGCACGGCCTGGAGCGGATCGTCGCCGACGCATGGTCGTTCGTACGCCGATGAAGGTGACCGAGGCGTTCCGCGCCTCGTTTGGCCGTGAACCGGACGGCGTGTGGGCGGCGCCGGGCCGGGTGAACCTGATCGGCGAACACACCGACTACAACGACGGTTTCGTGCTTCCGCTCGCGCTTTCGCAGCAGACGGTGGCCGCCGCGGCGATCTCGACGGATGGCCGCTCCCGGGCGCGGTCACTTCAGTCGCCAGACGAGATCGTGTCGTTCGCGGCCAGGGACATCGCTCCGGGCCAGGTCGACGGGTGGGGCGGCTACGTGGCCGGCGTCGCCTGGGCGCTGCGAAATTCCGGAGCAGTCGTCGGCGACCTCGACCTCGTCGTGGACAGCGACGTCCCGCTCGGCGCCGGTCTGTCGTCTTCTGCCGCACTGGAGTGCGCGGTCGCCTTGGCATGGTCAGACCTGTTCGGTACGGCCCTGGAGGCCACCGCGCTTGCCCAGATCTGCCGGCGGGCCGAGAATGAGTACGTCGGCGCACCCACCGGAGCGATGGACCAGATGGCCGCCATGCATGGCCGTGCCAGCCACGTAGTGTTCCTCGACACCCGGTCGCTGGTGGTCGAGCACGTACCGTTTCAGCTGGCGCCGGCCGAGCTTGCGCTCGTCGTCATTAATACCAATGCGCCGCACCGGCACGTCGGCGGCGAGTACGCCAGCCGCCGGCGCGACTGCGAGGAGGCTGCGCGGCTGCTGGGCGTGCCGGCCCTGCGCGACACCACGCTCCGCGACGTGGACCGGTTGCCGGCCACCCTGCTTCCCCGCGCCCGGCACGTGGTCACCGAGAACGCCCGGGTGCTCGAGGTCGTCGCACTGCTGCGATCGGGCGCCGACCCGCGCGAGATCGGGCCATTACTCACCGCGTCACACGAGTCGCTGCGTGACGACTTCGAGGTCACCGTGCCGGAGGTCGACATCGCCGTGGACGCACTGCTGGGGGCCGGTGCGGACGGTGCCCGGATCACCGGCGGCGGCTTCGGCGGCTGCGTCATCGGCTTGGTCGACACCGACACCGTGGAGGCTGCCATCTCGGCCGTCGAGACCGCCTACCAGCACCACGGCTTCGATGCCCCCGCGGCCTTCACAGCGGTCCCCTCCCCCGGTACCCGCCGCCTCGCGTAGGACCGACGGTCAGGCGAGGGCCTTCTGCAGGTTTTCGTCGAGGGCAGCGAGGAACTCTTCCGTGGTCAGCCACTTCTGGTCCGGGCCGACCAGCAGGGCCAGGTCCTTGGTCATCTGGCCGCTCTCGACCGTCTCGACACAGACCCGTTCGAGAGTCTCGGCGAAGTCGACGACCTGCGGCGTTCCGTCC
>DASSDH010000081.1:0-8031 GCA_035697245.1 Jiangellaceae bacterium
CCTCGCAGGTGATCACCCGCTCGCGGGCCGGCACGGCGGCGGTCAAACAGTTGAGCATCGTGGTCTTGCCGGCTTGGGTGCCACCGGCCACGAGGATGTTGAGGCCCGCCACGACGCACGCGTCCAGGAAGCTCGCGGCCGGGGCGGTGAGTGTGCCGAGGACTACCAGCTCGTCGAGATGATTCGCCCGCACAACGAACTTGCGAATGTTCACGGCCCAGTGTTCGGCGGTGATGTCGGGGATGACCACATGCAGGCGGCTGCCATCCGGAAGCACTGCGTCGACAAAGGGGCTCGAGAGGTCAACGCGCCGGCCCGAGGACTTGAGCATGCGCTCGACGAGGTCTCGGATCTCCGTCGCGGTGAAGATCGTTGTCGTCAGCTCGCTGCGACCACGCTGGGCGATGAAGACCTTGCTGGGTTCGTTGATCCAGATCTCCTCGACCGTGGGATCGTCGAGATAGGCCTGCAGCGGGCCGAAGCCCGCGACCGCATCGAGGACGGTTCGCGTGACGGACTGTGAATCGCCCAGCGGCGGCAGGGGCCGGCTCAGGCTGCGCTCGTCATAGCTGGCGACGACCTGCTCGACGATGGTCCGGATGGCACCCGGATCAGCCACCGGATCGATACCTTCCCGACGCACGACGTCGCGCACCTCGGCATCGATGATCTCGATCGCGGTCATGCTCGGGCGTCCCGTCGGCAGGTGCTCTGCGCACTCGTGACTGGTGAGATGCGGCAGAGTTATACCGGCCCTGACGATCACACGCCAGGCGGGATTGCGTTATCCACAACTACCATCCGGTTGATCATGGCGGAGTGGTCGCCGGTGTCCGTTTTGTACAGCCGGACGGACCTACGCCGTCTCGGCCCGCAGCAGCCCGCGAACGACTCGCAGGCCGACGGAGAGCCGGGCCAGGTCGAACGTGTCGCTATCGACGATCTCGCGGAGCGTCTCGCGTGCGCGCCCTACGACGACCGATTCCCGGGCTGCCCACGCCTTCACCCGGGCCTTGGTGTCCATGCCGTCCTCGGTGGTCTGGATGATCTGCGCCGTGAGCGCCGTCTGGACCGCGTGCAAGTCGTCGCGCAGCGCCGCCCTGGCCATGGTCTGCCAGCGGTCGGTCCGGGGCAGCGCGACGATCCGCTCCAGCAGCTGGCCCAGAGCGAGGTGCTCGCCCAGCTTGAAGTGGACTCGGCCGACCCCGAGCAGATCCGTTCCCGTCGCCACGGACGTTTCGACGATGCCGAGGCCGGCGTACGCCGGCGGCAGCACGGCCACCCGGGTGGCGAGATCCGCTGGCACGCCGGCGCTGGTCAGCTTTTTGCGGCGCTCGACGAACAGGTCGAGCTCACGACCCACGAGGATGGTCGGCAGTTCGCCGAGCAGCCGGGCAATCGGGGCCCTGAAGAACTCGATCTGCCAGGCGATATCGATCGGCGGGCGCCGGTTGACGGTGAGCCAGCGGGTCGCCCGCTCGGTGATGGTGCGTCCCTCCAGCCGCATCCTGGTCTGCATATCGGCCGCGACGACGTTGTCGAGCGCCGCGACGTCCGCCATCAGCTCCGGGACGCCGAACACAACCGATGCAACCGTGTGGGCGCGGGCGAGGTCCTCCATCGTGCCGCCGGTCTCCATGCCCAAGCGGTATGCGAACGTCGTGCCGGCCACGTTGACCAGATCGTTGACGACCCGCGTCGTGACGATCTCGCGACGCAGCGGGTGTTCGTCGATGCGCTCGGGATACCGATTGTGGAGGTCGGTCGGGAAGTACGCGTGCAGCGCGTTACGCAGGTATGGATCGTCCGGCAGCGGAGTGTCGAGCAGTTCTCCGTACATCAGATTCTTGGTGTAAGCGAGCAGCACCGACAGCTCCGGGCTGGTCAGTCCGCGACCGGCCTGGATCCGCTCCGCGAACTGACGGTCGCTCGGCAGGAACTCCAGGGCCCGATTGAGCTTGCCTTCGGCCTCGAGTTTCGACACATATCCGCGATGCACGTGCGCCAGGTTGGCGGCCTGGTACACACCGCTGGCCAGAGCCACGTTCTGGCCATAGTTGCTGGCGAGGACCAACCGGCCGACCTCGTCGGTCATCGCGGCCAGCAATTCGTTGCGCTGCTTCTCGGTCAGGTCGCCCTCGCGCACGATCCCATCGGCCAGGATCTTGATGTTGACCTCGTGGTCGGAGGTGTCGACGCCGGCGGAGTTGTCGATCGCGTCGGTGTTGATCTGACCGCCCTCACCGTCGGCGCCAGATATCGCGTACTCGATGCGGCCGAGTTGGGTGAACCCGAGATTGCCGCCCTCGCCCACAGACTTGGCGCGCAGCTCAGCGCCGTTGATCCGGATCGCGTCGTTGGCCTTGTCGCCGACGTCGGCATGGGTTTCGGCGGCCGCCTTGACGTACGTGCCGATCCCGCCGTTCCAGAGCAGGTCGACCGGCGCCATCAGAATCGCCCGCAGGAGGTCTGGGGGCGTCATCTCGGTGACGGACTCGTCGATTCCCAGCCGCTGCCGGACCTGCGGGGTGATCTCGATGCGTTTGGCCGACCGCGGATGCACGCCGCCGCCCTCGCTGATGAGTGCCGGGTTGTAGTCGGCCCAGGTCGAGCGGGGCAGCTGGAAAATGCGTTTCCGCTCTTCGTAGGAGGTCGCGGCGTCGGGATTGGGGTCGAGGAAGACGTGCCGGTGGTCGAACGCGGCCACCAGCCGGATGTGGGTCGAGAGCAGCATGCCGTTGCCGAAGACGTCACCGGACATGTCGCCGATCCCGACGCAGGTGAAGTCCTCGCTCTGGCAGTCGCGGCCCATCTCGCGGAAATGCCGCTTCACCGACTCCCAGGCGCCGCGGGCGGTGATGCCCATCGCCTTGTGGTCGTAGCCGGCAGACCCGCCGGAAGCGAATGCGTCGCCGAGCCAGAAGCCGTAGTCGATCGCGACGCCGTTGGCGATGTCGGAGAACGTCGCGGTGCCCTTGTCGGCGGCCACGACCAGGTACGGGTCGTCCGGGTCGTGGCGAACCACCCGTGGCGGCGGCACGATGCTGCGGTCCGCCGCCCGGTTGTCCGTCACGTCGAGAAGGGCTCGGATGAAAGTCTTGTAGCTCTCGACGCCCTCGGTCAGCCACGCCTCACGGTTCACGGCCGGGTCCGGCAGGCGCTTGGCGACGAAGCCGCCCTTGGCGCCGACTGGCACGATGACGGCGTTCTTGACCGCCTGGGCCTTGACCAGCCCGAGCACCTCGGTACGGAAGTCCTCCCGGCGGTCGGACCACCGCAGCCCACCTCGTGCTACGGCTCCGAAGCGCAGGTGCACGCCTTCCACCCGCGGCGAGTAGACCCACACCTCGAACATCGGGCGAGGATCGGGCAGTTCCGGGATGGCCGACGGATTGAGCTTGAAGGCCAACGCCGCGCTGGCCTTCTCCGGGGAACTCACTCGGTAATAGTTGGTCCGCAGCGTTGCCTGCACGAGGGCGAGGAACGACCGAAGGATGCGGTCCTGGTCCAGACTGGCCACATCGTCGAGGGCCCGTTCCAGCCGCGCGACGATCTCCTTCGCTGCGATGTCCCGGCCCTCGGGGTCGTCAACGAAACGATCAGGGTCGAACCGGGTCTCGAACAGGTCGACGAGCAGCTTGGCAATCGTGACGTGAGCCGACAAGCACTCTTCGAGGTAGTTCTGGCTGAAGGTCGACCCGGCTTGGCGTAGGTACTTCGCGTAGGCACGCAGGATCGACGCCTCACGCCACGACAGGCCCGCCTGCAAGACCAGGGCGTTGAACCCGTCGCTCTCCGCCTCGTCGTGCCATACAGCAGCAAACGCTTCCTGGAACAGCTCCTTGCGCCCGCTGGCGTCGGCTACCTGACGAGCCTGATACCGCAGGCCGAAGTCGTAGATCCAGGCGGGAGCATCGACGGAGTCGCCGTGCCGGATGACCTCGTAGGGTCGTTCGTCGATGACCTCCACGCCCATTCGGGACAGGATCGGCAGCACCTGGGTGAGCGAGATCGGTGACCCGGTTCGGTAGATCTTGAACCGCCGCTCGTTCTGCGGGGCACCTACCGGCTGGTAGAGATTCATGGCCAGGCCGCGGTCTTCGGGTAGCTCCTCCAACCGGGCCACATCCGCCACTGCAGTGCGGGCCGGGAAATCCTCCTTGTATGCCTCGGGAAACGCATCCCGGTACCGGCGCACGAGACGAGCCGCCTGCTCTTCACCGACCCGCTCCGCCAGGGTGTCCGCGAAGTCGTCACCCCATGCCCGGGTCGCCGCAGCGAGCTGTTTTTCCAGCGTGGGGACGTCGAGGTCGGGCAGCGACTGGTCCGGCGCCATCCTGATGACGAAGTGCAGCCGCGCCAGGACGGCCTCGCTGAGCAGGGCAGTGTGGTCGATTGTCTTGCCACCAGTGGCGCGGAGCAGGATGTTTTGGAAGCGTTCGCGCACGGCCGTGTTGAAGCGGTCTCTCGGCAGATACACCAGGCAGGACATATACCGGCCGTAGATGTCCTCCCGGACGAACAGCCGCAGCTGACGTCGCTCCTGCAGGTGAACCACGGCCAGCGCGATCGGGAAGAGCTCGTCGACCGAGATCTGGAACAGTTCGTCGCGGGGATAAGTCTCGAGCACCTGCATGAGGTCCTTGCCCGAGTGGCCGCTGGGCGCGAAACTGCTCCGCTCGAGCACCTGCTGCGCCTTGGTGCGCAGGATCGGGATGCGTAGCACGCTCTCGGTGTAGGCCGGCGAGGTGAACAGGCCGAGGAACCGACGCTCGCCGACCACTTCGCCGTTGTCGTCGAAGATCTTTACCCCGACGTAGTCGAGATAGGTGTTGCGGTGCACCGTCGAGCGCGAGTTCGCCTTGGTCAACACCAGGACGCGTTTCTCCCTGGCCCTCGCCTTGACCCGAGGCGAGAGCTTGGCGAACGAGCCGGAGATCTCCTGGTCAGCGCGCAGGATTCCCAGCCCGGATCCGGTCACCGCCCGGAGCACATCCTCACCGTCCACGCTATCGAGCATGTACTCGCGATAGCCGAGGAAAGTGAAGTGGTCGTCGGCCAGCCACCGCAGCAGCTCCTCGGCCTCGGCCACCTCCTCTGCCGGAACCGGTAGCTGGTTCTTCTCCAGCTCGGCGGCGATCTCCTCGCACCGTTGTTGCATGCGCTGCCAGTCCTCGACGGCGTCGCGGACGTCTCGGAGCACGTTGCGAAGCTCGTCGGTGATCTTTTCCTGCTCGGCCGGGTTTGTCTCGCGGTCGGTTTCGATGTGCATCCAGGACTCGACGAGAGCATCCGGCATCTCGGCGACGGCGGGGTCGGACTCCCCCACGTCGCAGACCTCGAGCAGCTCACCCGCGATGTCGCGCCGAACGACGAACTGTGGGTGAACCACCAGGTGAATGGCACGGTCCCGGCGGGTCAGCGTCATCGTGACCGAGTCGACCAGGAACGGCATGTCGTCGGTGACCACCTCGACGACGGTGTGGCCGGAGGACCAGCCGTGCTCTTCGACGGTGGGGGTGTACACGCGAACCAGCGACCGGCCCTGCGGCCGGGTCTGCGCAAACTGACGGTGTGACATGGCGGCGCCGATGACATCCACCGGGTCGCGGTCGACGAGGTCTTCCGGCGCGACATGGCGGTAGAAGCGCCGCAGGAACGCCTCGATTTCAGCGCGGTTGCCGCGGTGACTTGCCGCTGCTGCCGCCCTGGCCAGAAGCTCGGACTTGGCCTCGTCGAGCCGGTCGCCCATGTCTGCCCCCGGAAGCTCGCCGTTACATCGTTGTAGACGACAATCCGACCTTAGTGGCCCGCGGCCCGGAACACATCTCGGGCGCGAGGAGCCAGCGGGCAGAGAGCCTCACAGCCACGAGCGGAGCTCCCAGAGCACCGGGTAGTAACGGATATCCAGTCGCGACCTGAGGTAGGACGCGCCTGACGAGCCGCCAGTCCCTGTCTTCGTGCCGATCATGCGCTCGACCATCGTCACATGCCGCGCCCGCCAGCCGGCCGCCCGTTCGTCGTGCCCGATCAGTGCCTCCGCCAACTCCCAGATGTCGCCGTACGTTCCACGGTCCTGTGCCACGAGGCGCAGTGACGCGCGCACCTCGTCGCCGGTGGCAGCAGGGAGCCCGTATTTCACCAGCACCGACACAAATGCGTCCCACAGCGTGGGCTCGGCCAGCCGGCGCTGCAGCCGCGCTCGCTCGTCGTCGGTCAGGCCGCGGAAGCGCTCGACGAACCTCGGGTCCTTGGCACCGGAAAGGAACTCGAGCTCCCGAAACTGCACGGACTGGAAGCCGCTCGCCGGTGCCAGTCGCTCCCGGAACTCCAGGAAGTCCTGTGGCGTCATGGTCTCGAGCACGCCGATCTGCTCGATCAGGATGCGCTCGATCTCATGCACTCGGGCAAGCAGGTGGCGGGCCCACCACAGTTCACCGCTCGTCATGGCATCCCGGGTCGACTCGAGCTCGAACAGCAGCTGCTTGAACCACAGCTCGTACACCTGGTGAACCGTGATGAACAGCAACTCGTCGTGAGCGTCGGTCGCCAACCGCTGCTGGTCCAGCAGTTGGTTCAGGCGCAGGTAGGTGCCGTACGTCAACCGGGCGCCGTCCTCGCCGAACTGGGCCGACGGGGGCTGCACCGACGTGGTCACGACGCCACTCTAGGTCGCCTCTGGTGCGCCGCGGGTGGGCCACCTCCGGCGCGGCACACTGTTCCGACGCCCCTCCCACCCGCCAGGATGGAGCACATGGACCTGCGAACCGAGCAGCGCTACGACGCCGACCCCCAGACGGTGTTCGCCATGTTCACCGACGAGGCGTTCCTGTCCCGCAAGGCTCAGGCCACCAACGCGCTGCGGCACGAGGGGTCGGTGGTCCGGGACGGCGATCGGGTCACGGTGCGACTGCTGCGGGTGATGCCGCCCGACGTGCCCGATCTCGTGCGGGGATTCGTCGGCGACACCATCGACCTGGAACAGACCGACGTGTGGGAGCCCGCGAGCTCCGACGGCTCGCGCACCGGCTCGATCCGAATCATCATGGGCGGCCTGCCGGTCCAGCTGACCGGAGCAATGCGGCTCGCGCCGGCACCGATGGGCAGCCGGGCGACCGTCGATGCCCAAATCAAGGCCGCGATCCCGTTGTTCGGCGGCAAGATCGAGCAGGCCGTTCACGACGCCCTGCTCCAGGCGGTGCGCATCGAGGAGAGCGTCGGCCAGGCCTGGCTCGACGGGCAGCGCGGCACCTAGTTCACGCGCGGCGGCCAGATCAGGCCTCGACCCGGACGCCTTTCCCGACGACGGTGATCCCGCCCTCGCTGACGGTATACCCGCGCTCACGGTCGGCATCCTTGTCCACGCCCACAGCGGCGCCCTTCGGGACGACGACGTTCTTGTCGAGGATGGTGTCGCGGACAACCGCCGAGGCCTCGATCCGGACGCTGTGCATCAGCACTGCGCGCGACACTTCGGCGCTTTCGCGCACCTCGACCCCAGGTGAGAGCACCGCGTGGTCGACGACGGCGCCGGCGATGATGCACCCGCTCGTCACGATGGACTCGACCGCCCGGCCACCCTGGACGATCTTGGCCCCGGGCAGGTGTGGGTGGCCGGTGAGGATCGGCCACTCCCTGTTGTAGAGGCTGAAGATCGGGTCGATCGACACCAGGTCCATGTGCGACTCGTGGTACGTGTCGATGGTCCCGACGTCGCGCCAGTATCCGCGGTCCCGGTCGGTGGTGCCCGGCACGTCGTTGTCTGCGAAGTCGTAGACGAACGCCTGCCGCCGGTCCACCAGGAACGGGATGATGTTGCCACCCATGTCATGGACCGATTCGTCGTCGCCTGCGTCGGCCCGCAGCGCCTCCAGCAACATCTCGGTCGAGAACACGTAGTTGCCCATCGAGGCGAAACTTCGCTCTGGGTCGTCGGGCAGCCCCGGTGGGTCGGCGGGCTTCTCCAGGAACGCCTCGATCCGGCGGCCGTCCGAGGTCTGGATGATGCCGAAGCCGCTCGCGCCCTCACGC
>DASSDH010000082.1:0-3168 GCA_035697245.1 Jiangellaceae bacterium
GAGGTGCTCAAGGGCATCGACTTCCACGTCGAGCGCGGCCAGGTGGTGGTGCTGCTCGGTCCCTCTGGCTCTGGCAAGTCCACCTTCCTGCGGTGCATCAACCACCTTGAGCGGATCGACCGTGGGGACATCTGGGTCAACGGCCACCTGGTCGGCTACCGGAGGGCGCACGGGAAGAAGTACGAGCTCAAGCCGCCGGAGATCGCCGCACAGCGCCGCGACATCGGCATGGTCTTCCAGAGGTTCAACCTCTTCCCGCACATGACTGCGCTCGAGAACCTCATGGGGGCACCGAGGTGGGTCAAGGGCGAGACCGGCGCAACCGTGCGCGAGCGCGCGCTGCAGCTTCTGGACCGCGTGGGCTTGGGGGAGCGAGCCGACTACTATCCGGCCCAGCTCTCCGGTGGGCAGCAGCAGCGTGTCGCGATCGCTCGCGCCCTGGCCATGCAGCCGCAGCTCATGCTTTTCGACGAGCCGACGTCGGCGCTGGACCCGGAGCTTGTCGGTGAGGTCCTGGACGTCATGCGGGACCTGGCCGCCGACGGCATGACCATGATCGTCGTCACCCACGAGATGGGATTCGCCCGTGAGGTGGCCGACGGCGTCGTCTTCATGGACGACGGCGTGGTGGTCGAGTCAGGCCCCCCCGGCAAGGTCCTCACGAACCCCGAGCACGCCCGTACGAAGGCGTTTCTCTCCAAGGTGCTCTGAGTCCTGGGACCCAACCACGGTAGAGGAGTCAGCATGTCCGAGACCGGCACGGCGCGCGGCCCCGTCGACTCGACGCAGATTCCGCGCTTCGCCGGCCCGGCCACGTTCGCGCGACTCCCAAGGCTCGATGAGGTGGACGACGCTGACGTCGCGGTTGTCGGGGTGCCGTTCGACAGCGGCGTGAGCTATCGACCTGGCGCGAGATTCGGCCCCAGCCATGTGCGGGAGAGCTCCAGGTTGCTGCGTCCCTACAACCCGGCGCTCGACGTCGAGCCATTCTTCGTGCAGCAGGTCGTCGATGCCGGCGACATCGCGTGCAACCCGTTCGACATCTCCGCGGCGATCAACGAGGTCGAGCGGGGTGCTCGCGAGCTTGTCGAGCGCGACCTGCGGCTGCTGACCATCGGGGGTGACCACACGATCGCGTTGCCGCTGCTGCGGGTCATGGCGGAGAGGCACCGTCCGGTGGCCGTCGTGCACTTCGACGCGCACCTCGACACATGGGACACGTACTTCTCCGCGCCGTACACGCATGGCACGCCGTTCCGCCGCGCCTCCGAGGAAGGGCTGATCGACCAGACGGCGAGCATGCATGTCGGGATCCGCGGCCCGCTGTACAGCACCGGTGACCTTCATGACGACGAGCGCCTCGGTTTCGCTGTCGTCCACTGCCGTGAGCTCGAAACCGACGGGCTCCGCAGCGTCATCGAGCGGATTCACGCACGCGTCGGCGACCGGCCGGTCTACGTCTCCATTGACATCGACGTGCTCGATCCCGCGCATGCGCCCGGGACGGGTACGCCAGAGGCGGGAGGGCTAACGAGCCGCGAGTTACTCGCCATCCTCAGGGAGTTCCGCAGCCTCCAGGTCATGTCGGCGGACATCGTCGAGGTGTCCCCGCCGTACGACCATGCTCAGATGACGGGCATTGCCGCGGCCCACGTGGCCTACGAGCTGATCTCCGTCATGGCCGTCGGCAAGCCCTGACGACGACACCCCTTCCCCGCGAGAAGGACGGTCCGAGACGATGTCCAGGTACAAGGTGACCGGCGGCGCGGCGGTCGTGCGCGCGCTCGAGGCCAATGGCGTCGACGTCGTGTTCGGCATCCCCGGCACCCATAACCTCGAGGTCTACCGCTACCTGACCGGTTCGTCGATCCGGCACGTCACGCCGCGCCACGAGCAGGGGGCAGGTTATGCGGCTGACGGGTACACCCGGTCGACCGGCCGGCCTGGTGTCGCCATTACGACGAGCGGTCCCGGCCTGACCAACATCTGCACGGCCGCGGCCACCGCCTACGCCGACTCCATCCCGATGCTCGTCATCTCCCCCGGCGTGCCGCGCGGCCTCGAACGCGCGGACGTCGGCTGGCTGCACGAGGTCAAGGACCAGCAGGCCCACATGGACAACCTGCTCGAGCGCAGCGTGCGCGTCGGCTCCACAGACCAGGCCGCGGCCGCGATCAACGAGGCATTCGCGCGGTGGCGCGTAGAACGCCCGCGCCCAGTGCACATCGAGATCCCGCTCGACGTGCTCGAAGAGGAGTGGGCCGGAGCGGACGGGTTCGAGCTTTCGATTCCCGAGGTGGCCGGTCCGCAGCCGTCCGAGCAGGCGGTGACCGAGGCAGTGCGGCTCCTCGGCGCCGCCGTGACCCCCGTCGTCGTGCTCGGCGGAGGGACGCGCCACACTGCCACCAAGGCCTGCCGCCTCGTCGAGCTCCTGGACGCCCCCGTGCTGACCACGGTCAACGGCAAGGGCGTCGTCCCGGAGAGCCACCCGCTCTCGCTCGGTGCGTCGATCCGTCTCGAGCCCGCGCAGCGCCTCGTGGCCGAAGCCGACGTGGCGCTCCTGGTCGGCACGGAGCTGGGCGACTCCGACCTCTGGGGTGGCTCGATCACGCCGGGCGGCGCGGTCATACGGGTGGACATCGACGCGGGGCAGCTCGACAAGAACCTCCCCGCCACGGTTCGCCTGCACGGTGACTCCGCTACCGTTCTCACGCTCCTCGCCGAGGCGCTCGAGGGTGATCGGACCGCGTCGCATGCAGACGGCGCGAGCCGGGCCGCGGCGGCACGGGCCGAGATCCACAGGGCGGCCCTGGTCGACGGCGAGCCCTGGCGGGAGGTGCAGGAGGTCCTGCGGTCCGTCCTGCCCGCCGACGTCATCGTCGCTGGCGACAGTTCCCAGGTGACGTACTACGGCACGGTGCACTTCTGGCCCATGGAAGCGCCAGGGCAGTTCCTCTATCCGCTGGGGTACGCCACCCTCGGATACGGCCTTCCGGCCGGAATCGGCGCGAAGCTCGGCAACCCCGAGCGTGCGGTTGTCGTGCTCGTCGGGGATGGTGCCTTCATGTTCACCGCCTCCGAGCTCGTCACCGCCGCCGAACAGCGGCTACCCATCCCGGTCGTCGTCATGAACAACCACGGGTTCGGCGAGATCGCCGACCAGATGGA
>DASSDH010000083.1:0-12262 GCA_035697245.1 Jiangellaceae bacterium
TCGGCAGCGAAGAAGACCAGCGCGGCGAAGAAGACCTCGGCAGCGAAGAAGACCAGCGCGGCGAAGAAGACCAGCGCGGCGAAGAAGACCTCGGCAGCGAAGAAGACCAGCGCGGCGAAGAAGACCACGGCCAAGAAGGCACCGGCGAAGAAGGCCGCGACCAAGAAGTCCGCCGCCAAGAAGACCACGGCCAAGAAGGCGCCGGCGAAGAAGGCACCGGCGAAGAAGGCCGCGACCAAGAAGTCCGCCGCCAAGAAGACCACGGCGAAGAAGGCACCGGCGAAGAAGACCGCCGCCAAGAAGACCACGGCGAAAAAGGCCCCGGCCAAGAAGGCCACCCGCTAGGGCAACGCTCGCGGCTGCCCGCGGGAGAACCCAACGCTCAGTCGGGCAGTGTGACCAAGGTCAGGAAGCTGATCCGAAGCGCCGAGCCCGAGCCTGTCGTTCGGATGCGCACGCGTTGCCCAACCCGGGTCCGGAGCAGGCCGCCGGCGTCGAACGCGTCGGCGGAATACGGCAGTTCTGTACCGTCGTCGAGCAGTACCGAACCCGACCGGGTCACCGGGTCGAAACTCGCCACTGTCGCCTGCACGGGCGAAGCGTAACCCCCACCCGTGGAGGTCACAGCGCGGCGACGATCTCTGCTGTTCGAGCGCCCAGCCCTAGCCGGGCGGCGTCCCATAGGTCCACCTCGGTGTCGACGTCCCGGCGCACCGAACCGATCCCCGGCTGATCAAGTTCCACAGCTCCGGCGGCACGGTGTGCCGCTCGCGAGCGCCCACCGAACCTGGGCTCGAAAACCATCGGGTCGGTCACCGCGTACATGGTGGTGCCGATTCCGGCCACGTCGCCGACAAACGATGCGCGGTGGGCGGCGGCTGCGCGCAGCGCCGCGGCGAGCTCGTCGGGCCGCAGAGCGGGCAGGTCAGCTGACAATGCCGCGACCGGGGCGCCCGGCCTGCGTTGCACGGCGAATGCGGCACCGTGTCGAAGCGCGGCGTTGAGTCCCGAATCGGGCGCATCGGCAATGACGAGCGCCCCCCGTTGGCGTGCGTCGTCGGCCGCCTGAGCGTCGTCGGTGACGACCACGACCTCGGCCACCTCGGGACATTGCAGCGCTGCGGAGACGGTGTCGGCCGCGAACGCTCTGGCGACCGCGGCACGGTGGGGACCAGCGAGGTCGGCGAGCCGCGTCTTGGCGACCTCAGGCCGCTTGACCGGCACAATGACCGACCAGGGGACCGACGACGCTGGGCTCGAACGCGGAGCATGCATCCAAACCATGATCCCAGCCCGGTGATCGCGGCCCGGACCGGGTAGCAGACCGAGGAGGACATGTGGCGGCGCCAAAGCAGCGGCTGGGGTTCTGGTACCGCGTCGTGGCGAACTTCTTGCGCCCGATTCTGATGGTGACGACCCGACGCGCCTGGAGTGGTACGGAGCATCTGCCACCGGCCGGCATCGGTGTCGTCGTGGCGCCCAACCACATCTCCTACGCGGATCCGCTGACACTCGCGCACTTCCTCTGGGACAACGGGCGGGCGCCGCGGTATCTCGCCAAGGAAAGCGTGTTCCGGATTCCCGTACTGGGCAAGATCATCACCGCCTGCGGACAGATTCCGGTGTATCGAGCGTCCCGCAATGCCGCCCGGGCCTACCGAGATGCCGTATCGGCGGTGCGAGCGGGCGAATGCGTGGGCATCTACCCGGAAGGAACGATCACCAAGGATCCGGACCTGTGGCCAATGATCGGCAAGACCGGGGCTGCCCGGGTCGCATTGGAGACCGGTTGCCCGGTGATCCCGATTGCCCAGTGGGGACCGCAGGAAATCCTCGCGCCGTACTCCAAGCGATTGCGGCTGCTGCCGCCGAAGACCGTGCATGTGGTGGCCGGACCAGCTGTCGACTTGACGGACCTCCGCGGTCGGCCGGTGACGGCAGAGGTCTTGCGCGCTGCCTCCGGTCGGATCGTCGACGCGATCACGGCACAGCTCGCGGAGCTTCGCGGTGAGTTGCCGCCGCCGACGCGTTACGACCCAGCGCGACCGGACCCTGCGATCGATACCGCCATCGAAACCGAGGCGGACGGGTGACCCGGGCCAGCGTGTTCGGCACGGGCTCGTGGGGGACCGCATTCGCCCTCGTGCTCGCCGACGCGGGTACGGATGTCGTGATGTGGGGCCGGCGGGCAGAACTGTGCCAGGCCCTGAACCGGACCAGGCGGAACCCCGACTACTTGCCCGACATCGAGCTACCGGCCACGGTGCGAGCTACGACCGATCCGGCCGAGGCGGCGGCCGGCGCAGACCTGATCGTGCTGGCGGTTCCGTCCCAGACGCTCCGCGAGAACCTGAAGCACTGGGTGCCGGCCTTGCCATCGGACGCTCCCCTCGTCAGCCTGATGAAAGGCATCGAACTGGGCACCGCAAAGCGGATGAGCGAAGTCATCGCCGAGGTTGCGGGAGCGCCTGCCGAAAGGGTCGCCGTCGTCTCGGGCCCGAACCTCGCCCGCGAGATCGCGCAACGGCAGCCCGCCGCCAGCGTCGTCGCGTGCGTCGACGAAGAGCGGGCGCAGCGGATCCAGCAGGCCTGCCACTCGCCGTACTTCCGCCCGTACACGAACACCGACGTCGTCGGCACCGAGCTCGGCGGAACCGTCAAGAACGTCATTGCGCTCGCGGTCGGGATGGCCGAAGGCCTCGGGTTCGGCGACAACTCCAAAGCCAGCGTGATCACCCGGGGACTCGCGGAGACCGCCCGGCTGGGGGGCGCTCTTGGAGCGGACCCGTACACCTTCTCCGGGCTGGCCGGGCTGGGCGACCTCGTTGCCACCTGTTACTCACCGCTGTCGCGCAACCGCACGTTCGGCGAGAGGCTCGGCCGCGGCATGTCGGTGGCGGAAGTCCTGGCCTCCAGCCGCCAGGTTGCCGAAGGCGTGAAGTCCTGTGAGTCCGTGCTCGACCTCGCCTATCGAGTCGACGTGGACATGCCGATCGTCGAGCACGTCACCTACGTCGTCCGCGGCGAGATGATGCCGACCGAAATGCTGCGAAGCATGATCTCCCGGACGGCGAAGCCGGAGCGCCACGGCCACTAACCCAGCTGCTCCAGCGCCTGGGCGAGGTCGGCCCACAGGTCGTCTACGTCCTCGATGCCGACCGAGAGCCGGATCAGTGTCTCGGGAACCGTGGCGCTTTCCTCATCCCAGCGGCGGCGTCGTTCCAGGCTGGATTCGACCCCGCCCAGGCTGGTGGCGTGCACCCATAGGCGGGTCGAGCGACAGAACCGGTCGGCAGTGGCCACGTCGCCGACCGGTTCGAAGGAGATCATGCCGCCGAAGCCGTTCATCTGGGCAGCAGCCCGCCCATGACCCGGGTCGTCGGGAAGGCCGGGATATCGGACCCGCTCAACGCGCGGGTGAGAGACCAGCCGCTGGGCGAGCACTGCGGCGCTGCGCTGAGCTCGCTCGAGACGCAGATCCAGCGTGCGGATCCCGCGCAACGCAATCCAGGTCTCCAGTGGCCCCGGGATCGCTCCCCGGTAGGTGCGGTGCTCGAGCAGTCGTTGATAAGTCGCCTGGTCGCGGGTCACGGCGGCTCCGAGGACGAGATCAGAATGGCCGGCGAGGTACTTGGTGACGCTGTGTACGACGACATCGGCGCCGAGGTCGAGCGGCCGTTGGTTGAGAGGTGTCGCGAAGGTGTTGTCGGCGCAACAGATCAAACGACGTTGCCGGCCGGCCTCGAACAGCGTCGGCAGGTCGGCGACGGCAAGAAGCGGGTTGGTCGGCGACTCGACCCACAACATGGCGGCGTCCGCCATCGCGGCGAGCGTCTCGTCGGTGTCACTGACGTCGACCCGACGTACCTGTACTCCGCGGTCCGCCTCCAGCAAGTCGAGGAGGCGGGCCGTGCCGCCGTACGGGCTGTGCGGCGCGACGAGGGCAGCCCCTTGCGGCAGCAGGTCGAAAACGGCGGCCACTGCCGCCATGCCGGAGGCGAAGGCGAGCGCCTGACCGCCCTCCAGGGTGCCGAGCACGTCCTCCAGGGCGGTCCAGGTGGGATTTCCCGTCCGGGCGTATCCCATCGGGCCGCCCTCGACGTAGGTCGAGGCGAGCACCGGAGGCAGAGACAGTGGTGAGTCAGGTGCTCGCTTCGGTCGACCGGCGTGCACGAGGACGGTAGCGGGGGCGAGTTCGGTTCGGGGTTGGGTCATGGTGGCGATTCTGCTGCGGCGAGTAGGGTCGCGCCGATGAACTCCCAGCAGTTCCGCCGGATCCGGGTAGCAGTCGTGTTCGGGGGACGCAGCTCAGAGCACGCGATCTCGTGCGTGACGGCTGCGAGCGTTCTGCGGGTGATCGACCGCGAGCGCTACGACATCGTGCCCATCGGGATCACCCCGAAGGGGCGGTGGGTCCTGGGTCCCGGGGATCCGGCCACGCTGGCGATCACCGATGGCCGGCTGCCAGAAGTGGCCGACGACGGCGGCACGGTGCTCCTGCCCAGCAGCGCCGGGGCAGCCGAGATCATCGTCTCCGAGCCAGGCGCGGTACCCCGAACGCTCGGTGAGGTCGACGTCGTGCTGCCGCTGCTGCACGGCCCGTACGGCGAGGACGGAACATTGCAGGGGCTGTTGGAGCTTGCGAGCGTGCCGTACGTCGGGTCCGGCGTGTTGGCATCGGCGGTCGGTATGGACAAGCACTACATGAAGCTCGTGCTCGCTGCCCACGGGCTACCCGTATGCCGGCACGCCATCGTGGAACCGGGGGCATGGGAGCCGCAGCGAGATCGCGTGGCCGCAGAGGCTTCCGCCCTCGGTTGGCCGGTCTTCGTTAAGCCTGCTCGCGCCGGTTCGAGCGTGGGCATCACCAAGGTCGAGGGACCGGCAGGCCTGGACGAAGCCGTCCTCGACGCGCGCCGCCACGACCCCAAGGTCGTCATCGAGGAGGCGGTCGTCGGCCGGGAGCTGGAGTGCGGGGTGTTGCAAGGCCGGGGCGGTGAGGCTCCGGACACCAGTGTCGTCGGTGAGATACGGGTCGACGAGACCCACGAGTTCTACGACTTCGATGCGAAGTATCTCGACGAGGACCATGTCGCTCTCGACGTGCCCGCCGATCTAGATGCCGAGGTGGCCGACCGAGTCCGGACCTTGTCCGCCCAGGCGTTCCAGGCACTGGCCTGTGAAGGGCTGGCTCGCGTCGACTTCTTCCTGCGTCCGAACGGCGTCGTTCTCGTCAACGAGCTCAACACCATGCCGGGGTTCACGCCGACCTCGATGTTCCCGATGTTGTGGGCCGCGACCGGCCTCGACTACCCGGCGCTGGTCGACCGGCTGCTGACGACGGCGCTCGGCCGTCCGACGGGTCTGCGTTAAGACGGCGGAATCGCTGACGTAACAGCCGCGGCGAGATCGGCGAGCACCACGGCCTCAGGTGCGTATTCGTCGGGCACGGCGACCTCTACATATGGATGGCGATCCATGGCGGTGAAGAATGTGCCGCCCTCGCCGTCGACTGGAAACCAACCCACGCCCTCGACGTCGAGCAGCTGAGCGTCACGCCGGTATTCAGGAGGGGAAGCCACGCCGCAGCGGAGGATGACCGGCGGATCACCCCACGCGGCCACCTGTTCGGCGGCGGGCTCAATGTCGCGACGAACCGCGTCGGAGACCACGTCGGGCAGCGCTTCGAGGAGCTCTGCGCAGGCCCGTTCGCTCCCGGGCACCACGTCGTGCGGCTCGACGTCGACCGCGCCGAGACCGCAGCCGACGAGGAGCGTCCCGCCCAGTGCGACCGCCGTCAGATGTGAACGACCGGGCACGTCAGCGTGCGAGTGATCCCATCGACCGCTTGGACGCGGGCGACGACGAGCTTGCCCAGCTCGTCGACATTGCGTGCCTCGGCCCGGACGATGACGTCGTACGGGCCCGTGACGTCCTCGGCCATCGTCACGCCTTCGATCTCGGCGATCTCGCGCGCAACGTCGGCCGCTTTGCCGACCTCGGTCTGGATGAGGATGTAGGCCTGCACCACCACGCGCGTCCTCCAAGCTCCTGGGCGAAGATGTCCGAACGTCGCGGGCAAACCTACCGCGTGAGCAGATCATCGAGGGGGTTTGATGTCGGAGAAGCTGGCCGACCTCGGTGAGTTCGGCCTGATCGCCGCCATTACGGCCCGGCTGCCGCAAGGAAGCGGGGTGATCGTCGGCCCGGGTGACGACGCCGCGGTGCTGGCAACCGCGGACGGCCGCGTCGTCGTGACCACCGACCTCCTGGTGGAGAACCGCCACTTCCGGCGCGACTGGTCGTCAGCGGACGACATCGGCCACAAGGCGGCGGCGCAGAATCTCGCCGATGTCGCCGCGATGGGGGCGGTTCCAACCGGCCTGGTCGTGGGTCTGGGGGCGCCGGCGGATTTGCCCACAGCGTGGGCGCTGGGCTTCGCCGACGGCCTGCGGGAGGAGTGCGACCCCCTGGGCGTGTCCGTGGTCGGCGGTGACGTCGTCCGATCCGATGTCGTCGTGGTTGCGATGACTGCGTTGGGAGACCTCCGGGGCCGGGCTCCGGTGACGCGTGCCGGTGCCCGGCCGGGCGACGTCGTTGCCGTCTGTGGCCGGCTGGGCTGGGCAGAAGCCGGTTTCCGGGTGCTCAGCCGAGGGTTCAGGTCACCGCGAGTGCTGGTGGAGGCACACCGGCGGCCGGCCGTCCCCTATCGCGCAGGTCCACAAGCGGCCGAACTGGGCGCGACCGCGATGTGCGACGTGAGCGACGGGCTGCTCGCGGACGTCGGCCATGTCGCGCAGGCGAGCGGAGTGGCCCTGGACATCGACAGCGGTGCCTTCGACGTGCCCGCGCCGATCCGGGATGCCGCAGCCGCCATCGGTGCCAAGCCGCTGGACTGGATTCTTACCGGCGGCGACGACAACGCGCTCGCGGCGACGTTTCCGGCCGGGGTGCCTCTGCCGGAACCGTGGCGGGTTGTAGGCCGGGTATCAGCAGGCGAAGGCGTGACTGTCGACGGAGAGCCTTACGAAGGTGATCCGGGCCACGCGCATTTTCGGGATTGACCGTCGTTTCAGACGATCAGCGGCTGACCTTGCCAGCCTTGATGCACGAGGTGCAGACCTTGATCCGCTTCGGCGTGCCGTTGACGACCGTGCGCACCGACTGGATGTTGGGATACCAGCGGCGGGGCGTCCGGCGGTGCGAGTGGGAGATCGAGTTGCCGAAGCCCGGGCGCTTGCCGCAGATGTCACAGGTGGCAGCCACGGGGAAACTCCTTCAAAAACTGGAATGCGGCGGGCAACCGGAACAGGTTACCCGGGGCGCAACGTAAGCCCCAAATCCATGATCGAGTGTTCACCCGTTGTATGACGCTCCGGCCGGTCGGCGGCGCGAGCTAACCTCCACGCCAGGTGGTGAGCACGAGGAGGCCCGGCCATGGTTGGCCAACCGGTCCTGGACGCGAAGGTGGTCCTGCGCTGGTGCCGGGCTGCGCTCGCCGGGTTGGCCGAGGCACGTGAGGAGATCGACGCACTCAACGTCTATCCGGTCCCCGACGGTGACACCGGAACAAACCTGTACCTGACCCTGGAGTCGGCGACCGAGGCGGCCGAACGGGCGCATCGCGAGAATGCCGCATTGGGTCCGGCCCTGGCCGCCATTGCGCGCGGCGCGCTGCTGGGTGCGCGGGGGAACTCCGGTGTGATCCTCGCGCAGATGTTCCGCGCCGTGGCCGACGCACTCGGCACCGCGGGTGACACCGCGACCCAACCGGCCGTGTTCGCCGCGGCCCTGACCAAGGCGGCCGACGCCGGCTACGCCGCGGTGGCACACCCGGTCGAAGGCACGATGCTCTCAGTAGCCCGAGCCGCGGCGCAGGCCGCCACGGAGCGCGCCGAAACCGGGGCCTCTTCTCCCGACGTCGCGCTCGCCGCGGCCGACGCCGCTCATGAAGCCCTGAACCGCACGCCGGACCAACTGGAGATCCTGCGCCGGGCGGGCGTGGTCGATGCCGGTGGACGTGGTCTGACCGTCGTACTCGATGCCCTGGACATGATTCTGACCGGCCGCCGGCCGCTGGACCATCCGCGGACGGTCACCGAGCACGCGGTGCGGTCCGTCACTGCGGACACCACCGTCACTGTGGACACCACCACTCAGGGGTCGCCCGCCTATGAGGTGATGTACCTGCTGGACGCGCCGCAGAGCGCCATTCCGGCGTTGCGGACGATGCTCGAACCCCTCGGTGATTCGCTGATCGTCGTCGGTGGTGAGCCGCTGTGGAACGTCCACGTCCATGTCGATGACGCCGGTGCCGCCATCGAGGCCGGAATTGCGGCCGGCCGCCCACACCGCATCCGAGTCACCTACCTGACCGAGCCGCTCGGCCGCCCGGAGCCGAATGGCGGAGCCCGAGCGGTCGTTGCCTTCGCCGCAGGGGATGGTTTGGCCACGCTGTTCGAGTCGGCCGGTGTCACCGTGGTGCAAACCTCCGTAGGCCGACCGTCGACTGCGGAGATGCTGGCCGCCATCGAACGCAGCGGAGCGGGGGAGGTCGTCGTGTTGCCCAACGCGCGCGACGGCATCGCCGTGGCCGAAGCCGCCGCGGCCGAAGCGAGGTCTGCTGGCGTGCGGGTCGCGGTCATCCCGACCAGGGCCCAGGTTCAGGGAATCGCCGCCGCTGCGGTGCACGAACCCGCGCGGACATTCGACGCCGACGTGGTGGCGATGACGACGGCAGCCGGGCACACCAGGCACGGCGCGGTGACCGTCGCGGTGCGCGAGGCCGTCACGTCGGCAGGGGTGTGCCAGCCGGGCGACGTGCTGGGAGTTGTGGAAGGCGACTTCGTCGTGATCGGTGACGACGTGCGCGCGGTTGCCGTCGGGGTCGTCGAGCGCATGCTCGCGGCCGGGGGAGAGCTGGTCACCGTCGTCGCTGGCTCTGAATCCGATCGTGCGCTGGCCGACACGGTGACCGACGCGGTTCGGCGAAGCCACCCCGGGGTCGACACGGTGGTCTACGTGGGCGGCCAGCCCAGGTACCCGCTGCTGATCGGGGTGGAGTGATGCCGGCCGAATGGAACGAGCCGCTGACCAAGACCTTGGGTCGGCAGACTGCCAACGCGCTTGGCACCGGGCTCGACGTTCACACCGTCGCCGACCTGTTGCGCCACTATCCGCGGCGGTACGCCGAACGGGGCGAGCTGACCGATCTCGACTCCCTGCAGCTCGACGAGCAGGTCACCGTGCTGGCCAGGGTGGAGTCGGTGACCACGAGGCGGATGAAGACCCGTCGCGGTGGGATCACCGAGGCCGTCGTGACCGACGGCAGGGGACGGTTGGTGTTGACCTTCTTCAACCAGCCTTGGCGCGAGCGTGACCTGCAGCCAGGCCGGATCGGGCTGTTCGCCGGCACGGTGGGGGTCTACCGCCGGCACCGCCAACTCGCCCATCCCGACTACGTTCTTCTCCCCGAAGGTTCTGACGTCACGGCGGTGGCAGAGGAGTTCGCCGACGAGCTCATTCCCGTCTATGCCGCCACCGCCAACCTTGCTACGTGGAAGATCGCGCGCTGCGTCCGGGTAGTCCTCGACACCCTCGGTGCCGTTCCCGATCCGATTCCGCCGCAGATCCGGCGGCGATTGGGGCTCATGGACGCTGTGGCCGCGCTACGGACCGTGCACCGACCAGCGTCGCGCGAGGATGTCGAGCGGGCCAAACACCGGCTCCGCTTCGAGGAGGCATTTGTCCTCCAGGTCGAGCTGGCCCGTCGGCGCGAGTCGGCCGCAGCGCTGCCCGCGGTGCCACGCAAGGCAGCGGCCGGCGGGTTGCTCGATGCCTTCGACGAGCGGCTGCCATTCCAGCTCACGGCGGGTCAGATCCGCGTCGGCGATGAAATTGCCGCCGACCTCGCCCGCGACCACCCGATGCATCGGCTGCTTCAGGGCGAAGTCGGCACGGGAAAGACGGTCGTGGCGCTGCGCGCCATGCTCACCGTCGTCGACAGCGGCGGCCAAGCGGTGTTGCTGGCGCCGACGGAGGTGCTGGCCCAGCAGCATTACCGGTCGCTCACCGAACTACTGGGGCCGCTGGCCGAGCGTGGACTGCTCGGCGGCTCGGACGCCGGTACCCGGGTCGCGTTGCTCACCGGGTCGTTGGGCGCGGAGGCCCACCGCGAAGCGCTGCTTCACGCGGCCTCCGGCCAGGCGGGGATCATCGTCGGTACACACGCGCTGCTGGAGGACCGCGTGCAGTTCGCCGACCTCGGTCTTGTGGTGGTCGACGAGCAGCACCGCTTCGGCGTCGAGCAGCGCGCCGCCCTGGCGTCGAAGGGTCCCGGCGACACTCGGCCACACGTCCTGGTCATGACCGCAACTCCGATTCCGCGAACGGTTGCGATGACCGTGTTCGGTGACCTGTGGGTGTCCACCCTCAGCGAGCTCCCGGCCGGGCGGGCGGACGTGACGACGCATGTGGTGCCAGTCGACGAGAAGCCACACTTCCTGGACCGTGCTTGGCAGCGGGCCAAGGAGGAGGTCGGCAAGGGTCACCAGGTCTACATCGTCTGTCCGCGCATAGGCGGCGATGTGCCGGAGCCGGACGCGAAACCCGACGGGGAAGCAGGCGGTCGGCCGATCGCGGTCCTCGACGTGGTGGAGATGCTGCGCGCCGGTCCGCTGGCGGGATTGGAGGTCGAGGCTTTGCACGGCCGTATGTCGCCGGATGCAAAGGACCGCGCCATGCGTCGGTTTGTCTCGGGGGAAGCGCCGGTTCTCGTGGCGACGACAGTCGTCGAGGTCGGAGTGGACGTGGGGACCGCGTCCACGATGGTTGTCATGGACGCGGACCGGTTCGGTGTCTCGCAGCTGCACCAGCTTCGCGGCCGGATCGGGCGGGGTGAGGTGCCCGGCCTCTGCCTACTGGTCACCGCGCTCCCCGAGGGCAGCCCGGCCCGCGGGCGGCTGGCCGCCGTCGCCGCCACCCGAGACGGCTTCACTCTTGCGCGCGTCGACCTCGAACAGCGTCGTGAGGGCGATGTACTCGGGGCCGCCCAGTCCGGGCGACGGTCGAGTCTGCGTCTGCTGTCGGTGATTCACGATGAGAACGTCATCCTCGCCGCCCGCGAGGCAGCGAGCCTTTATGTGGCCGACGACCCGGAGTTGCGTCGCTGGCTGCCGCTTGCCGACGCCGTGTCCGAACTGGCCGGCGACGAGCGCGCCGAATATCTGGAGAAGGCGTGACGGGGGTTTCACGACCTGCGAGAACACCCCGAATCTAAGTGCGGAGCGCTGCCTCCGTCACTGGTCGACCTCGCCACCAGCTTGACGGGCTGCTCGGCTAGCTGGACCACGATTCCGGGGTTGCGATCGACGCTCCTATGTCCTGCCGGCACGGACAGTGAGGATTACGAGCCCAAATCTGTGCCTTATCCGACACGGGCCCGGCTGCCAGCGGCGAGAATGCGGCTGGAAGATCGGTTTCGACCGCGGCCTGGGGAGAGGAGCGGCGGGTGAACCGGGATGTCCTGGCGCGCTGGTCCTGGCGCCTGTTTATGGCGATCGGCGTCGTGATCCTCATTGTTGGCGCGGTGATGTTCGTGCGCACTGTGCGGTTCGTGGCCGAAGCCGAGCATGCGACCGGCACGGTCGTCGACCTGTCACGCCGAAGCGACTCCGAGGGGACGGTCTTCTATCCGGTCGTGCGCTTTGTCACAGCCAACGCCGAGACGATCGAGTTTGTCTCCTCCTCCGGCTCCTCTCCGGCGTCCGAGTCGCCCGGCGACCGCGTTGAGGTTCTCTACGACCCAGACGATCCGTACGGCGCGCAACTGAGCGGCATATTTCACGTTTGGCTGGGGCCGGCCGTCTTGGCGATGGTTGGTGCTGGTTTTGTCGCTTCAGCCTGGTACACCCGCCGACGCACGCGCGTGACGAGCGTGGCCGACGCCGAGTGGCTGCGCGCACACGGGCACCACCTGAACGGCGACTCGCCACGAGTCGTCACCGACTCGGTCGAGATTCAGGGCAGCTCGCCTTTCCGCCTGGAGGTTGATGTTCACGACGCCACCCGGGACGAGGTGCGTGTGCTGACCTCCGATCCGATCTGGTTCGATCCCACCCCTCATCTCGAGAATCGCAAGACGCTCGATGTCTATGTCGACCCAACGCGGCCCGAGCGTTACCTCGTCGACATCTCGTTCCTGCCGCGCTTGGCGGGGTAACACTCCTTAGACCTATCCGAACATCTGTTCGACATTGGGTGG
>DASSDH010000084.1:0-5324 GCA_035697245.1 Jiangellaceae bacterium
CAACAGCGTGAACGACACGAGCGTGCGGAGACGGTCAGGATCATTGCTGACCGCGTAAGCCGCCACCGCGAACGGCACCCACAGCAGGGCCATGGCGAGGTCATGTCGCGGTCCGCGCAGCCAGCCGGCGCGCCACTCCACGGCCGGCCGCGGGACCGCCGGCGCACCGCCGATCATGTCGACCTACCGGAGCCGTGAATCAGCAACAGTCGCCTTGGCCATGGTGCCTCCTCGATGTCGGGTTGTTCTCGACACCATGCGACGGGAAACCCCAGGTCAAACGCAAGAAAACCCCTGGCCGGGCCAGGGGTTCCGTGGAGCGGACGACGGGACTCGAACCCGCGACCCTCACCTTGGCAAGGCGGCTACAGCCGTCCATGACATGAAGCTTGTGTCTGTCACCTGGGGCTTCGTCCACCCTGACGTCCGCTGAGACCGCCGAATCCGCTCCGTCGTAGAGCGCTCTACTGCGGAAAATGTGGCTACACTGATGCCTGTCGAGTGGCTACATCAGAGGAGTGCTTCCCATGGAGGTCGGCGTCAGAGAGCTGCGCAACAACCTGAGCCGGTACCTCGATCGGGTGCGCGGCGGTGAGGAGCTCGTCGTGACTGATCGAGGACACGCGATCGCCCGCGTTCTTCCCCTCGGGACCGAGCGGGTCCTCGACCGCCTCATCGCAGAGGGTGTCGTGACGCCGGCTCAGCGGCCGAAGCGCCGCGCCGGAAAGCCCATCAAGGCCAAGGACACGGTGTCCGATCTCGTCGCCGACCAGCGCAGGTGATCGCGTACTTCGATACCTCCGCCGTTGTGCCACTGCTCGTAGTCGAGTCCGGCTCGGCTCGAGCGGCCGCGCTGTGGGATGGGGCCGACCGCGTTGTGAGCGCCCGACTCTTGTACCCCGAGGGTCGCGCAGCTCTCGCACAGGCGCGCCGCCTCGGAAGATTGACGGCTCGCCAGCTTCGGGCGGCGGTGACCGAGTTCGACTCGAGATACGACGAGTTCGATCTCGTCGAGATCGACGACGCGCTCGCTCGGCACGCAGGGCAACTCGCAGAGGCGCACGGCCTTCGGGGCTATGACGCTGTGCACCTCGCGGCCGCGGATCGAGTGAGCGATCCAGACGTCGTCGTCGTCGCAGGGGACGAGGCGCTGCTCACTGCGGCGACAGCGGAGGGGATGACGATCGCGGCCGTTGGGTGACGCTCCCAGTGACTGTCGTCACGGGTAGACGTTGCCGACCTCGGCCTCGGGCATCCACGACGTGCGGTCGAGGATCGTGATCTGCGGTTTCGTCTGACAGGTCGTCCAGCACGCCCGCACCGTCCGCTCCGTCGTAGAGCGCTCTACCTCCGGTGATCGGTCGAAGCCAATTGACGGCGCCCGCCTGTGCCTCGTCGTCCGGATGTGCATCGCAGAACGCGGCCAACGCGCACAGCTGCGGGGTGCCGCGTCTTGGCGGGCGACGTCCAAATGCGCAAGGTGCCAGGGTGACGCGGGCATGATGATCGGCTGTGGCCTGTGCTCGCCCGACGTCGCCCACCGCCGAGCCCGCGGACGACACTGTCGCCCTCGTCGCCACAGCGCTCGTGACAAGCGGTCGAGTCCTGCCCGGCCTCGCCGTCGAAGGCGATGGGCGGAGTCGGTCTTGGTGGTGGCCGGCGCCCGCCGCATCGCAGCGCGCCCTGGTCGCGGGGCTGGTCCCCGACGGATCGGCGGATGCGCAGCGCCGGGTGGCGTCCCGGCTCGCGGAGGCAGTCGACGGCATGGTTCGCGAACAGTTGGCCTCCGAGAAGGTCCTCCTGGTCCGGCGACGCCCTGGCCGACCGACGTTGGCCGAGGCCTGGATGCGATCGTTGGTGTCCGCCGATCCGTGGTTGCCCCCGTCGCTTGATCCCGCCAAGGTCCGCGCCCTCGCCGATGTCGTCGAGACGTGGGTCAGGTCCGCCTCGGTCGTCGGCGGCCGGGTCCGGCTGTGCCTTCGGGTGCACGAGCCGGTTGGCGCGGACGACTGGCTTGTCGAGCTGCTCGTCCAAGACCGCGACGAGCCGAGCCTCGTCATCCCGTTGGCCGACGTGCTCCACGGTGAGTCACCGTTCGGAACGAATGTCATCGAGGAGACGCTCGCGGCGCTGGGCCGGTTGGCGCGCCTCGCTCCCGAGCTGGCTCCGGTCCTCGATGAGGCGTTGCCGACGGGCGTGGCGATCGACGGCGATTCGGTCGTGCGTCTTCTCCGCGATCGGACTGGTTGGCTCGAAGACGCCGGCATCGGGGTGCTGCTGCCGTCGTGGTGGGCACACCGATCGCGGCTGGGACTGCGAGCTCGGGTGAAGGGCTCGTCGCCATCGCCCGGTGCGAGCGGTCGCGGCGCCGGTCTCGGCATGGACGCGATCGTGGCCTTCGACTGGGAGGTGGCTCTCGGCGAGCAGCGACTCACCAAGCGCGACCTGGCCGCGCTGGCTCGAGCTGCCGACGCAAAGCAGTCGTTGGTTCGACTGCGGGGCCAATGGGTCGAGATCGATCCGAGCCGCGTCGGCGATCTGCTGGACAGTATCGGCACCCGTGCCGAGGCGACTGCCCGCGAGCTGCTGCGCGCCGGGTTGGGGATCGACGAGCTCGGCGTCGGAGACGGTCTCGAGGTCGTGGGCGTCGACGCCACCGCCGTTGGCTGGTTGTCGTCGCTCCTCGACGACGCGCTCCACGCGACCGTTGAGCCACTACCGACGCCGGCCGGCTTCGAAGGCGTGCTTCGGCCGTACCAAGAGCGGGGAGCCGGCTGGCTGGCGTTCCTCGGACGCCTTGGCCTCGGTGCCTGCCTCGCCGACGACATGGGCCTCGGGAAGACCGCGCAGCTCATCGCCACGCTCCTCGCCGAACCGACCGGGCAGCCCACGCTCGTCGTCTGTCCGGTATCGGTGCTCGGAAACTGGCAGCGCGAGCTGTTGCGTTTCGCGCCCGAGCTCCGGGTGCTCGTGCATCACGGCCCCGATCGCCACGGCGACGGCCAGCAGGGGTTCGCCGGGCGCGCTGGCGTGCACGACGTCGTGCTCACGACGTACTCCTTGCTCGCACGCGACCTGGAGCAGCTGACGTCGATTGCGTGGGGACGGGTCGTCCTCGACGAGGCACAGCAGATCAAGAACCCCGCCACCGCGCAGGCCAAGGCGGCCCAGCAGCTCGATGCCCTGCGACGCGTCGCACTCACGGGCACACCGGTCGAGAACCGGCTGAGTGAGCTGTGGTCGATCATGCACGTGCTCAACCCCGGGCTGCTCGGCCCGGCACGATCGTTTCGCGAGCGGTTCGCACTCCCCATCGAACGCGACGGCGATCCTGAAGCGACCGAGCTGCTCCGGCGCGTGACAGGCCCGTTCGTACTGCGCCGTCTGAAGACCGACAAGACGATCATCACCGACCTACCCGACAAGATCGAGACCGTCGACCACTGCCCGCTGACGCGCGAGCAGGTCACGCTCTACCAAGCCGTCGTCGACGACCTGCTCAGCGGCGCCGACGAAGCTGAGGGCATCTCGAGGAGAGGACTGGTGCTCGCCGGCCTGCTCCGGCTCAAGCAGGTGTGCAACCACCCTGCTCACTTCCTTGCCGACGGGTCGGCGCTGCAGGGCCGTTCGGGCAAGCTCACCCGCGTGGAGGAGCTCCTGGAGGAGATCCTCGCCGAGGGCGACAAGGTGCTGTGCTTCACCCAGTTCACTGCCTGGGGCGAGCTGCTCCGCCCGTACCTGCAGCAACGGTTCGGACAGGAGTCGCTGTGGCTGCACGGCGGCATCCGACGGGCTGCTCGAGACGAGATGGTCGAACGGTTCGGGGACGCCAGCGGCCCGCAGCTGTTCCTGGTGTCGCTCAAGGCGGGCGGCACCGGACTCAACCTCACCGCCGCGTCGCACGTCATCCACCTCGACCGGTGGTGGAACCCGGCAGTGGAGGACCAGGCCACCGACCGCGCCCACCGCATCGGCCAACGGCGCACCGTGCAGGTCCACAAGATCGTGGCCGCGGGCACCGTCGAGGAACGCATCGACGAGATGATCAACGCCAAGCGCGACCTCGCCCAACGCATCATCGGCACCGGGGAGGACTGGCTCACCAAGCTCAGCACCGACGAGCTGCGTGACCTCGTGGCGCTGCGCACGAGGGAGATCGCCTGATGCCGCGCCGGAGGTGGGACGACCCGTGGCAGCGCTACCCTGCGTCGGTGCCGCGACCTGCCGAAGGCGGGCTGGTCACGTCGAGGCGGCGCGGCGCGATGGCCGAGACCTGGTGGTCGCGTCGGTTCATCGATGTGCTCGAGTCCTATGGCCTCGGTGCTCGCATGCAGCGTGGCCGGCGCTACGCCCGCTCCGGCCAAGTCCTGACTCTGGACGTGCGAACGGCGCTGATCGCCGCGCAGGTGCAGGGCTCGCGTCGCACGCCGTATCTCGTAACCGTCTCTCTTCCGGAGCCGAGCGCGACGCAATGGAGAAGGATCGAGTCGGCGATGGCGGCCAAGATCGGTTTCGTCGCCCGGCTCCTCGCCGGCGAGGTGCCACCCGATCTCGAAGGCGCCTTCGACACGGCCGGCGTCGCGCTCTTCCCCGGGGCCTGGAGAGACGTGCGCGCCGACTGCAGCTGCCCGGATTGGGAGAACCCGTGCAAGCACATCGCCGCCGTGCTCTACGTCTTCGCCGATCAGCTCGACACCGATCCGTGGCTGCTGCTTCGCTGGCGCGGCCGTTCCCGCGATGAGCTCCTCCGACCGTTGCAGAACCGCCGTGGCGATGAGCTGCCGGCCGACGAGATAGCCCCGTGGTGGCCATTCCCACCGGGAGCCTTGGCGCGATTCACCGACGTGCCACCGGCCTCGGCGAGCCTGCTGGTGGATCCAGACTGCCCCGGAGCAGTGCTCGATCAACTCGAGGAGCTGGACGTCGTCGTCGCCGGTGTCCCGTTCCGTGACGCGATCCGAGCGGCGTACCAGCACCTGCCCGGCATTGGCGGCGACGGAGGCGTCGGGCCCCGCTGAGCGCGGCAGCCTGCAGTCCACGCGGCGACGACAATGGGCCCGATGACCGAACACGACTGGAGAAGATCGCTTCGTGGCGCCATCTACCGCGACGACGGCATGGCGGTCGTCGCCATCGTGCGAAGTGGCGGGCTGCGCGACGACGCGTTGCAGCTCCTGGGCGATGGCTTGTTGGTCGCAATCATCGGCCGCGTCGAGCATGCAGTCGAGCTCGGTACCGACTGCGTCAACGCGCTCCGCGCACGCGGTTGGTACGGAGACGATGATCTCGCCGAACAGCTCGACGCGGCACTCGGTCGGGGAGCA
>DASSDH010000085.1:0-17965 GCA_035697245.1 Jiangellaceae bacterium
TTGCCATCGGAGGAGTCGAGGCCAGTACCGCCGATTTGGATAGCACCGCGACCGACACCCCCAGCGACGCGACCGACACCCCCAGCGACGTCCCGACCGCCGTCGACGGAGGGATTGACAGCACCGAACTTGCAACCCGGGCAGCGCTTGACGATCTGCTGTCGACCGTCCTGGTCGGTGACGAGGTGGTCCTGGCTCGGTGGCCGGCTGCACCGCCATGAGTGCGGCACGTTGTCGGGCGGGCGCAGGCCGGGCGGCCAGGGTGAGGCGGTCATGACACGTCCCGCGGGTGAAAGGTGAGGTCGGTCTCCTCGACGTCGTTGGTCCATAGCGTGAGCAGGGCCATGCGGACCGGGTGACCTGTCTGGTCGATGTGCTCGCCGATGGCGGGCATGAGCGCGTCGATGTCGGCGTGGGTTGTGGTCTGGCTGTGCGCGACGACCGTGGGTTGGCTCCAGTCGCACACCGTGCAACGGGTGCGGAGCTGGCCACCGGTTATGCGGCCACGGTCAGCGGTGATCGTGGTCATGCCAGTCCTTCTGTCTTGTGACTTTGAACATGACTAGTTGTTGCTCAATAGTCACGCAGCCCCCCCGCAGATGCGGCCGTGTTCGTCGCTGTCTGCTGGCCAGGAGCAGTCAGGGCATGGCGGAGCGACTAGTGAGAGCCGACTAGAGGAGGTACCTGCTGGCATGTCAGCATCGTCAGTAATGGCCTGACCTGCGGAAACGTGCTGGCTATCTGACGAGGCGCTGACGATGGCATCGCCAGTGAACAGCGTCTCGACCTGCTGATCTGGCGACGCTGACGTTGCTGACGACCCTGCTGGGTACTCCTCTGCTGGTGGTGTGACTTCCTATCCTCGGGAGCCCTTCTTGTTCGATCGAACGAGCTTCTCCACGGTCCAGCCGAGTGCCTGCAGCGACGGAGCAGCCCGGGCGAGCCGGCCGCCCATGCCCTGCGGTGTCGACGGCGCCCATGGGGGACGAGCTGGCCTGTAAGCCGGATGCTGGCCGCCGGAGCACGGTTAGGCCGTTGACCTGGGCCGCAGCGTCTCGCGCGGTCGCTCGGCGCACATCTGGCGCACATCACAGCACACCCGCGAACGCCCGCTCGGCCGCGTCGACCGCCCGGTCCTCGTCATCCACCCACAGATGCGCATAGACGGTGAGCGTCTCGGCGGCGTCCTTGTGGCCGAGCCGGTCGGCCACCGCGCGCGGGCTCAACCCGGCCGCGATCAGCAGCGAGGCGTGGTGGTGGCGCAGGTCGTGGCAGCCGGACCGCGGCCGCAGGTTCATCCCGTCGGCGGCGGCCCGCCATATGTGCCCGGCCCGGCGGCGGTCGATCGGCGGGCCACCGGGGACGCTGAACACGACGCCGCCATTGCCTGGCCCGTGCTCGGCTAGGTGCCGCGCGAGTAGCTCCGCGACCGACGCACCGACCGGGACGGACCTGTTCGCGGCCGGGGTCTTGACTGGCGCGAACACCGGCTCGCCCTCGTCGATGCGGCCGAGCTGGCGGTCGATCCGCAACGTCGTGACCCGCTTGGCCGGCACGGCCGTACGCAGGTGCAGCGCAGGTGCGATCCGGTCGACGGTCAGGCCGCGCAGCTCGCCGCTGCGCAGACCTGTCGCCGCGGCCACGAGGACCAGGGCCCGGTATCGGACATCGACCCGGCCGGCGATCACGCCGACCTGGTCGGTGGTCAGCGGTACGATCCGCTGCCGCTGCCGCTCCGGGAGCTTGATCGTCACACACGGGCTCGAGGACACCACGCGGTCCAGCAGCGCGGCTTTGAACACCGCCGACGTGTAGGCGTAGATCACCTCGACCGTGCCCGGCGCGTTCCGCTCGGCGGCCAGGCTCACCACGCGCTGGACGTCGCTGCGGCGGATCGTCGACGTCGGCCGGTCCCCGATCACCGGGTACACCCACAACCTGAGCCGCGACTCGGCCTGCGCCGCCGTGGCCGGCCGGTGATGCAGCTGGTCGGCGCGCCACTTCTCGGGCATAGTCGGCAAAGCTCACCTTGCCGGCCGCCGGGTCGATGTAGGTTCCGCGGCTGAGGTCCGCGCTGATGTTCGCGACCCACTGGCTCGCGTCGACCTTGCGATCGAAGGCCTTGGACCGCTGCGCGCCGTTGTCGTCGCGCCACCGGGCCACCCACCGCTTGCCCACGCCGTGGCGGGCGGTGGGGATCCTCTCGCCGGCCTTGTCGGTGCGGAACCAGCGGTCGTCGACGTCAGCCATCGTCGTCCTCCGGTACCCGCCGCCACCGCGGGAACGGCACGCCGTCCTGCAGGTAGTAGTCCTCGGGCGGCGCTTCGGACAGGTGCTTCTGCCAGTCGCCACCGGGGAGCACGACGAAACCGCGCACCCAGTCGCGGACGTCTCTAGCCGACTCGGCCCGGGAAGGTGCGAACGGGTAGGACGACATGCCGGCGTCCGGTGCGATGAGCAGATCGACCGGCGACACGTTGAGCGCGGTCGCGAGGACGAGCAGCTCGTCCACGGACACGATCCGGCGCCGCCGGCCGTCCGGGCCGCGTCGCCCGGTCTCGATGTCGGAGATCACCGTCGCGCTCAGCGGCATGCCCAGCTCGTCGCAACGCTCGGCGAGGTCGCTCGCCTTCATGCGGCGTCGTTCGCGGACCTCTCTCACGCGTTGGGCGACGATGTCGCTCGGGGTCTGCGTGCGCGCGGATCCTCGAACATCAATTGTGCGCCCGGCACCAACCCCGACCGCAGCCAGTCCACCAGCAGCGGCTCGATCTACCCGAACGCGCGCAGAAACGACCCCACCGTGGACGCCGCCGCCACCCGATGCCCCAGCACCGCCTGCGTCGAGCCCGCCCGCAGGGCGTCAACGTCGTCGATGCAGTCCCCACCGGCCAACAACGAATGGATCACCGTCGGGCACTTGTCATCCGCATGCGCGCCCAGACTGCCCGGCACCGTGACATGTTCGGCCAATAGGCCGGGCAGGCCCAGATGCTGACCCAGCGACGCCGCCACCAGCAGACCCGCATCCGACACCGCGTTACCGTCATCGGCGCTGACCATCAAGCGGTCCAGGCTGTGCGATGCTGTCACCACGAGGGTGCTCCCTTGCGCCGGTGAATCTTTGGTGTGGTAACCGTGATCCTCCAGCGCAGAGAGCACTCTCACGCGCTCAACACGCCCTAATCGCCGCAAACAACGGTGGATTCAGGCTCAGGCGGACTGACCGGCGCCCTCCCCCACCGGTCTGGGCGCGGCCACCTTCGGCGCGCTCATCCGCATCATCCAGAAGCTGGACGGCACCCGGGTCACACCGGACAGCACGTCGCCGTCGACCGTGTCGAACGACTCGCGGGCCAGCGTGACGAAACCGTCCGGCTGCCGTACGTGCTCGCCCCGGTCGTTCTCCGACATCCACCGGGAGATCCGGCCCTGGCTCGGCTCGAAGCACGTGTCCACACTGATCACCCGGCCGCCGGGGGCCAGCGCCCGGGCGACGAGGTCGAGCAGTACCCGGGAATCGTCATCGGACATGTGGTGCAGCAGGCCCAACAGGAGTACCGCGTCGACCGGGGGCAGTTGCGCCAGGTGTTCCTCGCCGAAGATCTCACAGCGGAACTCAGCGCGGTCACCCCACCGCTTCCGGGCGTAGTCGATGTAGCGCGGCGCAGTGTCGAACCCGAAGTACTGCACCTTCGGCAGCCGCTCGAAGTAGTACGCGGGGCCGCAGCCGACGTCCAGTACGCAGTCGCCGTCCTTGAGCGCCAGCTCGTCCAGGCACCCGTACCGCAGCCGGTCGGCGCCCAGGCCGCGCTGGAGCGCAACGTAAATCGGTACGTGGCCCAGCAGGCCCTTCACCCAGGTCAGAATGTGACGGCCCTTCCTGATGGGTGTCTTGCGGGAGGCTCGGGCACTCTACCACCGGCCAGGGGCCGGCACCGGGGGCTGCGAAGCGGCGGCCGAACCGCCATCAGTCGGTGGCCTTCGCGTTGCCGTGCGCGTCGCGACAACCTCACGGCGAGGACAACCACACGGTGAGCAGGTAGGCGCCGTACCAGCCGGATATCGCCGCGAGCAGGCACAGGACCAGGATCCGGGTGGACAGCCGCGCCCTGGCAAGGGCCGCGGCGACTGGCAGCAGCAGCAGGGTGAAGGCGGGCAGGAGGTAGCGCCCCTTGCCGTAGAACGCGGGGCCGCCGGCACCGATGACGAACAGCACGGTAAGTGCGGTATAGGTCAGGATCGCCAGCGGGTAACGATCCAGGAACAGCTTGACGAGAAGCACGACCGCCACGGCGAGAAGGGCGGTGATCACGTAGAAGTTGAGACTCTGCGGCTTGGTCAGCACGTCACGGACGGCCTGCGACGTCGCCGCGCCACCGTCGAACTCGACCTGCCAGGCGGTCTTCAGCATGTAGAAGTAGCCGTCGAGCCGCCCCAACCGTTCGCCCACCCACCAGAGGTAGCCGAGGTAGCCGAGGGGGGCCAGCACCAGTGCCGCCCACGGCCGCCAGCCGTCGCGCCTGCGGACGATGGCGACCAGAGCGCATAGACCGACGGTGGCCACCACCGCGCTGGCGGTCGGCCGGCACAGGCCCGCCAGGATGGACAGCACCCCGGCCTCCAGCCAGCGCGCCCGCAGCAGCGCGTAGAGCGTCCAGGCGGCCAGCGCCGTGTAGACCGGCTCGCTGTAGGCCATGTTCTCCACGACGGCGTGCGGCAGCACGCCGTAGAGCATCGCCAGGAGCACGCCGGTGGTCCGGCCGTGCAGGTGGTTGCCGATCTCGTACATCGCCCAGGCCCCGGCGAGGGCGAACAGCCACGCCACGATAAGCCCCGCCGCGGCGGAGGAGAACGGCGTGACCGCCATCACCAGCCAGATGAGACCGGGGTAGAACGGGAAGAACGCGAGGTTGCTCGGCCGCGGTGTGCCGTCGGCCAGCCGCGGAATGACCGCGTTGTAGCCGTGGTCGGCGATCTGCTCGTACCACCCGGCGTCGAACCGGCTGCCGAGCAGGTGCCAGTAGTCACCGCCATGGACGTCGACGAACTTCCAGAGGATGAGGAGGCACACAGCCCGGACGGCGACGTAGCCCAACAACGCCGGTGTCGGGCCGGGCAGGCGCGCCCAACCCCACCGGCGGGTCCACGGCTCGTCGGGCGCCCTGTCCACGGGCGCCTCGGTGGTGACCGGCAGCGACACGAGCCGTACCGTAGCCCACCCACAGGCACGGCGCGGATCGCGGTGGTTGCGCCGGCGGAACCGGGCGCGCGGGCGCCCGGTACAGACGGCAGGCGCGGTGCTCGAGCTCATCGGCCTGATCTGCGCCGCGTCCGGCTTCCGACAGACCCGGCATGAGTACGCACGCGACGAGCGGTTCCTCGAGCCGATGCTGCGCCCGGTCACGTCACGGGCGCGGGCCGTGCAGAACCGGCTCCGGAAGCTGCTACGCCGGCCGGGCAAGCCTCAGCTCGTGCAAGCCGGCGCGGCCGCCGCGATCGGCATCGCCGGGTCTGTCACGGCACGGGTCGGCTGGGGACCACCACCCGATCCGGCTACCGACCTCGCCGCGTACGCCGCCGTGGTGACGCAACGGATCAACGAGCTGCACCAGAAGGTGCAGCGGCAACGTGATGACCTCGCGGCCGAAGACGGAGGCACGACGACGCACAGGCTGCGCTCACGGGCGAGATTGACCAGGTGCGTGCGTTGTCCCGTCAGGTGGCCGTGGGCGGGTTGCGGCTCCAGGCGGTCGGCTGGGCGTTCCTGTTCGTCGGGCTCATCCTTAGTGCGGTCGGCAACGCGGTCGGCTGAAAGGTCGGCGACCGAGCCGCCGCTGTGCGGCCCGTAGACGCGACGAACCACCCCGGGCAAGGGGGAATGACACCGGGGTGGCTCGGTTCGGCCGTCAGCGGACCACGGTGCTGTTCCGGGCCGCTCTGACGGCTCCGGCGGGTCAGCCCTCCGCGTGGCCACGTTCGTAGGCGCCGGCGATCGCGCGGCTAACCATGCCGGCCAGCCGAGACGCGCGGTCGGCGCCCAACCAGGTAGCCAGGGCACCGAGCATGCCGCGGTCGTCGCCCTGCGGTTGCAGCGACCGGGCTAGCCGGCGGTGCGCCTGCGTGAGTTCGGCGAGCTGGGCCGGGTCGGGGACGCCGAGCGTGGTCGCGGTCTCGGCCATGTGCTCGGCGAGCACCAGGTTGGCGAGTACCCGGCCGATCCGCCTTTCGATGAGTTCGGCGAGCGTGGCCGCGGTGTCGCCGGGCAGGTCCTGCGCGATGACGACGGCCAGGCCGACGTTGTGGTCGGTTTGCGGGTCGAGTGCGGCGAGCAACCGCTCTGTCGGGGTGGGGGCTCGGTCGGTAGGTTCGGACATTGGGTTGGTCCCTTCGGGCTGAGAGGTCTAGGGATCGGCCAAGGGACCGCTGTCGAGGTGATGCTCGGCGGCGGTCCCGCCCGTGCGGCGGTCCGCGGGCGTTGCGGCGCACATCTGGCGCACATGAGGGTGAGCAACGGCCGGAAACGGCCGGAAACGTTCGGGGGTGTTTGCGCTGGTGAGACGGCGTATCGCGGATGTCAGCGCAGGTAGGGCGGACGAGCTGGCCTATAAGCCGGATTCTGTAGCCCGGCGAAGCCGGACTGGCGACCATCCATCTAGGACCACCGTTGCCGATGGTCTCGTGCGGTCTACCCGGGAGCTCGGGTGGGCCGCCCTCGAACGCTCCCTGTATGACCTTGCTCCAGGTGGGGTTTGCCGAGCCGCCCGGGTCACCCCGGGCGCTGGTGGTCTCTTACACCACCGTTTCACCCTTGCCGAGCGCCGAAGCGCCCGGCGGTCTGCTTTCTGTGGCACTGTCCCGCGGGTCGCCCCGGGTGGGCGTTACCCACCACCTTGCCCTGTGGAGTCCGGACTTTCCTCGGCGGAGCCTTGACGGTTCCGACGCGGCCGCCCGGCCAGCTCGTCCACCTCCCATTCTACGTGTCAGTCGGCGCTACTCCGGTGCGCCCTCCACGGCCAGCAGCGCCGCCCCGATGATGCCACCGTCGTTACGTAGTTCGGCGGGAACGATCGGGGTCTGCAGGTCGAGCAGTGGCAGGAACTTGTCTGCTTTCTTGCTGACTCCACCACCCACCACGAACAGTTCTGGCGACATCACGAACTCGAGATGTCCATAGAACCCCTGCAAACGCTTCGCCCACGCTTGCCAGGACAGGTGTTTCTCCTCGCGAACTGACGCAGCGGCATGCTTCTCGGCTTCCTTACCCCCCTTGAGGTAAAGGTGCCCGAACTCGGTGTTGGGCAGCAGCGCTCCGTCGAGCAGGACGGCACTGCCGATGCCCGTGCCGAGCGTCGTCAGGACAACCACGCCGTCGACACCCGCCGCTGCTCCGAACCGGCCCTCCGCAACTCCCGCGGCATCGGCGTCATTGACGACGACGGCGGGCTGGCCGGTTCGTCGCCGAAGCTCTGACTGCAGGTCCACGCCGATCCAGGACTTGTCCACGTTGGCAGCGGAGCGGACCACGCCGTGGTGGACGACGCCCGGAAATGCGCAGCCGAACGGCTTGTCCCAGTCGAACTTGGCCAAAATCTCGAGGACGATGTCGATGACGTTCTCGGGATTGGACACCTCCGGGGTCTCGATCCGCACTCGCTCGGCGGTGAACCCGCCCTGCCGCATGTCGACCGGCGCACCCTTGATACCGCTGCCGCCGATATCGATCCCGAAACCCTGCCCGCTGTCGCTTCCCGCCATGACTCCAGCATTCCCGACGCTTGGGAAGACAACCAGGGCATGCTGATGCCGTGGACGACGCCCCAGCTCTGGTCGCGTGCTCACACGGCACCCGCGACATCGCTGGCCGTCGAGTCGTCGACGATCTCAGGTCGGCGGTTGCGGCCGCACGACCCGGCCTGCGGATCGTCGAGGCCTACGTCGACGTCCAGCAGCCCGAGCTGTCCGACGCGCTATCCGACGTCGGGGCGGCGGTGGTCGTGCCGGTGCTGCTCTCGTCGGGCTATCACGTCCATGTAGACATCGCCGCCGCGGTCGCCACCGCAGGACCGGAGGTTCGCATGACCGCGGCGTTGGGCCCGGACCCGGCCCTCGTGGACGTGCTGGGGGAGCGCCTCGGCGCCGCGGTTGTCTCCTGCGACGACCCAGTTGTGCTCGCCGCCGCGGGTTCCTCGGACCGGAGAGCGGTCACCGATGTGGAGCGCACGGCGAGCGCCCTGACCGCGCGGATCGGCCGACCGGTTGTTGCGACGTACGTCTCCGCTGCTGAGCCTCGCGTCGACGCAGCCGTCGCCCAGCTGCGGTCAGAAGGTCGCCGAGTCGCGATTGCGACCTACCTGTTGGCACCTGGGTTCTTCCACGACCAGCTTCGCAACGCCGGTGCTGACGTCGTCACCGGACCGCTACTGCCCCATCCGGCGATAACCCGGTTGGTACTGCGCCGCTATGACCAGGCGCTCAGGGCAGGGTGAGGATCTCGACGCCGCTGTCGGTCACCAGCACCGTGTGCTCGAACTGGGCCGACCGGCGGCCGTCTCGGGTGAGGACGGTCCAGCCGTCGTCCCACATTCGCCACTCGTGCGTGCCCAGATTGAGCATCGGCTCGATGGTGAACGTCATGCCCGGCTCGAGCACCGTCGTCGCCGACGGATCGTCGTAGTGCGGGACGACCAGGCCCGAATGGAAAGCGGTGCCGATGCCATGTCCGGTGAAGTCGCGCACCACCCCGTACCCGAACCGTCGGGCATATGACTCGATGACCCGGCCGATCACGTTGAGGGTTCGTCCGGGCTCGACAGCATGCACGCCCCGCAGCATCGCTGCCCGGGTCCGCTCGACCAGCAGCCGCGACTCCTCGTCGACGTCTCCGACCAGGTAGGTCGCGTCGGTGTCGCCGTGAACCCCGTCACGAAATGCGGTGATGTCGATGTTGACGATGTCGCCGTCCTGCAGGACGGTCGAGTCTGGGATGCCGTGGCAGATCACCTCGTTGACGCTCGTGCACAACGACTTCGGGAAAGCCGGCCCGCGGCCGGAGCCGGGATATCCGAGCGTGGATGGGTAGGCGCCGTGGTCGCACAGGAACTCGTGTCCGACCCGATCCAGCTCGTCGGTGGTCACGCCGGGCTGGATATGCCGCGCGACTTCCACCATTGCCTGGGCGGCGAGCCGGCCGGCGGCCCGCATGCGTTCGATCGTGTCGGCGTCCTTGACCTCCGATGCTCCGTCTCGCTCGGCCCGGCTACGTCCGACGTAATCGGGTCGTGCGATCTGCGCCGGCACCTCTCGGATCGGCGAGAGCTGTCCAGGCCGCACAGGTGGCATGGTGGGAAGTCTAAAAAGCGTGTTGAGGAGGTGCTTCGGTGAGCGAGGCGTACTACTGGTGTCTCGACCACGAGCGGGTGGAGGGTGAAGACGGCTGCCCGAACTACCGCCGGATGGGGCCGTACGCGACAGTACAGGAGGCCGAGGGCGCCCTGGACCGGGCCCGCGCGCGGACCGCGGAGTGGGACGCCCGAGAGCAGGCAGAAGACGAGTGGGGCGACAACGGGTCCGCTCAGCGATAAGAGTGCTCGTCATCGGGGAACGAACCGGACACCACATCGGATGCGAATGCCTTGGTCGCCTCCAGCAGCGTGCCGCGCAGGTTGCCATAAGTCTTGACGAACTTCGGGAGACGGCCAGTGCGAAGCCCAGCCATGTCCTGCCAGACCAGTACCTGAGCGTCGCAGTCGGGCCCCGCTCCGATCCCGATCGTGGGAATCGATAAGGCACCGGTGACTTGTCGCGCCACCTCGCTGGTGACCATTTCGAGCACGACGGCGAAGGCTCCTGCACGCTCGAGCGCCTTCGCCGCGTCCAGCACCCGCGGGCCGTCGTCTCCACGGCCCTGCACGCGGTAACCGCCTAGTGCGTTGACGCTCTGCGGAGTGAAGCCGACATGCCCCATGACCGGGATGCCGGCATCGACGATCCTCCGCACTGCCGGCGCCACCGGTACTCCGCCTTCGAGCTTGACCGCTTGGACGCCGGCCTCCTTCATGAACCGAATAGCCGTTTCGAGCGCTTGTTCGGGCCCCAGCTGGTACGAACCGAACGGTAGGTCGCCAATGATGAGTGCCCGCCGGGTGGATCGCACGACGGCCCGGGCCAGCGGGATGAGTTCGTCGACCGTGACCGGAACGGTGTCGGCGTGCCCGTAGACGTTGTTGGCCGCCGAATCGCCGACCAGCAGCACGGGAATGCCGGCTTCGTCGAATACTTCGGCGGTGTACATGTCGTACGAGGTGAGCATGGGCCAGCGCTCGGAGCGCTGTTTGGCCATTTTCAGGTCGCGGATAGTCACGCGACGGGAGAGCTGTCCGCCGTAGAGCGGCGCCGACTCCTGGGTCATCGGAACTCCTCGTGTCTCGAGGCCTCGGGAAGGTCCCCTGACACCACCAATCCTCCCACGTTCCGCCGCCATCGCTACCTAACGGGCGTCGACACACGTCGATCCAGGGGTACTGCAGTCGCTACGGCGGGAGGGCTAGCCTGGGCCGGAATTGACGCTTGATCGATCGGAGTTCGCCCATGCCGGACACGTGGATCCGTAATGCCGTCACAGAAGCACTCGGGGTGTTCGCTCTGTGTTTCATCGGCATCATGGCCATCAACAGCGCAGCCGATCTCACCGGCATCGCCTTGGCGCACGGCCTCGCGATTGCGGTGATGGTCGCGGCGCTTGGGCACGTGTCGGGTGGACATTTCAACCCCGCCATCACGCTCGGTCTGTTTCTCGGCCGCAAGATTGACCTACCGATGGCTGGTGTGTACTGGGCGGCGCAGCTGCTCGGCGGGGTCATCGCGTCAGTGGTGGTGCTGCTGACGCTAAACCGTGAAGCGGTGGCCAACGGCACGCCGACCTTGGCCCCGGACATAAACGTCCTCGTCGGCATCGTGCTCGAGATGATCGCCACGTTCTTCCTGGTTCTCGTGGTGTACGGCACCGTCGTCGATCGCCGCGCGCCGGCGTCGGTGTACCCGTTCGCGATCGGCCTGACCATCACCGCTGGCATCCTGGCCATCGGCGCATTCACCGGCGGTGCCCTCAACCCTGCACGCGGTTTCGGCCCGGCGCTGGTGGGCGGCGTGTGGGGCGGCACCCTGGCCTGGCTGATCGGGCCGCTTCTTGGTGGGGTGGCGGCGTGGGCGCTGCATACCTACGTGCTCATGCCGCGGGAGGAACCCGAGTCGATCGCCGAGTCCGGCCGCCGCGAAGACGTCTGAGGTCAGAGGGAGGGTTCCTTCCACGAACTGGTGATGGGAACCCGGCGGTCGCGGCCGAAGTTGCGGGCAGTGATCTTCGGGCCGGGTGGAAACTGCCGGCGCTTGTACTCGGCGGCATCCACCATTCTGATGACCCGGCGGACCAGTTCGGAATCGAAGCCGGCGGCCACCAGGTCGGCCGAGCTGCGGTCTTGCTCGACGTAGTCGTCGAGGATGTCGTCCAGTACGGCGTAGTCGGGTAGCGAGTCCGCGTCGAGCTGGCCAGGGCGCAGCTCGGCGCTGGGCGGCTTGTCGATCGACCCCTGGGGGAGCGGCGGGATCTTGCCGCTCTCCTGGGCGGCCGCGTTCCGCCATCGGGCCAGTTCCCAGACCAGCGTCTTCGGCACGTCCTTCAGCGGTGCGTAGCCGCCGACGGCGTCGCCGTAGATCGTGGAGTAGCCGACTGCGAGCTCGCTCTTGTTGCCGGTCGCGAGAACCAGGTGCCCGTACTGGTTGGACAGACCCATCAGCGTGACTCCCCGCACCCGAGCTTGCAGGTTTTCCTCAGCCAGGCCGGTGAGTTCGATGTTGTCGAGAAACGCCTTCACCATCGGAGCAATCGGGATGGTCGAGTAACGCAGCCCGGTGCGATCGGCGAGATCCCGCGCATCGGACTTGGAGTGCTCTGATGAGTAGCTGCTGGGCATCGACACCCCGTACACGTTCTGGGCGCCGATGGCGTCGCAGGCGATCGCGGCGACCAGCGCCGAGTCGATCCCACCGGACAGGCCGAACACCACAGACCGAAAGCCGTTCTTGTGCACGTAGTCGCGAAGGCCGGTGACGACTGCCGCGTAGACCTCCCCCTGGTCGGAGATCCGGGGCGCCACTCCGGCCGGCTCGGGGGTGTACGGCGCCAGCCACTCCGTCGACAGCACGCTCCGTCGCACCAGATAGTCCGCTGCGAACTCATGAGATGTCTCGCCGACAGCGGGTCCAGCGGCTGTCGCCGCCGGAAGGTCCAGGTCGACAGTCAGGCAGCCGTCCTCGAACTGCGGCGCCCGAGCCAGGACAGCACCGTCGGCGCCGACCACGAGGGAGTCGCCGTCGAAAACCAGCTCGTCCTGACCGCCGACCATGTTGACGTACGCCAGAACGCAACCCGCTTGTGCGGCGCGTCGACCACACAGGTCGAGACGGGCGTCGTCCTTGTTGCGTTCGTAGGGCGAACCGTTGACGACGACGAGCAGGCCGGCACCCGCCGCCCGGGTGGCAGCGACCGGTCCGCCCTCTTGCCAGAGGTCCTCGCAGATCGCCAGCGCCACGTCGATCCCGTGCAGCCGCACGATGCTCAGATGGTCGCCCGGGACGAAGTGCCGGAACTCGTCGAAGACTCCGTAGTTCGGCAGATGGTGCTTCGCCTGGGTGGTGACCACCCGTCCCCCGTGGAGGAGGGCAACGGTGTTCTGCGGTGATCCCTTGGGCCGGCCGAGCCCCTGCGTGTGGGCTGCGTCATCGTCACGGTCCAGGTACCCGACGACGACCGCAACCTGGCCGAGCCCTTCTGCCGCGAGCCGGGTCGCCAGTGTGGCCAGTGTGCGGCGAGAGGCCTCGACGAACGATCCACGCAGCGCGAGGTCTTCGACCGGGTATCCGGTCAAGACCATCTCCGGGAACGCGACGACATGCGCCCCGCGGTCCGCGGCATGTGCGGTGAACCGCAGCACCAGATCGGCGTTGGCCTCCAGCGCCCCGACGGTCGGATTGACTTGAGCGAGGGCGAGACGGATCTGTGGCACGTCCTCGAGCGTACGGCTCTCCGACCTGCGCCAAGCCGTCGACGAGGCTTTCGACCGCCGAGACCGGCGTTGATCCCCGCGGAAACGCGTACGTAACCTGGCTCGGCCAGACTCGGCATCATGGACAAGCAACAAGAGTTCGTCCTCCGCACCCTCGAGGAGCGGGATATCCGCTTCGTCCGGCTCTGGTTCACCGACGTGCTGGGGTTCCTCAAGTCGGTGGCGGTGGCGCCCGCCGAGCTCGAGGCCGCCTTCGCCGAGGGCATCGGGTTCGACGGCTCCGCGATCGAGGGCTTCGCGAGGGTGTACGAGGCCGACATGCTGGCGCGGCCGGACCCGTCGACGTTCCAAGTACTGCCGTGGCGAGCGGATTCCAACGGGACCGCGCGGATGTTCTGCGACATCCTGATGCCGGACGGATCGCCGTCGTACGCCGACCCCAGGCACGTTCTGAAGCGAACGCTCGGCCGGGCGGCCGAGCTGGGCTTCACGTTCTACACCCACCCCGAGATCGAGTTCTTCCTGTTCAGGGAGCCGCCGAGGCCCGGCGCCGAACCCGAGCCGGTCGACGCCAGCGGTTTTTTCGACCACACCCCGCACGGCATCGCGCACGACTTCCGGCGTGAGGCGATCACCATGCTGGAGGACATGAGCATCTCCGTGGAGTTCAGTCACCACGAGGGCGCGCCGGGCCAGCAGGAGATCGATCTGCGCTACGCCGACGCGCTGACGACCGCGGACAACCTGATGACGTTCCGTGTGGTCGTAAAGGAGGTCGCTCTCTCTCAGGGCGTCTACGCGTCGTTCATGCCAAAGCCGTTCACCCAGCATCCCGGTTCCGGCATGCACACCCACCTGTCGCTCTTCGAGGGCGACAGCAACGTGTTCCACGAAGCCGGTGCGCAGTATCAGCTGTCCAAGACCGGTCGGTCGTTCATCGCGGGGCTGCTCGAGCACGCCCCGGAGCTCACGGCAGTCACCAACCAATGGGTCAACTCGTACAAGCGGCTGGCCGGTGGCGGTGAGGCGCCGGCATACGTGTGCTGGGGGCACAACAACCGGTCGGCCCTGGTGCGGGTGCCGATGTACAAGCCCGGGAAAGGCCAGTCGACCCGTGCCGAGTTCCGTGCGCTGGACTCCGCATGTAACCCCTACCTCGCCTATGCCGTGCTGCTCTCGGCGGGCCTCAAAGGCATTGCCGACGGCTACGACCTGCCGCCGGGCGCCGAAGACGACGTGTGGGCGCTCACCGAGCGTGAACGCCGGGCCGTCGGCATCAACCCGCTGCCCACGTCGCTGGACGAGGCCATACGGGTGATGGAGGGTTCGGAGCTGGTGGCCGAGACCCTCGGCGAGCATGTGTTCGAGTTCTTCCTGCGCAACAAGCGCGCCGAATGGGACGACTACCGGCGCCAGGTCACCGCCTACGAACGGGACCGTATGCTGCCAGTGCTGTGAGCACTCTGCTCGTCGTCGAGCACGAGCCCGGCTGTCCGATCGACCGGTTCGAGCGCTGGTTCGCCGGGCTCGATCTGTTGGTGGTTCGACCCCACAAAGGTGAGGATGTGCCGTCGTCGCCGGCCGGAGCACTACTGGTGCTGGGTGGCTCCATGTCGGCACACGACGACGACATGGCGCCCTGGCTGCCCGCCACTCGAGAGCTGATGGCGGTGGCGGTGTCGACCGGTGTGCCGACACTGGGCATATGCCTGGGTGCGCAGCTGCTCGCGGTCGCCTGCGGCGGAAGAGTCGAGGTCGGTGCCGCTCCTGGCCGCGAGTGCGGGGTCGTAGACGTCCGGTGGCGGGCGGAGGCCGCCTCCGACGTGCTCGTGGCCGGGCTGCCGGATCCGTTCCCGGGGCCGAGCCTGCACGCGGATGCCGTGACCGAGCTCCCGGCCGGCGGGACGTGGCTGGCGGAGACGGACATGTACGCGCATCAGGTGTTCCGCGTCGGCGCCCTGGCGTGGGGCGTGCAGTTCCATCCGGAAGTGTCGCTGACGACGTTCCGTGCGTGGGCCGAGGAGCTCCCCGGGGTGGACACGGACGCGGTCACGGCCGAGCTCGCCGCTCGGGACGACGAAGTGGCGTCGGCGGGGCAGTCGCTGGCCCTTCGCTTCGCCCAGGTGGTGGCCGGCCGGCGCCGGTAAGTTCGCACCGTGGACACGACCGGGCGGTCGGCGAGCAGGGTGGGGTGGCTTGCCCGGGCCGGCTTCGCCGACGCCGCGGCCGCGGCACGTGAGCTGGATCGGTGCGGGCTGGCCGACGTGCCCTTGGACGACACGTTGCTCGCCGCGGTGGGACGCTCCGCCGACCCAGACCGTGCCCTGGTCACTCTCGGCCGGTTGCTCGACGCGGTCGATGACCGGACCGAACTCGTGGCGGCGTTGTCCGGTGACGAACGTCTGCTCGGGCGACTGTCGGCCGTGCTGGGTCTGTCCATGGCGCTGTCCGAGCATCTGGTCCGGCATCCGGAGCACTGGCATGACCTGGCCGATCTCGAGCCCGATCATCGACCCGACGCCCGTGAGCTGCGGGCCTCGATGCTTCGCGTCGTCGGCGCCGACCCGGACAGCGACGTGCCGGTGGCCGCGCGCGCGCAGCTCGACGCGCTGCGCGTCGCATACCGGCGCCGTTTGTTGCAGATTGCGGCGCTCGACCTGGCCGACGGGCTCGACATGGCGGCGGTCTCGGCCGAGCTGGCGGACCTCGCGGCTGCGACTCTGGACGCCGGCCTCGCGATCGCCCGGGCCGGCCTGCCGCCGGACGCCACGTCATGCCGGCTGGCCGTCATCGGGATGGGCAAATGCGGTGGCCGCGAGCTCAACTATGTCTCCGACGTCGACGTGATCTTCGTCGCGGAGCCTATGGACGACGGTGACGAGGCCGCGGCGATGCGCACCGCGACCGAGCTGGCTTCCTCGATGATGCGGGCCTGCTCGGACCACACCGCCGAGGGCACCATCTGGCCAGTCGACGCCGCACTTCGGCCCGAAGGCCGGTCCGGCCGGCTGGTGCGAACGCTGGCCAGCCACCTCGCGTATTACCGAACCTGGGCCAAGACCTGGGAGTTCCAGGCACTGCTCAAAGCGCGACCAATCGCCGGTGACATGCAACTGGGCGCGGCATATGTGGATCAGGTGCAACCGCTGATCTGGAGCGCGGCCGACCGCGACGGCTTCGTCGACGACGTCCGTGCCATGCGGCGGCGGGTGGTGGAGCACATTCGCCCCGGTGAGGCCGACCGCCAGCTCAAGCTCGGCCCGGGTGGGCTTCGCGACGTAGAGTTCGCAGTCCAGTTGCTCCAGCTCGTGCACGGGCGAAGCGACCTATCGCTGCGGTCTGGTGCCACGCTCACGGCGTTGGCCCAGCTGACCGCCGGCGGTTACGTCGGCCGCGAGGACGGCGCTGTACTCGATGAGGCGTACCGGTTTCTGCGTACGCTCGAGCACCGCATCCAGCTCGAGCGGCTCCGCCGGACTCACGTCGTCCCGCAGTCCGACGACCAACTGCGCCGACTGGGTCGCTCGCTCGGCCTGCGCGAACCCGTCCGCGAGCTGCTCGAGACCTGGCGGCGACACGCCCGGGAGGTCCGTCGCCTGCACGAAAAGCTGTTCTATCGCCCGCTGCTGACCGCGGTGGCGCGGCTGCCCGGCGACGAGGCCAGGCTCACACCCGATGCCGCCCGGCAACGACTGGAGGCGCTCGGATACACCGACCCGGCCGGTGCGCTGCGCCACATCGAGGCTCTCACCAGCGGAGTCAGCCGCCGCGCGGCGATCCAGCGGACGTTGCTGCCGGTCATGCTGGGCTGGTTTGCCGATGCGCCGGAGCCGGATGCCGGGCTGGCCGGTTTCCGCCGGGTCAGCGACGCACTCGGAGAGACCCCGTGGTACCTGCGGCTGCTGCGCGATGAGGGCGCCGCGGCGGAGCGGATGGCCAAGGTGCTCGCCTCGAGCCGGTTTGCGACCGAGCTCCTGGTGAGAGCACCAGACGCGGTCACCATGTTCGGCGACGATACGGAGCTGGTGCCGCGTATCCGTGAGCCGCTCGAGGCCGAGGTGCTCGCGGGTGTCGGCAGGCACGACGACCCAGTGGCGGCCGCCGAGGCGGTCAGGGCCATGCGCCGTCGCGAGTTGGTGCGCGTCGCGACGGCCGACCTCGTCGGCCTGCTGCCGACCGAAGGGGTGGGGGAGGCGTTGACCGCCGTCGCGGAAGCAACTCTCGCCGGGGCGCTGGAGGCGGCGGTGCACGCCATCGAGGCAGAGCGTCGTGAACCGTTGGTGGCCCGTGTCGCCGTCATCGGAATGGGCCGCCTCGGCGGCCACGAGATGGGATACGCGTCCGATGCGGACGTGCTGTTCGTGCACGAGCCACTCGACGGGGCCGACGACCAGGATGCAACGATGGATGCCCTGGCTGTTGCCAACGAGATGCGCCGGCTGATGGCACTCCCGTCGCCCGAGCCGGCGCTGCCTCTCGACGCAGACCTACGGCCGGAAGGCCGGCAGGGACCGCTGGTGCGGACCATTGCCGCCTACGCCTCTCACTACGAACGTCGGAGTGAGGTCTGGGAACGGCAGGCGCTGCTCCGGGCCGCGCCGTTGGCCGGTCCGCCTGCGCTCCTCGAGCGGTTCTTCGAGGTGGTCGACCCGATCCGCTGGCCGGCCGACGAGCTGACTGACGCGCAGGTGCGTGAGGTGCGGCGGATCAAGGCCCGGGTCGAGTCCGAGCGGCTGCCGCGTGGGGCCGACCCGTCCACCCATCTCAAGCTCGGCCCGGGTGGACTGGCCGATGTCGAGTGGACCGTTCAGCTCCTGCAGTTGATGCACGCCGCCACAATCGAAGGTCTGCGAACCACTCGTACTCCGGACGCGCTGGAGGCCGCTGCCGGCGCGGGATTG
>DASSDH010000086.1:0-3196 GCA_035697245.1 Jiangellaceae bacterium
TACCCGGGTGTGGATCTGGGCTCGTTCGCCCGCGATGCCGGATTTGACGATGGCCGGGTTAACCTAGACGTTCGCTTTCTGAAGCACCCTGAGGTGGGTGTTTATTTGGAACTGTTCACCTACCATCACCCCAGGGGCGACCAAACCATCCACCTCAGGAAGACGAACGATCTGGGCGGCATTCGCCACCTGGCGGTCGAAGTGCCGGACGCGGTGGCGGCCTACGAGTTCATCCGTTTCCAGCAGCAGGCTTACGGGAAACGTGGCCTCCACATCGAGATCCTGGGCCAGGACCACACTCCCGAGGAGATAAGCCCGTTTCCCTACAAGTTCTTCTATTGGATCGATCCCTGGGGCGTGCAGTGGGAGATGGAGCAAGGCCGCCCGGTCGACCGGGCGGTGAAAGGGATTGTGGGCTGAGCCGGATTCCTCTGGCGTTCACCAATCGCGAGCGACTATCGGGACAGGTCAAGCTGAATCGCTGTCGAGCTGACGGGCAATCCGGTAGAGCCTGCCCGTGAGCTCGGCGACTCGTTGGTCGTTGTCGTCGTAGAAGCCCCGACCGCTCTTGACACCGAGCCGACCATCGGCGATGTGCTGTTCGATGGTCCTCGACGCTGTCCGATCGGTGGCGAGTTCGGGGTAGAGCGCGTTGGAGATGTCACGCAGTGTGTCGTGGCCAATGAGATCGGTCATCTGGAGCGGTCCGAACACCGGGACAAAGGCACGCAGCGTGGTTTGGACCAACGAGTCGAGCTCGAGTGGATCTACGGCTCCGATGTCCACGAGGTGCAGCATCTCGCGCAACATCGCAAACCAGACCCGGTTCCACAGGAACCCAGGGATCTCCTTGCGCACGCGAACCGCTCGCAGGCCGGCGTCGCCGCAGAAGCGCATCGTGGTCGTGACCGTCGCGTCGCTCGTCTGTTCCCCTGGGACGACTTCGACGAAGATGATCAGCTGCGTCTGCACCGGATGGACGACGATGGCCCGTTCGGGGTTAGCCATGCCCGCGGCGAGCCGTGTCATCGGAAAGTTGGATGTCGAGCTCCATACGAGCGCATCGGCGCCGATCGCGGCCTCGATGCCCTGATAGCAGGCCGATTTCGCCTGCGCGTCCTCGACGATCGACTCCATGACGGCGGCGCAGGGTGCCAGCGCCGAGACGAGGTCGTCGTGTGTGGAGACCCGGCCGAGGACCCCGTCGATCGCCGACCTCTCCACGGCGCCGGTCTCGGCCAGCGACGACAGGCTCTGCCGCAACCGGTCATGCAACGTGCGTGCCGACCCGCCTCGTGACCACGCCCGTACCTCGTAACCGGCGAGAGCGAACTGCTGTGCGAACAGATGGCCGATGTAGCCCGCGCCCACGAGGCCGATCGGGCCGTCCACCATTCGAGCATCGGTCATGCCCGTCAAGCTAGCGCGCCTCGCCGAGCGCGGCTCGCGGGCGGTTGAGGGCCTGGGTCAGCGGTCGCCCCGGTGGCCGCGGCGGCCGAAGACCGTCGAGAGGTCCTGCACCTGGGCGTCACGCGCGGTCACCGGCCGCAGGCCGAACCGGCGCTCGATCGTGGCCATGATCGACGTGCTGTCGTGCGAGGCCCGGTCGACGCTGAAGGGCCGCCGCAACCCGGGGGCGATGGTGAGCGCGGGGACCCGGCTGCCCGGGCCCATCTCATCGTGCGGACCCGGCGTGGCGGGGCCCTGGCCGGGCGGCGGGACGTGATCCCACTGGCCGCCGAACTCGTCGTAGGTCACCACAACCATGGTGTCCCTCGCGCAACGCGAGCGCTGCAGGGTTCGCAGAAGGTCGACGAGGTGCTCGGAGCCGGCGTGCTCGCTCGCGTAGCCCGGGTGCTCGTTCTCGGCGCCGATCGGCTTGACGAAGCTCACCGGCTCGAGCCGGCAGCGCCGCCGCGACGCGGCGGCGAGCGCCTCGAACTCAACCTCGTCACGCAGATGCTGCCGGCGTGCGTCCGTTCCCGGCGCGTAAGCCTCGAAGTAGTTGAACGGCTGGTGGTGATACTGGAACAGCGCGTTGGGGCAGTGCGGCCAGACCGCCCCGGCCGCCGTCTGCGGGTCCGCGCACGTGTCCGGCGTGCTGCCATTCGTCCAGCCCGGTCCACCGACGTCGCCGTTCGCGTTCGACCAGCCGCCGGAGTACCAGGCCCAGTCGACCCCCTTCTCACTCAGGCGATCCCCGATCGTGAGCCCCTTCTGCGGCGGCAGCCGGTGCTCCTCCGCGGTGCCCGGCTGGAACGGCTCGTAGAGCGGCTGGATCGTGTTGACGGCGTAGTCGCCGCACGCAAGTCCGGCGGGGGGCGCCGTGTCGCACGGCACCGTCAACTCGGCGTCCTTGACCGGCCCCGTCGCGGCGTACAGCGGGTAGCTGGTGGGCATCCCGTTGGCGTCGACCCGCGAGTGCAGATCGTCCGCCGATCCGTCGTTGCGGGCGTTGTAGAAGACGGGAGTGGCCGCCGCGATCAGCCACTGATGGTTGAGGAAAGAACCGCCGTGGGCCGCCTGAAAGAAGCGGTCCGAGATCGCATAGGCGGGATGCCCGCGGGCGTGCAAGTACTCGTAGACGGGTAGCCGACGCGTGTCGTAGTGCCCCATCGCCAGGCCGACCGCGTCGGAGCCGGTCACGTAGCGGTCCTGCCGACCGCCGTTGAGCTGATACTGCTCCTGGTAGAAGCGATGCACGAGATCCCGCGTGCAGCCGCCCGGCAGCCCTGAGCCCTTGGGGACACCATTGGGGGCCGACATCCCGGGCGCCGGACACGTCGTGTCCTCCGGCGCGATGTAGTCGTCGATGCGAAACGGAGCGTTCGCGAACTGGCTCGTGAACGGGGGAGCGGTGTTCGTGCACGTGGCCGCCAGCGGCGGCGAAGTGAGATTGACGTCGGTCTGGAGCAGACATTGATACGGCGTTCCCGCCTGGTTGACCTGTGTCGTGTGTGCCGGATCAGCATTGGCGACGCCGTCGACCCCCTCCCAGCCGCCGTAGAGGTTGTCGAACGAGTGGTTCTCCTGGTAGATGACGACGAAGTGGCGGATCTTGTTCAAAGCCTTCCCGCCAGGGCCATCCCCGCCTCCTGAGGCACCGGCGGACGGCGCCAGGAACGCCGTCACGGCGAGCGCGAGCAGCGGCGCACGCGTGATCAGACCCTTCACAAGCCCTCCCCTCTCCGGTGCG
>DASSDH010000087.1:0-16973 GCA_035697245.1 Jiangellaceae bacterium
GGCGTCGAGCGCCTGGTCGGCTTCATGCGCAAGAGCTCGGTGTGGCCAGCGACGTTCGGGCTCGCCTGCTGCGCCATCGAGATGATGGCCTTCGGCGGGCCGCGGCACGACTCGGCCCGGTTCGGGATGGAGGTCTTCCGCGCTTCCCCGCGCCAGGCGGACCTGATGATCGTCGCGGGCCGGGTGAGCCAGAAGATGGCGCCGGTGCTGCGGCAGATCTATGACCAGATGCCCGAGCCCAAGTGGGTGATCGCGATGGGTGTCTGCGCGAGCTCGGGCGGGATGTTCAACAACTACGCGATCGTGCAAGGAGTCGACCACATCGTCCCGGTCGACATCTATCTGCCCGGCTGCCCGCCGCGTCCGGAGATGCTCATGGACGCGATCCTCAAGCTGCACGACAAGATCCTGCACATGCCGCTCGGACCGCACCGCAAGCGGGCGGAGGCCGAGGCCGAGCAGCACGCACTCGAGGCCGCCCCGACCCACGAGATGAGGGGCCTGCTGCGATGAGCGACGATCGCACGCCGGCTCACGACGAGGCCACCGCCCCTGCGGGCGGTGAGGCGGAGAAGACGTCTCCTCGCGACGCTCCGGCGACCGTCGACCGGCCGAGCGCCGAGGCGACGACCCCCGGCCCCGGTGACCTTCCGGAGGAGGTGCCCGACGAGGGCGCCGCCGGGTTGCCTCCGCAGCACCCCACCCAACGCGGCATGTTTGGTGTGGCCGGCACCGGCGACACATCGGGTTTCGGGCGGCTGGTCGCACGTGACACCAACCCGATCCGCATCGAGTCGACACCTCGGCCGTGGGGACCAGAGTTCGATGACGTCGGTGATTCGTTGACTGGAGTCCTGGAACAGGCCGGCCTTCCGTTCGACGCCGCCGTCGAGAAGGTTGTCGTCGACCGGGGAGAGATCACCTTCTTCGTCCGCCGAGAACACCTCGTCGAGGTCGCCCGGGCTCTCCGAGACGATCCGGCGCTTCGGTACGAGATGTGCATGGGCGTCAACGGCGTGCACTATCCCGGTGAGGCAGGGCGCGAACTGCACGCGGTGTACCCGTTCCTGTCGGTCACCCACAATCGCCGGGTGCGAGTGGAGGTCACCTGCCCCGACGACGACCCGCATGTGCCGTCCATCGTGGAGCTCTACCCGTCGAACAACTGGCACGAGAGGGAGACATACGACTTCTTCGGGATCATCTTCGACGGCCATCCAGCACTGACCAGGATCGAGATGCCCGACGACTGGCCGGGCCATCCGCAACGCAAGGACTATCCGCTGGGGGGAATCCCCGTGGAGTACAAGGGCGCGTCGATTCCCCCGCCGGACGAGCGGAGGGCGTACACATGAGCACCGATCGCGACCAGATGCCCGCGGATGACGTCACCTTCGTGGCTCCCGCGGACGAGGTGACACCCGAGGATGTCTACGCAGACATCCGGGAGACGACCGAAGGCGCCGTCTACAACGTCACCGGCCAGGACTGGGACGACGTCGTCGGCGCCGCCGTCGCGGGGCAGGAGCGGGTCGTCGTCAACATGGGCCCGCAGCACCCGTCGACGCACGGTGTTCTCCGGCTCATCCTCGAACTCGACGGCGAGACCGTCACCGAGGCCCGTGCCGGCATCGGATATCTGCACACCGGCATCGAGAAGAACATGGAGTACCGGACGTGGACGCAGGGCGTGACGTTCTGCACCCGGATGGACTATCTGTCGCCGTTCTTCAACGAAACCGCATACGTGCTGGGCATCGAGCGGCTGCTGGGCATCACCGACCAGATCCCGGAACGGGCCACCGTCATCCGGGTGATGATGATGGAGATCAACCGCATCGCCTCGCACCTGGTGGCCATCGCGACCGGTGGCATGGAGATCGGGGCACTCACGGTGATGACGATCGGCTTCCGTGAGCGGGAGCGGTCTCTGGACATCTTCGAGCTCGTGACCGGGTTGCGGATGAACCACGGCTACGTCCGCCCCGGAGGCGTTGCCCAGGATCTGCCGCCTGGCGCGGTCGAGAGCATTCGCGAGTACGTCCGGTGGATGGAGGATCACCTGGGCGAGTACGAGGACTTCTGCAACGAGAACCCGATCTTTCGTGGCCGCACCGTCGGCATCGGCTACCTCGACCTCACCGGCTGTACGGCCCTGGGCCTCACCGGGCCGGTGCTGCGCTCCACCGGGCTGCCTTACGACCTGCGCAAGGCCCAGCCGTACTGCGGCTACGAGACCTACGACTTCGACGTGCCGGTCCGCGAGACCGCCGACTCCTACGGTCGGTTCAGGATCCGCATCGACGAGATGCGCCAGTCGCTTCGCATCGTCGAGCAGTGCCTGGACCGGCTCGAGCCCGGCCCGGTCATGATCGCCGACAAGAAGATCGCCTGGCCGGCCAAGCTGGCGCTCGGCAGCGACGGTCTCGGCAACAGCCTCGACCACATCCGGCACATCATGGGCGAGTCCATGGAGGGTCTGATCCATCACTTCAAGCTGGTCACCGAGGGCTTCCGGGTCCCTGCCGGCCAGGTTTACCAGGCGGTCGAGTCCCCACGCGGCGAGCTGGGAGTGCATCTGGTGTCCGACGGAGGCACCCGCCCATGGCGGGCGCACTTCCGAGACCCCTCGTTCAACAACCTGCAGGCCGTTGCGGTCATGTGCGAAGGCGGGATGGTGTCCGACGTGATTGTGGCCGTGGCGAGCCTGGATCCGGTGATGGGAGGAGCGGACAGATGACGGCCCTCGACGACAAAGCCCGGGCCGAGATGCGGGAGATCATCGCCCGCTACCCGCAGCCTCGCTCGGCATTGCTGCCGATGCTGCACCTGGTCCAGGCCTACGACGGCTACGTGACGCCAGCCGGGATCGAGATGTGCGCGGAGGAACTCGGGCTCACCGAGGCAGAGGTATCCGCCGTCGCCACGTTCTACACGATGTACAAGCGTCATCCGATGGGCGACTACCACGTCGGTGTCTGCACGAACACGTTGTGCGCGATCATGGGCGGCGACGCTATCTGGGAGCAGCTCACCGAAGCCCTTGCCATCGGGCACGACGAAACGGCGGAGGACGGGACGATCTCGCTGGAGCGAGTCGAGTGCAACGCGGCCTGCGACTATGCGCCGGTCATGGTGGTCAACTGGGAGTTCATGGACAACCAGACCCCGCAGTCCGCCCTCGAACTGGTCGAGAGCCTGCAGGCAGGTGCGGAGGTCCACTCCACCCGCGGCCCCCGGATCTGCACCTGGAAGGAGGCCGCCCGAGTAATCGCCGGGTTCCCGGACGGGCTGGCACAAGACGGCGTCCAGGCGGGGTCCGCGAGCCTGGCCGGGCTCGCCCTCGCGCACGAGCAAGGCTGGACGGCCCCGGAGCCTGAATCCCGCGCTATCGAGTCGCCTCGACCGACCTCGGCTGGCGAGGGTGCCCGATGAGCACGCTGACGCCGCTGCTATCTCAGTACTGGCACGAGCCCGACTCCTTCACCCTGGCCGGATATGAGCGAAACGACGGTTACAAAGGTCTGCGTGCTGCACTCCAGCGCCAGCCGCCCGACATCGTCGCCTTGGTGAAGGAATCCGGGCTGCGCGGCCGCGGCGGTGCGGGCTTCCCGACTGGCATGAAGTGGAGCTTCATCCCCAAGGACAGCCCGAATCCGACGTACCTGGTCGTCAACGCCGACGAGTCCGAGCCCGGGACGTGCAAAGACATCCCCCTGATGCTCGCCTCACCGCACCTGTTGATCGAAGGTGTGATCATCGCCTCGTACGCGATAAACGCCAAGCACGCCTTCATCTACATCCGCGGCGAGGTCCTGCATGTGATCCGGCGCATGCAGCAGGCCGTCCAGGATGCCTACGCCGCCGGGTACCTGGGAAGCGACATTCTCGGGTCGGGCTATGACCTGGAGCTCACGGTTCACCCCGGTGCCGGCGCCTATATCTGCGGCGAGGAGACCGCCCTGCTGGACTCGCTAGAAGGTCGGCGCGGCCAGCCGAGGCTGCGCCCGCCATTCCCTGCGGTGGCCGGTCTCTACGCGTCCCCCACTGTGATCAACAACGTCGAGACCATCGCCTCCGTGCCGTCGATCGTCTTCCAGGGCGTGGACTGGTTCCGTTCGATGGGCTCGGAGAAGTCGCCTGGCTTCACGCTCTACTCGCTTTCGGGGCACGTCACCCGACCCGGGCAGTACGAGGGTCCGCTGGGACTCACCCTGCGCGAGCTGCTGGACATGGCCGGCGGAATCCGTGACGGGCACGAGCTCAAGTTCTGGACGCCCGGCGGGTCGTCGACACCGTTGTTGACTGCCGACCACCTCGACATCCCGCTCGACTACGAAGGCGTGGCCGAGGCGGGCAGCATGCTGGGAACCAAGGCTTTACAGATCTTCGACGACTCCACCTGCGTCGTGCGAGCGGTGGCCCGCTGGGTCGAGTTCTACAAGCACGAGTCGTGCGGAAAGTGCACCCCGTGCCGCGAGGGCTTCTGGTGGCTGGTTCAGATCCTGGACCGGCTCGAGGAAGGGCATGGCACGGAAGCTGATCTGGACAAGTTGCTGGACCTGTCCGACAACATCGCCGGCCGGTCGTTCTGCGCCCTGGCCGACGGCGGGATCGCGCCGGTCACCTCGTCGCTGCAGCACTTCCGGGACGAGTACATCAGGCACTTCGAGTACGGCGGCTGCCCATTCGACCCGGATGCCTCCACCCTGTTCACGCAGAGCGCGGGAGCGACCACATGACCGTCACGGCCAACCCGCCGCCGTCGACTGACTCGGTCGAGCCGGCACCGAAGCTCGTCACGCTCACCATCGACGGCTTCGAGGTGAGTGTGCCAGAGCACACGTTGCTCATTCGGGCCGCTGAGCTGCTGGGCATTCAGATCCCGCGCTTCTGTGACCACCCGCTGCTCGACCCCGTGGGCGCGTGCCGGCAGTGCCTGGTGGAGGTCGTCGATGCGGGCAATGGCCGTGGCATGCCCAAGCCGCAGGCGTCGTGCACCATGCCGGTCGCGCCCGGAATGGTGGTCCGCACCCAGCTCACCTCGCCGGTCGCGGACAAGGCCCAGCAGGGGATCATGGAGTTCCTGCTGATCAACCACCCGCTCGACTGTCCTATGTGCGACAAGGGCGGAGAGTGCCCTCTGCAGAACCAGGCCATGAGCAACGGCCGGCCGGAGACGCGGTACGAAGGGGTCCGGCGCACGTTCCCCAAGCCAATTGCGATCTCCAGCCAGGTGCTGTTGGATCGGGAGCGGTGCGTGTTGTGCGCGCGATGCACGCGGTTCTCCAAGGAGATCGCCGGAGACCCGTTCATCGAGCTGCTCGAGCGCGGGGCTCTCCAGCAGGTCGGCATCTACGAGGCGGAGCCGTTCGAGAGCTACTTCTCCGGCAACACCATCCAGATCTGTCCCGTGGGCGCGCTGACCTCGGCGGCGTACCGGTTCCGGGCCCGCCCGTTCGACCTCGTCTCGGTGCCGTCCGTCGCCGAGCACGACGCCTGCGGCGCGGCGATCCGGGTGGACTACCGCCGCGGCAAGGTGATGCGCCGGCTCGCCGGCGACGATCCCGAGGTCAACGAGGAGTGGATCTCGGACAAGGACCGGTTCGCCTTCCGCTACGAAACCCTCGAGGATCGGCTGACGTACCCGTTGGTGCGTGACGAGGAGACCGGCGAGCTCGTCACAGCATCCTGGCCCGAGGCGTTGGCGGTGGCCGCTCGTGGACTGGCTGCCGCCATTGCCGAGGGTGGTGTCGGGGTCCTCGCCGGCGGCCGGCTCACCGTCGAGGACGCTTACGCGTATGCAAAGTTCGCCCGCGTGGTCTTGAACACCAATGACGTCGATTTTCGGGCCCGGGTGCACTCCACCGAGGAGGCGGATTTCCTCGCCGGGCTCGCCGGCGCCGGGTTGGGAGTGACCTACTCGGATCTGGAGAAGGCACGCACCGTCCTGCTGGTCGGCCTAGACCCTGAGGAAGAGGCAGCGACGGTCTTTCTGCGGCTGCGCAAGGCCGTTCGCAAGCGTGGCACGACGGTATACGCCGTGGCTCCGTTCGCCAGCCGCGGGCTGGCCAAGCTGGCCGCGGAAATGGTACTGGCTGCGCCCGGCACCGAAGCGGAGGTGCTCCGTGCAATCGCCGATGGTGACCAACGGGTGCATGACCTGACCGACGCGTTGTCGGCCGCCGGCTCGGTGGTACTGGTCGGCGAGCGGCTGGCCGGCGTTCCCGGTGCCCTCTCCGCGGCCAGCCACCTCGCCACTGTGAGTGGCGCGCGGCTGGCGTGGATCCCGCGGCGCGCCGGTGAGCGGGGTGCGCTCGAGGCCGGAGCCTTGCCGCACGTGCTGCCCGGCGGCCGGCCCTTCGCCGAAGCCGAGGCCAGGGTCGACATCGCAGCTGCCTGGGGCGTGCCGCACGTGCCGGTCCGGGCCGGCCGGGATACCGATGCCATCATCAGCGCGCTGGCCGACAACAGCCTGAGCGCGGCCGTGGTCGCCGGCGTCGAGTTGACCGACCTACCCGATCCGGCGGCCGCCCGTGCCGCGCTGGAAACGGCTGGCTTCGTGGTCAGCCTGGAGGTCCGGCGGAGTGAGGTGACCGACCTGGCCGACGTGGTGCTCCCGGTCGCTCCGGTGACCGAAAAGTCCGGCACGTTCGTCAACTGGGAAGGCCGGGAGCGACCGTTCCCGGCCGTCTTCGCCGACAGCACGGCAATGCCGGACAGCCGGGTTCTCGACTCGCTCGCGGCCGAAGTCGGTGTGCGCCTGGGCCTGCCGACGGTCGAGGCCGCCCGCGCCGAGTTGGCAGAGCTGGGCCGATGGGACGGCGCTCGGGCAGAGGCACCAGACCTGCCAGCCAGCGTGACCACGAATCCCGGTTCCGGAGAAGCAGTGCTCGCGACTTGGCGGATGTTGCTCGACGCCGGGCGCCTGCAGGACGGAGAACCGCACCTGGCCGGCACCGCTCGGCGGCCCGTTGCGCGGGTTTCGGCGGCGACCGCGGCCGAGGTCGGCGTCGCCGACGGCGCCGGGCTGATGGTCAGGTCGGGCCGCGGCTCGGTGACACTGCCGCTCGAGATCACCGAGATGCCCGACCGCGTGGTCTGGGTACCACAGAACTCACCTGGCTCGCGGGTGTCTCTCGACCTCGGTGCCCGCGCCGGGGACGTTGTCACCGTCACTGCCGCCCCCGCGGACGTCAGCCCGATCCAACCCACTGCTGGAGGTGTCGGGTGACCGTCCTGCACACCGTCGTCGCCCAGACGGCCGAACAGGTTCCCGGATTCGGGAACGATCCGTGGTGGCTGGTGCTGCTGAAGGCGGTCGGGATCTTCGTCCTGCTGATGCTCTTCACGCTGTTCAACATCGTTTACGAGCGCAAAGTCGTCGCCCACATGCAGCACCGGGTAGGCCCCAACCGAACTGGCCCGTGGGGAACGCTGCAGAGCCTCGCCGACGGCGTCAAGCTGATCCTCAAAGAGACGATCACCCCGAGAGGAATCGACAGAGTCGTCTACGTCCTCGCGCCGATCATCGCCGCCATCCCCGCCTTCATGGTTTTCGCGGTCATTCCGATGGGCCCCGAGGTCTCGATCTTCGGAGTGGTCACACCGCTTCAGCTGACCGACATGCCGGTCGCGGTCCTGCTGGTGCTCGCCATCGCCTCGGTGGGTGTCTACGGGATTGTCTTGGGCGGTTGGGCCAGCGGCTCGACGTATCCGCTGCTCGGCGGCATCCGGTCCTCGGCTCAAGTGATCTCGTACGAGATCGCGATGGGGCTCTCCTTCGTCGCCGTGTTCCTGTTCGCGGGTTCGATGTCCACCTCGCAGATCGTGCAGGCGCAGGAGCGGATGTGGTTCGCGGTCATCCTGCTGCCGTCGTTCGTCGTCTACCTGGTCTCGATGGTGGGCGAAACCAACCGGGCGCCGTTCGACCTGCCTGAGGCCGAGGGCGAGCTCGTGGCGGGGTTCATGACCGAGTACTCCTCGGTGAAGTACATGATGTTCTTCCTCGCCGAGTACATCAACATGGTGAACGTCGCTGCGATCGCCACGACCTTGTTCCTCGGCGGATGGCGCGCACCCTGGCCGATCTCCGCGATCAACGACGGTTACTTCAACACCGGCTGGTGGCCGCTGTTGTGGTTCATCGCCAAGGTCGTCCTGCTCATCTTCGTGTTCATCTGGTTGCGCGGGACGCTTCCGCGGCTGCGCTACGACCAGTTCATGCAGGTTGGCTGGAAGATCCTCATCCCGGCCTCGCTGGCATGGATCTTGTTGGTGGCGGCGATGCGCCTGGCGTTCAACGAAGGCCTCGGGCGGCGCGACGTGCTGATCTGGGGCGGCGCCTTCGTGGTGCTGATGCTGGTCGTCAGCGTGATCATCCCCGACCGCCGACGAGAAGTGGCCGACGAGGCCGAGGCCGAACAGTTCGACGCTCACGCGGGGGGCCATCCCGTGCCCCCGATGCCCTCCGAGCGGGGGGCTGGGCCCTCCGCATACCCTCCCGACTCCGGCTCAGAGGAGCGGACGAATGCCTAGGTTCTTCGATCCGGTCGCCGGCTTCGGAGTGACTTTCCGGACGATGTTCCGCAAGGTTGTCACGGAGCAGTACCCAGAGCAGCGGCACACGGTGGCACCGCGCTTCCACGGCCGACATCAGCTCAACCGCCACCCGGACGGGCTGGAGAAGTGCATCGGGTGCGAACTGTGCGCCTGGGCGTGTCCCGCTGACGCAATCTACGTGGAGGGTGACGCCAATACCGATGAGCTCCGGTTTTCTCCCGGGGAGCGGTACGGCAGCGTCTACCAGATCAACTACCTACGCTGCATCTTCTGTGGGCTCTGCATCGAGGCCTGTCCCACCCGGGCGCTGACGATGACCAACGAGTACGAGCTCGCCGACGACTCCCGGGAGAAGCTGATCTACGAGAAGCAGGATCTCCTCGCTCCCTTGCTGCCGGGGATGGAGGAGGCACCACATCCGATGCGGATGGGTGACAGCGAGCGCGACTACTACCTGCGCTCGGGCGCCGGTCTACGCGGCGGTTCTCAGGATCAGAACATTGCTGAGGGGTTGGGCTGATGAGTGCGAGTCTGCTCGCCCAGGCGGCCGAGACCGGAAGCCACACCGGCGAGACGGTGCTGTTTTGGATCATTGCGCCGCTCGCGGTGCTGTCTGCCCTAGGCCTGGTCATCGCCCGCAAGGCGGTCCACGGCGCAATGTTCATCGCCGTCACAATGATCTGCCTGGCCGTGCTCTATATCGCCTTGGAGGCACCGTTTCTCGGCGTGGTCCAAATCGTCGTCTACACCGGCGCGATCATGATGTTGTTCCTCTTCGTGATCATGCTGGTCGGCGTCGACACCAGCGACTCCCGCGTCGAGACGATCCGCGGCCAACGGGTGGCTGCGGTCCTGGCCGGCCTCGGCCTCGGCGTGCTGCTCGTCGCGGTGACGGCCAACGCGCTGCTACCAGCGCCGGCCGGGATGAGCTCCGCGGCGCCCGACGGCAACGTCATCGCGATCGCAGACCGGATCTTCTTCCGGTATGTCTTCGCCTTCGAGGTCACCAGCGCCCTGCTGATCACCGCCGCTCTGGGGGCCATGGTGCTGACCCACCGCGAGCGGCTGTTCCGGCGGCCTAGTCAGCGCGAGCTGTCGGAACGACGGTTCCGTGGCGGCGGCGTCGCGGCTTCGCAACTGCCGAGCCCGGGTGTGTACGCCCGCCACAACGCGGTCGACACCCCTGCGCTCCTGCCGGACGGGACGCCGAGCGACTTGTCGATCTCGAAGGTTCTGGTTGCCCGTGGGACGGTCCGGGTGGCCGACGAGTCGGCAGGCGACGTCTCCCGGCTGGAAGCCCAGGTCGAAGAGCTAACGGGCGAGCCATTCGAGGACTCGGTCGGCGACGAAGGAGAGCGGCGATGAGCCCGACGCCGTACCTGGTTCTGTCCGCCATTCTGTTCACCATCGGCGGGGTGGGTGTGCTGCTGCGACGCAATGCGCTGATCGCCTTCATGAGCGTCGAGCTGATGCTCAACGCCTGCAACCTGGCCTTCGTGACGTTCTCTCGCATGCACGGCGACATCGACGGTCAGGTCGTCGCCTTCTTCGTCATGGTCGTTGCCGCCGCAGAGGTGGTCGTCGGCCTCGCGATCATCGTCACGATCTTCCGGACCCGCAGATCGGCGTCGGTGGACGATGCCAGTCTGCTCAAACTCTGACGGTGAGGAGCCAGATGACCCTCGCGTCCGCGCTGGTCGGGCAGACGACAGAGGAGACCCCGAGCCTGGCCGAAGGCGTGTTCTCCTCGACCTGGCTGCTCATCGCGCTTCCCCTGCTGGGCGCGGCGGTGCTGCTGCTGGGTGGGCGCCGACTCAACCGGATCGCCCCAGTGCTCGGCTGTGCCGCGCCGGTGCTGGCGTTCGTGCTCGCAGCCGTGCTGTTCTTCTCGATGGTCGGCCGCGCTCCTGAGGAGCGGGCAATCTCCGTGCCGATGTATGACTTCTTCACCGTCGGTGACTACTCCGTGGCGGTGGGGTTGCTGCTCGACCAGTTGTCTATGGCCTTCGCGCTGCTCATCACCGGCGTCGGCTCGCTCATCCACATCTACTCGATCGGCTACATGGAGCACGACGAGAACAAGCAACGATTCTTCGGCTACCTCAACCTGTTCGTCGCCGCGATGCTGTTGCTGGTCCTGGCCGACGACTACCTGATCCTCTACGTGGGCTGGGAAGGCGTGGGCCTCGCCTCCTACCTGCTGATCGGGTTCTGGCAGCACAAGGACTCCGCCGCGGTGGCGGCGAAGAAGGCGTTCGTCGTCAACCGGGTCGGCGACTTCGGGATGTCGCTCGCCGTCATATCCATGGTGGTGGTCTTCGGCTCGACCGCGTTCGCCGCCGTCTTCCCGGCCGCCGCGGGGGCGCCGAACGACTGGCTGGTGGCGATCGGGCTCCTGCTGCTCCTCGGGGCCTGCGGCAAGTCCGCCCAGTTCCCGCTGCAGTCCTGGCTGCTGGACGCAATGGAGGGCCCGACCCCCGTCTCGGCCCTGATCCACGCCGCGACCATGGTCACCGCAGGTGTCTACCTGATCGTTCGGTCGGCTGCGATCTACAACGGCAACGAGATCGCCCAGACAGCAGTCGTCATCGTCGGCACGATCACCCTGCTGATGGGCGCGATCATCGGATGTGCCAAGGACGACATCAAGAAGGCCCTGGCCGGATCGACCATGAGCCAGATCGGTTACATGATGCTCGCCGCCGGATTGGGTCCCGCGGGTTACGCGTTCGCGATCTTCCACCTGCTGACTCACGGCTTCTTCAAGGCGGACCTCTTCCTCGGCGCCGGATCTGTCATGCACGGCACGAACGACGAAGTCGACATGCGACGTTATGGGGCGCTGCGGGTTGCCATGCCGATCACCTTTCTGACGTTCGCGGCCGGCTACTTGGCGATCATCGGGATTCCGCCGTTCGCCGGGTTCTTCTCCAAGGACTCGATCATCGAGGTGGCCATCGCGTCCAACTTCGTGGCTGGTTTCTGCGCCCTGGTCGGGGCTGGCATCACCGCGTTTTACATGACCAGGGTCATGCTCTTGACCTTCCTCGGCGAGAAGAGGTGGGCAGCCGACGCCCATCCACACGAGTCGCCACTGGTCATGACGATCCCGCTGATGATCCTCGGCGGCCTCTCCGTCGTCGGTGGTGCGGCTCTGCTCTATCTCGGCGGCGGCATCGTCGAGTGGCTCGAGCCGGTGACCGGGGAGGAGCATGTCGAGCTCGGCATTCCAATCTGGGCGCTGACGTTGATCACGCTCGCCGTGGTTTTGGTAGGAGTGTTCATCGCCTGGCAGATCTTCGGACGACAGCCGGTGCCGGTCACGCAGCCGCGGGGTTCGGTGGTCACCGTCGCGGCGCGGGCCGACCTCTACGGCGACGCCGTCAACGAGGCCGTGTTCATGCGGCCCGGGCAGTACCTGACCAGGTCGCTGGTCTACGTCGACAACCGCGGCGTCGACGGTGCCGTCGTCGGCACAGCGGCTGCGGTCGGCAGGTTCTCCACCCGCCTGCGCCGATGGCAGACCGGGTTCGTCCGTTCGTATGCGCTGTCCATGCTGGTCGGCGCGGCGATCGTCGTTGTCGCCATGCTGGTGGTGAGGCTGCCGTGAACTTCCCCTGGCTCACCACCCTGATCGCGGTTCCGCTGCTGGGTGCTGCCCTTACCGCGCTGGTTCCTCGCGGTCTCGAACTGGCCGCCAAGAGGCTTGCCCTGTTCATCGCCGTGATCACGGCGATCATTGCGCTGGTCGCGGCGGTCGCTTTCGTCGGCGAGGGCCAGCCCGAGCAGTTCGTCGAGCAGTACGAGTGGGTCGGGTCGCTGGGCGTGTTCTACGCGGTGGGCGCGAACGGCGTCTCCCTTTCTCTCATCGTCCTGACCGCAGTCGTCACGCCGATCGTGCTGCTCGCCATGTGGCGCGAGGCGGAGGCCGAACGCCGCAATCCCAAACCGTTCTTCGCCCTCGTGCTCCTGCTGGAAGCCATGATCATCGGCACGTTCGCCGCCCAGGACGTGCTGCTGTTCTACGTGCTCTTCGAGGCGATGTTGGTGCCGATGTACTTTCTCATCGGCCTCTATGGCGGCCCGCAGCGGCGGTACGCCGCAGTGAAGTTCCTGCTCTACAACCTGCTCGGTGGGCTGATCATGCTCGCCGCCGTGATCGGACTGTACGTGCAGTCGGTCAATGCGGGGCAGCCGTCGTTCCTGCTCGCCGATCTCGTCGCCTTGGAGGTGCCAGTCGACATCCAGCGCTGGCTCTTCCTCGGGTTCATGTTCGCGTTCGCGATCAAGGCGCCGCTGTGGCCGTTCCACACCTGGCTACCGGACGCCGCCGCGGAGTCGACGCCGGCGAACGCTGCCTACCTGTCCGGCGTCATGGACAAGGTCGGCACGTTCGGCATGATCGCGCTGGTCCTTCCGCTGTTCCCGGACGCCACCCGCGAGTTCGCGCCGGTTGTTGTGGTCCTCGCCGTCATCAGCATCGTCTACGGAGCGCTGCTGGCCGTCGGGCAGACCGACATGAAGCGGCTGATCGCGTACACGTCGATCTCCCACTTCGGCTTCATCGTGCTGGGCATCTTCGCCCTGACCAGCCAAGGAGTGGCCGGGTCGACTCTGTACATGGTCAACCACGGCCTGTCCACGGTTGCCCTGTTCGTCATCGTCGGTTTCCTTATCGTCCGGCGGGGGTCGAGGCTGGTCGCCGACTACGGCGGCGTGGCCCAGCCGGCGCCGATCCTCGCCGGTTCGCTGCTCTTCGCTGGCCTGTCCGGGCTGGCACTACCCGGCCTTGCGACGTTCGTCAGCGAGTTCCTGGTGTTGGTGGGCACCTACAGTCGGTACCGCGCGGCTGGGGTCGTGGCGACCGTCGGGATCATCCTGGCCGCGCTGTACATCTTGCTGTTCTACCAGCGCACCATGACCGGTCCGGCCCGCGAGGCGACCAGGGACTTCCCCGATCTCCGTCGCCGCGAGATTTTGGTCGTCGCGCCGCTGGTCGCGTTACTCCTTGCGGTCGGGTTCTTCCCCAAGCCGCTGTTGGACGTGATCGACGACGGCGTGCGGCCGACGCTCGTCGAAGTCGGGGTGAGTGATCCCGAGCCCATCACTCCCGCGGCGGAAGGGAGCGAGTGAGTGAACGCGCCCACCATCGAATATGGCGAACTGCTGCCGATGCTGATCGTTTTCGGGGCGGCGATCATCGGAGTACTGATCGAGGCGTTCGTCCCACGTCCGCCGCGGCACCTGCTGCAAGTGGGGCTTGCCCTGGTGGCGCTGATCGCGGCGTTCGTCGCGGTGATCTGGCTGGCCGGGACATCACTGGTCGGCGCGGCCGGCTCCGTGGCCATCGACGGGCCGGCGTTGTTCCTACAAGGCGCGATCTTGGTACTCGCCGCGATCAGCGTGCTGTTCTTCGCCGAACGGCGGCTCGAGGGTGGAGGTGACGCATTCGCACCATCTGCATCAGCGCTGCCTGGCGGTGCCGCCGAACGGACCCTGGTCACTGCGGGTGTTCTGCAGACTGAGGTCTACCCGCTCACGATGTTCGCCATCGGCGGGATGCTGCTGTTCCCGGCCGCCAACGATCTGTTGACGCTGTTCGTGGCACTGGAGGTGCTCTCGCTGCCGTTGTACCTGCTGGCCGGGATGGCCCGCCGTCGCCGGCTGCTGTCGCAGGAGGCAGCGCTGAAGTACTTCCTGCTCGGTGCGTTCTCCTCGGCGTTCTTCCTGTTCGGCGCCGCGCTGATCTACGGGTTCGCGGGCTCGGTGCAGCTCTCGGACATTGACGTGGCGCTGGGCACCAGGGTGGGCCAAGAAGGCTTGCTGCTCGCCGGCGTCGGCTTGATTGCGGTCGGCCTGCTGTTCAAGGTCAGCGCTGCGCCATTCCACTCCTGGACTCCGGACGTATATCAAGGCGCGCCCACACCTGTCACCGGCTTCATGGCCGCCTGCACCAAGGTGGCGGCGTTTGGAGCCATGCTGCGGATCTTCTACGTATCGTTCGGCGCGGTGAGCAGCGATTGGCAGCCGATGTTCTGGGCCGTCGCCGTGCTCACCATGATGGTCGGCGTCGTGGTGGCATTGACCCAGACCGACGTCAAGCGCATGTTGGCCTACTCGTCCATCGCGCACGCCGGCTTCATCCTGACCGGGATGGTGGCCGCGGATGCGATCGGCACGGCCAGCGTGTTGTTCTACCTCGTCGTCTACGGCTTCACGACGGTCGGCGCGTTCGCCGTCGTCACGCTGGTGCGGGACTCCGCCGGCGAGGCCACGCATCTGGCGAAATGGGCGGGCCTCGGCAAACGGTCGCCGCTGGTCGCCGCGACGTTCGCGCTGTTCCTGCTTGCCTTCGCTGGAATTCCCCTGACCAGTGGCTTCGTGGGCAAGCTGGTGGTGTTCTCGGCGGCGATCGACGCGGGTGCGGTGCTGCTGGTGATCGTCGGCGTCGTGGCGAGCGCCATCGCAGCGTTCTTCTACATCCGGGTCATCGTGTTGATGTTCTTCACCGAACCGGCGCCCGACGGCCCGACCGTCGCGGTTCCGAGTCTGTGGACTACCGTCGGCATCGGCTTGGGCGTGGCAGCGACGATCATCCTCGGCATCGTGCCGGGACCGATGCTCGAGCTCGCCCAGCAGGCTGCCACATTCGTCCGCTGACCGCAGCTCGAGGAGAATGGGCGTCGTGACCTCGCCAATCCTCGGCATTCCCTCAGTCGACCCAGCCTTCGAGGCAGCGGTCACGGCAGAGCTCGAAGAGGTCGAGGAGCGGCTGACCGAGGCGGTCAAATCCGACGATGCGCTACTCGCCTCCGCGGCGCGGCACCTCGTGGCGGCCGGCGGCAAACGATTCCGGCCGCTACTCGCCCTGACCGCCGGCCACTTCGGCGACGCCGATGCCCCCGGTGTCGTTGATTCCGCGGTCGTCGTCGAGCTGACCCACGTCGCCACGCTGTACCACGACGACGTGATGGACGAGGCAGCTCTACGCCGGGGGGCGCCGAGCGCGAACGCGCTGTGGGGCAACACCGTGGCCATCCTCACCGGTGACTTCCTGTTCGCCCGGGCATCGGACATCGCGGCCGACCTGGGCACCGAATCGGTGCGGATCCAGGCCCGGACGTTTGAGCGGCTGGTACAAGGGCAGCTGCGGGAGACGCTCGGTCCTCGGGACAGCGAGGACCCCGTCGCCCACTACCTGGGTGTGCTCTCGGACAAGACCGCGTCGCTCATCGCGACCTCGGCCCGGCTCGGGGCGCTGCATGCGGGCGTGGGTGCGGACGACGTCGACGTGCTCGCTCAGTTCGGTGAACACATCGGGATGGCCTTCCAGCTGGCCGACGACGTGCTCGACATCGCCAGCGAGTCCGCTGTGCTGGGCAAGACCTCGGGCACCGACCTTCGGGCAGGGATCGCGACCCTGCCCGTCCTCTATGCCCGCCAGTCGACCGACTCGGCCGATGCCAGGCTACGGGCACTGCTCGACGGCCCGCTGGAGAACGAGGCCGAGCACACCGAGGTCTTACGGCTGTTGCGGGCCCACCCCGCGATGGCCCGGGCCCGAGCCGTTGTCCGCCGTCACGCCGACGACGCTCGAGCGGTGCTGGCCGCGCTGCCCGACCTGCCCGCCCGCCGCGCCCTGGAAGCCCTGTGCGACTCGGTCGTCACGCGCTCCGCCTAGCGGTCCCGCCGCCATCTCCGGAATGACCACGTTCACCACCCCTGCCGGTACATCACCAGGCTTGCAAGCCTGGTGATGTATTGATTCGCCTAGTGGTGGCTAGAAGGCGCGCCCGATGAAACCGGCGTCACGGCGCAGCGTCTGGTCTGTGGATCATGGCTGGGCGTGCGCACCGGGCTACGTGACGAGGTCGTGCTCCATGGCGTAGAGAGCGGCCGCCGCCCGCGTGGAGATGCCGAGCTTGGTGTAGACGTGCTGCACGTGGTGGTCCGCAGTCTTGGCCGCGATGACGAGACGGCGGGCAACCTGGGGCACGGAGCAGCCCGCGGCGAGCAGGCGCAGAACTTCCACCTCCCGGTCCGAGAGCCCTCCGGGCCAGGTGCGCCGAGTCGCTCGACCCTGGCCCGCCACGGCAAGAACCCCGGCGACGGCGTCAGGGTCCAGGCGGCCGGCCTTCGCGTCCTCCTGTAATGCCGCCGCGGCCTGTTCTACCGTGAGAACAGGCCGATGGGGCCGCGGCTCGATCTTGGTATGGAATGCGTCGGCGGCAGCGAGCACCCGCGCCGGGAACGGAATCTCGCGCCCAGCGGCCTGTCGGTAGTAGCCCGAGCCGTCCTGACGTTCGTGGTGCATGCTGGCCACGCGACCAATCGGCGCGAGGGCGGGTGAACGGGCCAGGATCCGTTCGCTGTGGTAGGGATGAAGTCGGACCCGTTCCCACTCGGTGGCG
>DASSDH010000088.1:0-11648 GCA_035697245.1 Jiangellaceae bacterium
GGCGCCGCCTGACCGTCCCGTCTGGGCGCGACACCCGGCCGACGTCGGACCGAGTCCGCGAGGCGATGTTCTCGACGATCGAATCCGAGCTTGGTCCGCTGTCCGGCCTGCAAGTAATCGACCTCTACGCCGGCAGCGGCGCACTGGGTCTGGAGGCGTTGTCGCGAGGGGCCGAACACGCGCTGTTGGTGGAGTCGGAGGCGCGGGCGGTCCGGGCCATCCGGACCAACGTCTCTGCCCTCGGGTTACCCGGCGCCGAGGTGGTGCAGGCATCGGTTGCGCGAACGCTGGCCAGGCCCGTCCCACGACCGTACGACCTGGCGTTGGCGGATCCTCCATATGGCCTCGTGGACACCGAGCTCACCGCCGTCCTGTCGCAACTGTCTGACCGCTGGCTGCACCCGGACGCCCTGGTCGTGGTCGAACGCTCAGCTCGGGTTGCTGCGCTGCTCTGGCCTGACGGCCTGACCGGGATCAAGCACCGCCGATATGGCGACACCATGCTCTGGTACGGTCGCCCGGCTGGGTGATCACAGCGGCTGGGAGGTCAGGTGCGCCGTTGCGTCTGCCCCGGGTCCTTCGACCCCGTGACCAACGGCCACCTCGACGTCATCGAGCGGGCTGCCGGTCTGTTCGACGAGGTGGTCGTCGCCGTGCTGGTCAATCCCGCGAAGCAGAGCATGTTCAGCGTCGACGACCGGATGGCGATGCTGGGCGAGGTGATCCAGCATCTGCCCAACGTGACCGTGGAAGGCTTCCAAGGACTGCTGGTGGACTTCTGCCGGCAGCGCGACATCCCGGCCGTCGTGAAGGGACTGCGAGCGGTGACGGACTTCGACTACGAGCTGCAGATGGCGCAGATGAACCGCCGACTGTCCGCCTTGGAGACCTTGTTCGTCGCCGCGAACCCGGACTACTCCTATCTCTCGTCCAGCCTGGTGAGGGAGGTCGCGACCCACGGGGGAGACGTGTCCGGGTTGGTGCCGGACAGTGTGCTCGCCCGGCTCGGAGCGCGACTGGAGGGCGACAGCTGAGGAGCCGTCAATGGACGTCCACGACAAGCTCGACGAGATCGTCAAGTACGTCGAGTCTGCGCGCGCGATGCCGATGTCGTCCTCGTCGGTCGTCAACCGCACCGAACTGCTCAGTCAGCTGCGCGCGCTACGAGACATGCTGCCCGCAGCCTTGCAGGAGGCAGACCAGCTGCTCGACGAGCGCGAGGAGCTGCTCGCCCGGGCCCGGTCCGATGCCGATGCGCTTGTCCGCACCGGCCAACAGGAGCGCGAACATCTCGTCGCCGAGCATGAAGTGCTGACGGCGGCGCAGACGCGGGCCGAGGAGACGTTGACCGCCGCTACGGCGAAGGCCGACGAGCTCAACCGGGAAGTCGACGACTACGTAGACGCGAAGCTCGCCCACCTCGAGCTGGCCGTCGAGAAGATCCTAGAGACCGTCCGGCAGGGTCGTGATCGCCTGCGTCAGACCTCCTCGTACGCAGATCTCGCCAACACCGGGGCCCCCGACGAGGATATTGGGCCGAGCGACAGGGTCTAGTACCCTAGGCACTCGACCTCACGCCGAGTTCCCGAGGTCCGTACACCCGCTGCGAGAGTGGTTCCACTGAATACCCTCAATCCACGAGCGCCGCTCGTGCTCGCCATCCACGAGCTGGACCGCCGGCCCGGAGCGATGCGCCGCACCAGCCGAACCGTGCCGGCGCCCGCCGATCTGGGTCTCGGCGGCGTTGTCGGCGTGCCTGAAGGGGCCGATCTCGAGCTGGATGTCCGGCTGGAGTCGGTCCTGGAAGGGGTGCTCGCGTCGGGATCCGCGCGCGCCCGGACGACCGGCGAGTGCGTACGGTGCCTGGACCCGATCGTCGGCGACGTCGAGGCCGAGTTCCGGGAGCTGTTCGGCTATCCCGACCGGGTGCTCGACGAGGAGGACACGGCAAGCGAGCTCATGGTCGACGGGGACCTGATCGATCTCGAGCAGGCGGTCCGGGACGCGGTGGTGCTCGCCCTCCCTCAGGCCCCGCTGTGCCGGGACGACTGTCCCGGGCTGTGCTCACAGTGCGGCACTCGGCTGGCCGACGACCCGGGCCACAAGCACAGCACCACCGACCCTCGGTGGGCAGACCTGGCAGGTTTGCTCGCCGGTGACGAGAAGCAGAACGAGACCGGCTCGGAACGGGCCGTCGCGACCGAGGAGAACTAGCCGTGGCCGTCCCGAAGCGGAGAATGTCCCGCAGCAATACCCGTAGCCGCCGTTCGCAGTGGAAGGCGAAGCTGCCCCAGATCCAGAAGCGGGTCGAGAAGGGCCGCATCACCTGGGTGGTGTCGCACCGCGCCCACGTTGTGGCGGACTCGCAGGGAACGCCCTTGTTCCGCGAGTACAAGGGTCGTCAGGTCGGCGACGCCTGACCCGGTGCGGACCGCCCGTTCCGTGCCAGCCGGCTTCTCGACGCCACCTCCGGTGGCTCAGTTGAAGGCCCGGCTCGGGCTGCCTGTGGACTCCCAGCTCCTCGAGCGAGCGCTTACCCATCGCTCCTACGCGTACGAGAACGGTGGCTTGCCGACCAACGAGCGGTTGGAGTTTCTCGGCGACTCTGTGCTCGGTCTGGTGGTCACCGACGCCCTGTTCCACCGGCATCCGGAACTGTCCGAGGGACAGCTGGCCAAGCTTCGTGCGGCGGTCGTCAACATGCGCGCGTTGGCCGACGTAGGGCGCGCGCTCGAGCTCGGCCGATACGTGCGTCTCGGCCGAGGCGAGGAGGCGACCGGGGGCCGGGACAAGTCGTCGATCCTGGCCGACACCGTCGAGGCGCTGATCGGCGCGGTTTACCTCGACAGCGGACTCGACGCCGCGTCGATGCTGGTCCACAACCTCGTCGACGATCTGATCGTCGCCTCGGCGACGCTCGGCGCCGGCTTGGACTGGAAGACCTCATTGCAGGAGCTCACCTCTCAGGCGATGCTGGGCGTGCCTGAGTACCGCGTCAGCGAAACCGGTCCCGATCACGAAAAACTGTTCACGGCCGCCGCGGTCGTGGCGGGCCGGGTCCAGGGGGTCGGGCAAGGACGCAGCAAGAAAGAGGCCGAGGCTCAGGCGGCCCAGGCCGCATGGAGCGCTCTGCGGAGCGACCGGCCGGGCTGAGGCGGGCGCGATGCCCGAGCTGCCCGAGGTCGAGGTTGTTCGCCGAGGTCTGGCCCGGCATGTGGTCGGCCGGACCGTGGACGCGGTTGAGGTCCGCCATCCGCGCGCAGTACGCCGTCATGCGCCGGGTTCAGCCGACTTCGTCGCTGCCCTCACCGGCGCCCGGTTCGAAACGGCCAATCGCCGCGGCAAGTACCTGTGGCTCCCGTTGGACACTATGGCTGGCACTGTGGCCGGCACTGCGGGCGACACTGCGGGCGACATTGCCGACAACACGTCCCGCGCGCTGCTCGCGCACCTTGGCATGAGCGGTCAGCTGCTCGTGGTTCCGAGCTCGACACCGGACGGGCCGCATCTGCGAGTTCGCATGTCTTTTACCGACGGTGGCACGGAACTGCGTTTCGTCGATCAGCGGACGTTCGGCGGACTTGCGGTAACGCGCACCACCATGGGCGGTGTGCCGATAGAGATCGAGCACATAGCGCTCGACCCCTTGGACGAGCGGTTCGACGATGCGGCCTTCCGGCTGGCCCTCCGTCGCCGTCGCACCGGAATCAAGCGGGCCCTGCTCGACCAGACGTTGATCTCCGGCGTTGGGAACATCTACGCCGACGAGGCACTCTGGCACGCCCGCCTGCATTTCGCCCGGGCCACCGAGACGATCAGGGGTGCGGAGATCTCCCGACTGCTGACCGGGCTTCGATTGGTGCTCACTGCCGCCTTGGCCGAGGGCGGGACCTCGTTCGATTCTCTCTACGTCGATGTCAACGGCTCCGGCGGCTACTTCGGCCGGTCCCTGCAGGTCTATGGCAGAGCCGGCCAACCGTGCCGACGCTGCGGCACGCCGATCCGCAAGGATCCGTTCATGAACAGGTCATCGCACACCTGTCCCCGCTGTCAGCCCCGTCCCCGACGAGCACGGTGGTGAGCGGCGACGCCGTGCGCATGACTGCCCGGCTGCGTGGACGGGTGCAAGGCGTCGGCTTACGCTGGTTCGTCCGCCGAACGGCGCGCAGTCTGGGCCTGTCGGGGCACGCGGCCAACCTCGCCGACGGTACCGTCGAGGTCGTCGCCGAGGGTTCACGCGACAGCTGTGAGCGGTTGGTCGACATCCTGCGGGGGCGTGGGACGCCCGGACGGGTCGATCAGGTGGTGGTGGAATGGTCGGAGGCCACGGGTGTCCTGGGTTTCAGCACGGACTGAAGCTCTTGACCCGTTCGCGCGACGATGACACCCTGGTAAGAGCGGCTCGACGCCCCGGTCGACGGTGAGGCGATCTGCCCAGATTCTCGTGTTCCCCTCGTGGAGGAAATCTGTCATGGCGAAGGCGCTCCTCGGTTATGTCGGCGGCCCAGATCCCCGACTGGTCACCGAGGTGAGGCGGCTACAACGGCGCGTCATCGACCTCGAGGCCGAGGTATTGCGACTCCAGGCCGAAAACGACTCCCTGCTCGAGATGGTCGACGCGCCGTCGGTCAGCCTCGACCAGGTCGCCGCGGTGGAGCCGGTGCTGGCCTGACGGCCCCTGGCGACACGCACGGACCATCCCGGCGCATGCGGGCGGGTGCTCGCGCGTCGGCGGATAGATTCGCCGCGTGCACCTGAAGAGCCTGACGCTGCGGGGGTTCAAGTCCTTCGCCTCGTCGACCACGCTGCACTTCGAGCCCGGCATCACCTGTGTCGTCGGGCCGAACGGGTCGGGCAAGTCCAACGTGGTCGACGCGTTGGCCTGGGTCATGGGTGAACAGGGCGCGAAGAGTCTGCGTGGTGGCCGGATGGATGACGTCATCTTTGCCGGCACGGCAGGGCGTCCGGCGCTGGGCCGGGCCGAGGTTCTTCTCACCATCGACAACACCGACGGCCTGTTGCCGATCGAGTACACCGAGGTGACCCTGTCCCGCACCATGTTCTCGGGCGGCGGTTCCGAGTACGCGATCAACGGGCGGATTTGCCGGCTCCTCGACGTGCAAGAGCTGCTTTCGGACTCCGGCATCGGCCGGGAGATGCATGTCGTCGTCGGCCAGGGTCAGCTCGATTCGATCCTGACGGCGACGCCGGAGGAGCGGCGCGGCTTCGTGGAGGAGGCCGCGGGGGTTCTCAAGCATCGAAAGCGCAAGGAGAAAGCCCTGCGCAAACTCGATGCGATGCAGGCGAATCTCACCCGCGTGCAGGACCTGACCGCAGAACTGCGCCGCCAGCTCGGGCCGTTGGGCAGACAAGCCGACATCGCCCGCCGCGCCAACGTCATCCAGGCCGACCTGCGTGACGCCCGGCTGCGGCTGCTGGCCGACGAGCTGGCCGAAGCGCGCGCTGTCCTGGCTCGCGAGGTGGCCGCCGAGACCGCGCTGAGGGCGCACCAGGCCGAGATCGCCCGCGCTCTCGACGAAGCATCCAGTCGCGAGCGCGACGTCGAGGCCGAGGCACAGCAGGCCGCAGCGATGCTCGCGCGAGCGCAGGAGTGCTGGTACCGGCTGGCCAGCCTCCGTGAGCGCGTCGTCGGCACGGCCTCGCTCGCGCAGGAGCGAGCGCGGCACCTCACGGCACATGACGAGGACAAGAGCACCGGCCCGGACGTCGACGCGATCGCGCGTGAGGCCGCGGCAGTGCGCGCCCAGGAGACAGAGCTCGCAGCGCAGGCAGCGACCGCTCGGACGACCCTCGACGCCGCCGTTGCCGAGCGGGCGGATGCCGAAGCAGCGCTGGACGGCGAGGAGCGACGGCTGGCCAATGTCATCCAGGCGGCCGCTGATCGCCGGGAGGGTCTGGCCCGGCTCAGCGGCCAGGTCGATGGGCTGCGGCGGCGAGCCGACGCCGCGGAGGCAGAGTTGGCCCGCCTGCGGTTGGCCCGCGAGAGCGCACTGAACAGCGCGGCTGAGGCGGAGCGAGAGTTCACCACCCTCGAGAACACCATCGCCGGGCTCTCCGTCGGCGAACAGGGCCTCGATGCCGAGCACGAACGGCTCCAGGAAGAGCTCGGCGACACCGAGGCGGCTCTCGCGGCAGCGCTGACGGACCAACGGGAGGCTGAACGGGAGCGCGCGGCTCTCGCGGCCCGCCGGGAGGCCCTGGAGCTGGGCCTGGCCCGTCGCGACGGAGTGGCCGCGCTGCTTGCGGACCCAGAGCGCATCGGCGGCCTGCGCGGGTCGGTGGCGGCGCTACTCGCGGTCGAACCGGGGTGGGAGACCGCGGTCGCCATCGCGCTCGGACCGGCAGCCGATGCCGTGGCCGTCGAGTCGCTCGATGATGCCGTCGCGGCGTTGCGTCGGCTCCGCGACGACGACCTCGGGCGTGCTGGCATGGTCGTCGCGACCGTGGACGACGAGGAGTCGACGCTGCCGCCGCTGCCGAGCGGGTTCCGATACCTGGCCGACTTGATCATCGTCCCGCCTTGGCTGCGGCCAGCGGTGACGGGCCTGCTGCGCGGTGTCGTGGCAGTCGACGACCTGCCGACGGCCCGGGCCCTGGTCGGCGAACTGCCCATGCTGGTCGCGGTCACTCCGCACGGCGACCTACTCGGCCGCGCCTTTGCCGCCGGCGGGTCGGCCGGCACGCCGAGCCGGCTGGAAGTGCAGGCCGCCCTCGAGGAAGCGGCTGATCAGCTGACGCGAGCAACAGACCACGTAACAGCGCTCGACGACGCCGTCGCGGCAGTCCGTCGTCGTCGAGATCACATCGCGGCGCAGGTCGGCGCAGCGCTGGCGCGATTACACGAGTCGGATGCCGAGCTCTCAGCGGTCGCCGAGCAGTTGGGGGCCCTCGGGCACGCAGCACGGTCTGCGGCTGCCGAAGCGGAACGGCTGGCAGCCGCGACCGCCGAGGCGGAGGCCGTACGGGACCAGGATGTGGCAGACCTGGCTGAACTGGAAGGACGGCTCACAGCGGCCGGATCAGCCGACGAGATCGACGCTGCTCCCTCGACCGAACCGCGAGACGCTTTGGCCAGCGCCGCCCAGGTGGCGCGCCAGGCGGAGACCGAAGCGAGACTCGGGTTGCGGACCGTTGAAGAACGGATGCGGGCGCTCACCGGCCGCGCCGAGGCCCTCGAGCGGGCCGCCTCCGACGAGCGGGAGGCGCGAACGCAAGCGGCCGCGCTGGCAGAGCGCCGAGCCCGGACGGCGGCTACGGCGGCTGCGGTCGCCCGGGGCGCCGCGCTGGCACGTGACCGGCTGGAGCGCTCGTTGGCATCAGCGGAGTCGCAACGGTCAGCCCTGGAGCGCAGTCGCGAGCAGTACGACACCGAGCTGTCCTCCATTCGCCAGCTGATGGCACGCCGGCGCGAGGAGCTCGACGAGGTCACGTCGGCGATACACCGTGACGAGCTCGCACTGGCCGAGCACCGGATGCGAACGGAAGCGCTGGAGGCGAGGGGTCTGGAGGAGTTCGGTGTCGATCCCGCCACGCTTCTCGGCGACTACGGGCCGGACCAGCCGCTGCCCGTCGTCCATCCGGTCGACGGGGAGACAACAGCACCGTATGCGCGCGAGGAGCAGCTTAAGCGGGCGCGAGCGGCCGAGCGGGAGCTTGCCCTGTTGGGCCGGGTCAATCCACTGGCACTCGAGGAGTTCGCGGCGTTGGAGGAGCGGCACGCCTTCCTGGTCGAGCAACTCGAAGACCTGCGGCGCACTCGGCGCGACCTGCTCGACATCGTCGGAGAAGTCGACGACCGCGTGCAACAGATCTTCGCCGCTGCTTACGAAGACACCGCCCGGGAGTTCGCCGACGTTTTCGCCCGGCTTTTTCCCGGCGGCGAGGGCCGGTTGGTGCTCACCGAACCGGACGACATGCTCGCGACCGGCATCGACGTCGAGGCGCGACCTCCCGGTAAGCGGATCAAGCGGCTGTCACTGCTCTCCGGCGGCGAACGGGCTCTGGTTGCCGTCGCCTTCCTCATCGCGCTGTTCAAGGCCCGACCAAGTCCGTTCTATGTCCTCGACGAGGTCGAGGCCGCCCTCGACGAGGTCAATCTGGGGCGGCTGCTGGAGATCTACGAGGAGCTTCGGGAGGACAGCCAGCTCATCGTCGTAACGCACCAGCAGCGCACGATGGAGGTTGCGGACGCGCTCTACGGCGTGTCGATGCGCAACGACGGGGTCACCGCGGTGATCAGTCAGCGGATCCGGGAGACCGAGCCGGCCTGACTGCGTCAGCCCTTCGTCGAGCCCTCGACGATGCCCTGGATGAAGTGCCGTTGCAAGACGAGGTACACGATCACGACCGGCAGAGCGACGATTACCGCCCCGGCTGCGAGTAGGGCCACGCCGGATGTGTACTGCCCCTGGAAGAACGCGAGCCCAAGCGGTGCCGTCCGCAGGTTCTCACTCGTCACCATCACCAACGGGATCAAGAACTCGTTCCACGTCCACATGAAGATGAGCAGCGTGAGCGTCACGATGGCCGGGCGCCCCATCGGAGCGAGCACCCGCCAGAGCGTCTGCCAATGACCGGCGCCGTCGATGCGCGCTGCCTCCACCACGTCGCGTGAGCTGGACAGGAAGTACGCGCGCATCCAGAACGTGCCGAAAGCGACTGACTGAGCCACCTGCGGCAGGATCAGGGCGACATAGGTGTTGGTCAGGTCGAGCGCGCGCAGGTCAAAGTACAGGGGCACGACGATCGCCTCTGTTGGCACCATGATGCCGACGAGCATCGTCCAGAACAGCAGGGCCCGACCTGGGAAGCGCATCGTGCCGAACGCATAGCCGCTCAGAATCGACAGGAAGGTTGCAATACTCACCGTGATTGCGCTCACCACGACGCTGGAGCGCAGGTACGTCCCGAACCGGCCCTGCTCCCACGCCCCTTCAAAGTTGGCCAGGCCCCCCGCGGCGTCGCCGGACAGGTCAGGGCTGACCGCAAGGTCCACGATCATGACCAGCGGGTACAGGGCGTACACGGCGAAGACCACGAGCACCACGTAGTTCAGCGTCCGCTCGCGCGCAGAGATCATGGCTGTTCACCGATGCGGGCGATCACAAGGTTAAGCAGCAGAATGATGGCTGTGAGCGTCACCCCGATCGCCGCGGCAGAGCCAACCGCACCGAGTTCGAACGCTCGCCGATACACCTCGTAGGACGGAACGGTGGTCGCGTTGCCTGGCCCGCCGCCTGTGGTCACGTACACCAAGTCGAAGGTGCGCAGCGCCGCGATCACCGTGAGAGTAAGGGCGACGACGATCTCGTTGCGCACCGCGGGCAGGGTGACGCTGACGAATTCCCGGATCGGCCCCGCGCCGTCGATCCGGGCGGCTTCGTAGAGCTCCCGCGGGATCTTCCCGGTGCCGGCGAGAAAGAGGACGAAACACAGCCCGATGCTCACCCACGTACCGACCATGCCCACTGCGGGCAGGGCGAGATCGAAGTCGCCGAGCCAGCCGCGGGCCAGGTCGCCGAGGCCGACAAATCGGAGCACGTCGTTGATCGGTCCGTCCGGTGCATAGATCTGCCGCCAGGTGACGGCGACGACGACCATGGCGACGACTTGCGGCAGGAAGATCACGGTCCGGAAGAACGTCAGGCCACGGACCCGCGCTCGCGCTACGACGGATGCGAGGACCAGCCCGACCGCCGTCGGAATGAGGGCGAAGAAGACCACGAGGACCGCCGCGTGACCGAAGGCGGCTCGCAAGGCCGGATCGGCCAGGATGTCGGCGTAGTTCCGCAGGCCGACCCAGCCGCCGAGGGTGAGGCCATCCCACTTGTAGAACGAGATCTGCACGGCGCGAACGAGTGGGAAGAGCAGGAACACCGCGTAGATGACCAACGCGGGCGCGACGTAGACATAGCCGACCCGACGCGGCTCCCCAGGTGGTGCTCCGCGGCGTTCCCGCCGAGCCGATCGGTCCGCGGCGGCAGCCGACGCCGCCGTCTGGGCCTCAGCCGCCGACAAAGCTCTCGTACTCCGCCTGAAGCTGCTCCAGGAACTCGCTCGGCTCGGTCTCCCCGGCCATCAACGCCTGCACCTGGGCGGTCAGCAGGTCGTAGGAGTTGGGCGTGGCGTAGTCCAGGTACGGCAACAGACCGTCACTTCCGGTGACGGCATCCCACGCAGCGAAGGCCTCTCCCTGCAGCGATGCGGACACCTGCTGCTCAGATGCCTCGACGACGGGGAGGTTGCCTTTCTCGGTGACGATCTCCATGGCATCGAAGCTGGTGATGTAGTCGATGTACGCAGCCGCCGCGTCGGCGTCCTCGGTGGCGTCGGTGACGGCGAATGGCAGGCTCGTCCCACCGGTGGCGACGGGCATGTCCGTGCCGGGAGCGATCAGAACAGTGAAGCCGACGTCGTCGCCCATCGCGTCCATGAGGTCGGCGAGCAGCCATGTGCCGCCGAGCATGAACACGCCCTCGCCCTGGGCGAATGCCTGCCACGCATCGTCCGGCGTGATGCCGTTGAACTCTGGCGTGACGTAGCCTGCGTCGACCCAGTCGACGAGGGTCTGCGCGGCCTGCAGGTTCTCCTCCGTGGTCCACTCCGCGCCAGGACGCCCGAAGCCGAGATCGCGGATCTGGTCCGCCGGCGTGTACCGGCTCTGGACGGCGCCGAACAGGTGGATGCCGGGCCAAGCCTCGAGGTTGCCGAACTGGAGGGGCAGTTGGCCGGCGGCTTTGGCCGCGGCGAGCGCTGCATCCAGATCGTCCCATGTCACCGGCGCATCGATGCCGAGCTGAGCGAGCAGTGCCTTGTTGTAGTAGAACCCCACGACCTCGCCCATCTGCGGCAGCCCCCACAGCGAGCCTTCGCCGAAGGTCACGCCGTCCTCGGTGTAGCTGGAGTAGGACAGGATGGATGTCGGGAAGCGGTCCGGCCAGGCGTACGCCGCCCGATAGGGGTCGAGATTGGTGAGTAATCCCGCCTGCACGAAGGCGCCCATGTCGGCCCGTCCGTTGTTGGCCTGCACCACGTCCGGTGGCTCGTCGTCGGTGATTGCGAGCCGCAGGGTTGCCTGCAAGTCTTCGAAGGATCGTGACACCCGCTCGATCGTGATGTTGGGGTACTCGTCCTGGAAGGCGGCATTGAGCGCCTCGATCTGGGCGTCCTGACCGCCGCGGACCTCTTGGTCCCAGACCGTGAGAGTGACCTCACCCAGGCTCGCAGGATCCGTGTTGATCTCGCCGGCGCCGTAAGGCGTCTCCGCGTCGCCGCCGGCCGAACCGGATCCTGGCGCGCACGCCGCGATCACCAGCGCGGTCAGTGCGACAGCAGCGCAATGCGGTCGCCGCATCATTGGTCCTCTCGGGTCATCGGTGTCGAAAACCGATCGTCGCCTGTGCGCGGCGCAGGTCGGTTGGTTGCCACGCCGGTGGGATGAGCTGGTTGAGGAATGCGTACGCTTCGGTGTCGCCGCCAACAGGCCGATGCGCCCACCAGGCGGCGATATCCGCCCAGCCCGGTGAGGACAGCGAGCCGCCGTTGTGCTGCACGGACAGCGCAGCGCACAGATTGGCGAACCGCAGCCGCTGTTCCAGCGACCACCTCGCCAGTGTGCCGACGATGAA
>DASSDH010000089.1:0-7045 GCA_035697245.1 Jiangellaceae bacterium
CGAGCCGGGGGAGATGCGACAAGCCGACGTCGTCGCCGCCCAAGCGATGGCCGACGTCGCCACCATCGGCGTCCTCCAGCACCGCGCCGCACTCGAGGCCCAGGTCCTCAACGAACAGCTCAACCATGCGCTCAACAGCCGTATCGTCATCGAGCAAGCCAAAGGAATCATCGCCGAGCGGGAGAGCCTCAACATGGAACAGGCCTTCTCCACACTGCGCAACCACGCCCGCTACCACAACCGTCGGCTCGTGGACGTCGCCGGCGACGTGATCGGCGGCACCCTGGCGGCGTCCGCGCTCGATCGTCCCCCTCCCGCGAAAACGCCGTGAGATTTCGGCACAGCGATCGGCCGGGTCTGGGCGACGTGACCGCGGGCGTCAGTCGTGCTGCGCGTTCAGCCGCTTGCGCACGGACAGTTCGCCGGCGGCGCGGTCGGCGCTGTAGGACCCGGACAGCGGCGCGACGTCGGTGTAGTCACGCCCGTCGACCACGTCGTCATCATCGACCGGGGACGGCTCGTGACCGCGGCCCCCGCTCGCCGAACTGGCCACGTCGGCGCAGCCCGGTGTCGTGGCGGACCCCCGACACCGCTCGCCTGCGGGCGGCGCTCACCGCCGACGGCATCGCGGTCAACCACAACGGCCCAGACCGCATCGTGGCGCTGGGCGCCACCCCCGAAGCCGTCGGCCGGGCCGTCGCCGCCGCCGGCGTTGTCGTGTACGAGATGAGCCTCGCCGGCGGCTCCCTAGAGGACGCGTTCCTGCGACTCACGACACCCGAGGAGATCACCCGATGAACGACCTGATCCATGCCGCGCTGCTCCAGCTGGGCACCACCCGCCTGCTCGTGCTCGGCGGGCTGGCCATCGCCGCGCTCCTGGGCACTGCCACCGCCACCACCGCCGAAGAGGAGGCCAGCGCCGCGCTGGGCAGCACCGAGAGCATGGCCAACATCGTCGGGGTATCCGCAATGCCGGGATTCTTCATGTTGATCCTCGGCGTGCTCGCCACGGCGGCGAGTACCAGCACCGCACCATCACCCAGACGTTCCTCAGCGTCCCGGTACGGGGCCGGGTCGTCGCCGCCAAGCTGGCCGCCATCGCCACTGCCGGCGTCGCAACGGCAACCGCCATGATGACGACCGCGTTCCTCGCCGCACTTCCCCACCTGTGGGCCGAGGGCGGGAGCATCCACCTGGTGAACGCCGACGTTGGCCGTACCGCCCTAGGCACGCTGCTAGCCGGCGCACTGTTCGGCATCGCCGGCACGAGCCTCGGGGCTGTGCTACGCAGCCAGATCGCCGCCGTCGTGGCGGTAGCGGCGTGGGTGGCCATCGGCGAAGGCGCCCTCGCTCTCATCCTCGGACCCGACGTTGCCCGCTGGCTGCCCGGCGGGGTGGCCAGCGCCATCGCCGCATCCGGAGTCCACGCCCTCCGGCTGTGGGCTGCGGCATTGGTGCTCACCGGCTACTGCGCCGCCGGCGCGGCCGCCGCCACCCGCCTCACCCTCCGCCGAGAGTTGGGATCATCTGCCCTGGCCTCACCCTCTGCTTGGCTTCGGCCTTTGGCGAGCTCGCGCTCGATGACTGCTTGACGCTCAGCCTCGAACTGGTCGGAAGCCCGTTTCAGGAACAGGGCGCCGAAGATGTACTCCTTGAACTCGGAGGCGTCCATCTTGTCCGCCGCGGCGAACAGATGCCGCTCGAGCTGTGGAAGCGTCAGCATCCAGATTCTCCTCGCACCGCCATGCCGTCGTCGTGAGATGGGTACAGGTTCGCCGTGACCTGATCCCACAACCGCACGACCCTACGGCAGCCAGACTGGGACCGCCTGATCAGCGGCTGACCCGTGGCGGCCACGTGAAGACCGACTACCCGGCGGTCGGTCCGAACGCGGCGATGAAGTGCTGATGCGCGGCGCGGGCCGGTGGTGGGAGCTTGCTGAGGGTCCGCTCGTTGACCGCGGGTGCTCCGGTGTGGACGCCGAGGTCGGTGTCGCCGAGCCAGCGGACGAGGTGGGCGTGTTCAAGGCGGTCGAGGGCGTGCCGGAGCGCTGCTCGCTTGCCGAGGGGATGATCGTGGGTGGCTCTGAGCCCGAGCGCGAGGGCAAGGACAACGGGACTGACCGTGGCCGGGCCTGGGGTCGCCATCAGATGCCGACCGAGGCTGCGGGCGAGCAAGACTGCTGTCGGGCCGACGATCGGGGCGTAGACGACCTCGACGTACGGGTGCAGAAGAGGAAACGCGGGTTCGCTGGCCGGAGTCAGGGGCAGCAGCCGCAGCGCGTCCCCATCTGACGGGCGCGGCGGATCAGGGGCGTTACGAAGCGCGAGGCGTTCGAGGTCGGTGGCCATCGGAGATCGTCGCGTTCCCCAGCCGCTGCTTCTCCGCGGCTCTGCTTGTCGCCCGTCTCCCTCGCCTGATGTCGGCCGCTGCGCCGTGGGCCAGGTCGCAGGTGAAGACCATCGTTCCAACCCCGGATCGGCACGACATCATGGACAAGGTACTCCTACGATTCGTGGTCGTGTGTGTCGTCAGCGTGAAATTCCTCCGGATCGTGCCGTGGCGGGGGCTGACAGTGCGTTGAGCCGGTCGCGGACGGCCGCGACCGCGGCGGACGCCGAGCCGGAGTTCGGAGACTCGACATCGGCTTGCGGGTCGCCGACAGTCGCTGGCGCGGTTGTTGCGGCGAGGGCTTCATCGAGTTCCTGTTGCCGGCGGCGGAGAGCGACGAGCCGGGTGGTGTGTTCGAAGGGCTGACCAATGCGGGCCTCGGCCCTGGTCGCCTCGGCGGTGGCGGCTTGGGCTTCGGCCTTGGTGGCGGCGATCGTGTCCGGAAGCCGTTGGAGATGGCGTTCGAGGCGGCCGACGATCATGGCGGGATCGGCGTGCTGCCATTCCTCGCGTGTGTAGGTCAGCTCGATGTGCGCGTCGGCGATGCCGAGCCGGACCTCGTCCGCGATGGTCGTGATGGCTTGCCCTGTGACCGGAAGAGAGCCGAGGGTCCCGATCTTCACGGCCGGTCCGACCGTCTCCGGTGGTGTGGCAGTGAGCCGACCGGACAGAAGCCGCTGGAGAGCGTCGCCTGCGTCGCGGCGCTTGGTGTAGTCGCGGCCGTCAACCGTCATCGTGAACAGGTCGCCGTGGGTGTCGGTGAGCCGGTCCAGAGCGGCGGTGAGCTGACCGATTCGTTCCTCCGCTCGAACGGCCCGGCCCTGGGCGGCTGCCAGGGCGCGGCGGAGTCGGTGCTGGTCGTCGTGGTGCGAGCGTTGGAGCCGAGTAGCGGTGGGCGAGGGTGGTGCCGATGATGGTCCAGACTGCGAGGACGGCAAGGTTGGCGAGTGGCCAGGCGCGCGTGGCGGGGTCGTATCCGGCGCGGAGGGCGTCGGTGAGCGCTTTGATTGGTAGCGCGGTGACGATGGCGTCGAGCCAGCCGGGAAGCTGCAGGTTCGTATTGAACGTGCCCGAAACGAGGGCGAGGGGAATGTAGGTGCCGTTGGTGATCGCGCCGGCGGCGGTGCCGTCGGGGATGAAGGTGCTGATGGCAAGGCCGAGGGCGGCGAAGCAGGTGATGCCGATGGCGAGGACCGCCGCGAGCAGTGCGAGTGCGCTGGGACGGGGTGGCGCGACGCCGAACGCGAGCCGTCCGAGCATGATCGTGCTCACCGCGATGGCGAGTGAGGTTGCCAGGACACTGCACAGTTGCCCCGCGAGGTAGGCGCTGGGTTGGAGCGGGGTGGCGCGGATGCGTTTGAGGACGCCGTCGGTGCGCAGGATGGCGACGGTGGCGGCGAGGTTGCCGTAGGCGGCGACGATGATCCCGAACGCAAGGATGCCGGGAACGAAGAACGTGAGCGTCGGGAGCTCTGGGCGGCCGGGGATCTTGTCGCCGCTCGAAGTGGCACCGAAGATCAGCAGCAGCCCGATCGGCAGGGCGAAGGTGAAGAACGCCGCTTCGGGGTTCCGCCAGAACGCGTACTGCTCGAGGCGTGTCTGGCGGAGAACCATTCGGGCTGTACTCATGCCGGGAGCGGTTCGGTGTCGGCGACGAGCGTGAGATAGTTGGCTTCGAGGTTTGGTGGGGTCACGACCAGCGCGGGGAGCTCATCGAACGCGTGGATCAGTTCCTGCAGCACGGCCGACGGGTGGTGGGTTCGGACGGTGAGCGTGCCGTTGTCGCAGAACCAGGCACCGTCGAGGACCAGCTCGGAGTCGAGCGGGACGGACGCAGGGAGGCGCAGGCGGATGAGCGTGGGTGCGCGGGCGAGGTGGGCGAGCTCGACGGCGGTGCCCATGGCACGGATGCGGCCGTCAGCCAGGATGGCGATGCGGTCTGCGAGCCGTTCGGCCTCGTCGAGGTAGTGGGTCGTGAGCACGATGCATTTGCCTAACGTCGAGAGGTTCTCGATCGCGGCCCAGCAGCGTCGTCGCGCTTCGGGGTCGAAGCCGGTGGTCGGCTCGTCGAGGAAGATCACGTCCGGGTCGCCGGCTAGCGCCAATGCGAAGTCGAGCCGTCGACGCTGCCCGCCCGACAGGCGTCGCACGAGCCTCGACCGCTCGGCGGTGAGCTCGACGAGCTCGAGCAGCTCTGCGGTCGGCCGCGGCTCCCGGTAATAGCCACGCCAGGCGTCGAGCAGCTCCCTGACGCGCAGATGGTTCGGGAACCCGCACTCCTGGAGCACCACCCCTGTTCGCTCGCGCGGCTCGATCGGGTGGGTCCACGGGTCGAACCCGAGGACGCCAACCTCGCCGGCCGTCGGGTCCCTGTAGCCCTCGAGGATCTCGACTGTGGTGGTCTTGCCCGCGCCGTTCGGCCCGAGCAGCGCGAACACCTCTCCGCTGTCGATCTCGAAGTTGATGCCGGCTAGGACGGCCTGGTCGCCGTACGACTTGTGCAGCTCGCGCACGGCAAGCCGGGGCTGTACCGATCACGTTACTAAGATACGCGTATGCATCTTTCTGTCAAGCGCGTACCCACGAGGCACAATGAACCGGTGGTCGAGCGTTGGACACAGGAACGACGGCGGCAACACACCCGCGACCTGCTCCTCGATGCCGCTGAGCAGCTTTTCGCCACCAAGGGGTTCGAAGGGGCGGCGCTCGACGAGATCGCCGACAGCGCCGGCTACACCCGGGGCGCGATCTACAAGCACTTCGGCAGTAAGGAAGAGCTGTTCCTCACCGTCAACAAGCGGTTCAACGAACGGTTCCTCACGGGGTTCCTGGACCTCATTGACCCGTCGACACCGCACGAGGAGATCGATCTCGACGCGATCGCCAAGCGGTGGCACGACCTACAGACCCGCGACCCGCACGCCATAGCCCTCGGCATGGAATTCAGCCTCTACATGCTCCGCAACCCCGACGTTCGCCACCGCGTGGCCGAACATCAGCGGGCGCTCGCGCACACGATCGCGGAATTCATGGAAGAGCAAGCCTCCCGGCTCGGTGTGACTCTGCGGATCCCCGCCCTCACCCTTGCCCGCATCGCTCTCGCGGCCGGCGACGGACTCGAGCTCGCCAGTCACCTCCACGACACGGAGGACGACCTGTACGAGCCGTTCCTCGAACTCCTCCTCTCCGCTTGGGACACGCCGCCCGCTCGAACGACACGACGCACTGCCGACAAGACGGCGAAGACGCGCACCGCCGCGAGGTCGTGGCGCAAGCAGCCATGACGGCCACTGCTACCCGATCGAACCGCAGCCCCACGTCGCTCCGTCGGGCTAGAGGGCGACGAAGCCGGCGATCGGGGACACGGAGGTGATCATTGCTCGGGCGCCACGGCAGCCGCCGAGTCGATGTGCCGCCGGTAGATGTTGTCGAGGTATCCATCCACTGTCGCCTGCTTCCAGAAGGTGAAGCCGAGCTTGCGAGCGACGTTCTGCGACGCATGGTTGGTCGGGTCGATCATGGCGAGGATCTCGCCGCGGAAGGTCTCCGCTTTGGCGAGCACTGCTCGACTGGCCTCAGTGGCGTAGCCCAGCCCGCGCGCCGCGGGAACAAGCCGGTATCCGAACTCGAGACGTCGCCGGCCCTCGAAGTCAAACCAGTTGACACCGGCATAGCCGACGACGATCCCTGTCGACCGCTCGATCACCGGCTGCTTCGCGAAGGCAAGCTCGGCGCCTCTCGCGAGCATCTCGTCGAAACGGTCGTGCGCAGCGCCGGTCGTGAGCACGCCCGAGGAGAAGACCATGAAGTCTTCATCGCAGAAGAGCTCCACGAACCGGGCCCGGTCTGATTCTCGGGGGAGACGAACCTCCAGGCGCGGGGTCAGCACAAGACAGCCAGGTACCAGGTCAGCGAGGTCATTCCAGGATGATCTCAGGGCCCGCGGCGACCGCTCCGAATTTCGCGGCTGCACAAGCGTTCCAGCTCGCTCGGATCGGCCGGCTGACGATGAGCGACCCGAGCGGCTCAGCGGGCGCTATCCAACATCCGCCACTGCGCGGCGGCGCCGCTCCTCAAACCGGCGTTTGGTGGCATCCCACGGCGTGGTTCGGGGACGCGGATTGTGGGGCACGCGTCCGGTACGTGAGGCTCTGGCTGTCCGACGAGCAGACCGAATCCTGCGCGGTCCGCTGCCCCAGTCTCTGCCACGGGCGCCAGTGCACCGGGCAGCGAACGACACAAAGCGTCGGTGGCTCTTGACTCTCACACAGTGTGAAGGCGTATCGATGAGGTGGTCATGTTGAGCATCGGCGAGTTCGCACGGCTGGGGCAGATCTCGCCGCGGATGCTCCGCCACTACGACGAGATCGGCTTGCTCAGGCCCGAGCGCATCGACCCACAGAGCGGCTACCGCTTCTGCACGGCTACCCAACTCAGCCGTCTCCACCGGCTGCTCGTGCTGCGAGACCTTGGGCTCACGCTCGAGCACATCCGCGAGCTGCTGCTCGGTGACGATCCCCCCGTTGAGCAGCTACGCGGCATGCTCCGCCTGCGCCGATCCCAGATCGAACAGCACGTGGCCGATGAGCAAGCCCGTCTGCGCCGGGTTGAGGCGCACCTCCGACTCCTCGAAGGGAGCATCGTGATGTCAA
>DASSDH010000090.1:0-8115 GCA_035697245.1 Jiangellaceae bacterium
GGTCGGGGTGGGATCGGGCGTCGGGATGTGGGCCCGGCACGCCTCTTCGCGGAGGCTGCTGACGATCTGCTCGGCGTCGGACAGGTCCGATGCCGGTATGGTCTCGACCACCCGATCGCGGACCAACAACGGCAGCGCCGAAACCGGCAGGCCGGCGGCTACTTCGTGGACATCGGAGAGCCGTAGTGGACCGACTTCCTGGCTCACGCCGCGAAAGATGGCTACGGTTCCAGACTGGTCGCCGACGTAGTACTGCGCCCGGACGTAGTCGTCGGCCAGATTCAGGCCCGCCCAGCCGACCAGGACGGCGACAGCGGCGATGCCCGCGCGGCGCAGCCAGCGGTATCGGCGCGGGGGCTGTGGGGCGTAGCGGAGCTCTTCGGCGTCATCGCCCGGCTCTGCCAGCTGGGTCCCTACGGCCCGGCGGCTCTCGGCCGAGCCGAGCAGGCTGCGCATTGCGGCGCCGGGACGACGTCGGGGACGCCCAGAGGTCGGAGCAGGCAGGTCGCCGGCCGCAGCGCCGACGAGGAACGCTTCGGCGGTGTCGTCGGCCAAGGGGGGTACATCGGTCTCGACGATGTCCGCGACCACGCACGTCACGTTGTCCGGTGCGCCGGCCTTGAGGGCCAGCCCGACCAGCGCGTCAGCGGCGGCTACCAGGTCGGTGTTTGCGGCGAGCGTGTCCCGCAGCGTGTCGTCGCGAACGATGCCCGACAGGCCGTCGCTGCACACGAGGATCCGGTCACCGCCGCGCACCTCGATCAGCTCGAGGTCCAGCTCGGGGTTGGCGTCGCCCTGTAGGGTCCGCAAGATCATCGAGCGAGCCGGGTGAACGCTGGCCTCGTCGGCGGTGATACGACCCTCGTCGACCAGGGTTTGAACAAACGTGTGGTCATGGGTGATCTGGCGCATCTCCCCGTCGCGGAGCAAGTAGGCCCGGGAGTCGCCGATGTGCGCCAGTGCCAGTGCCTGCCCGTTCCAGAAGAGAGCGGTCAGCGTGGTACCCATGCCCTGGCGCGCCGGATCCTGCGCGACCATCTCCCGAATCCGGGCGTTGGCGGCAGTGACGGCGGCCTCCAGCGCCTCGAGTGGGTCGCCGTCGGTATCGACGGTCTCGACGTTGACCAGTTCCTCGATCGTCGCCGAGCTCGCGACCTCACCTGCCGCGTGCCCCCCCATGCCGTCCGCCACGGCCAGCAGGCGCGGCCCGGCGTAGCCCGAGTCCTCATTGCCCTCCCGGACAAGTCCGACGTCGGATCGGGCGACGTACCGGAGCATCAGCGGCATCCGCGTGGCCTACTTCCGGAGCTCCAGGACCGTCTTCCCCAACCTGACCCGGCTCTTTGCGCCGACGGGCGTAGGCCGGGTGAGCCGATCGGTGCCGATATACGTGCCGTTGGTGGAGCCGAGATCCTCGACGTACCACTGCCCTTCGTGCAGCACCAGCCGTGCGTGCTGAGTGGAGACATACTCGTCGGCGAGAGGCACGGTGCATTCCGGCCCGCGGCCGAAGGTGACCGGCGCGGTCTCCAGCGGCACGCTGTGATCCTTGTCCGGACCCTCGATGATCACCACTCTGCGTGGGGCGCCGCGAGATGGCTTGGGTGCCTTGGCCGCCTGGCGCGCCTGCTTGGGCGCCTTGGCCGGCCGGACGCCGAACAGGTCCGCGCGCATTGCCGAGGTGACCGACAGCACGAGTAGCCAGAGAACGGCAAGGAAGCCCAGCTTGATCACCGTGAGCGTCAGCTCGGACACCCAGTCACCTCCGCGACGCGCGACGGTGCACGTCGACGATCGTGGAACCAAGTACGATTCGCGAGCCGTCCGACAGTGGTGCCTGCGCCGCGCGGACGCCGTCGACCAGCGTGCCGTTGGTAGAGCCGAGGTCGACGACCAGGATCTGTGCATCCGGTCCCGTGCCGTGGACCCGGATTTCGGCGTGCCGGCGGGATATCCCGGGGTCGTCGATACGCACGTCACACTCACTTCCGCGCCCGAGGACGAGCCCAGGCGGCACGACCGGATGCTGAGTCCCGTTGATCGTCAGGTATGCCGCCGCACCGCGCTCGGTGGCATCGGTCTGCCGATTCGTCGATCCGCGGTCGACACCCGCCCGCACCGTGCTGCGGACCCGGAACTGGCCCGTGCCGAGGTCGTCGTGTTTCTCGAACGCCACACTCACCGGGCCGGTGAAGGCGTAGTGCTGTAAGTCGGCGTGCTCACGCACCAGCTCGAGCAATTCGGCGGTCAGCGTGCTCTCGTATGGCGCGAGACGTTCGTGGTCGTGCGAGCCCAACTCGATGACGAAGTCGTTCGGGACCAAGGATCGCTCGCGGGTGACGATCTGCGCGTTGTTGTCGAGTTCTCGCTGCAGTGCGGCGGCGATCTCGACCGGCTGGACCTCGGCCTTGAAGGCCTTGGTGAAGGCTCCCGTCACCAAGCCTTCGAGGCGACGTTCGAAGCGCTGCAATACGCCCACCAGTCGCCTCCTCTCCATTGTCAGTCCGACCTCGCGACCGATCCCCGATCGTAGCCAGCTGACCCTTGTCGCGGCGCATCGGCAGCCTGCAGCGAGCAGCACGTCATCGCACGAGCTGGACACGCGGCCCGGCACGCGGTGAGCGTTCGGCGGAGCACTGACCGGTGCCGTGCGCGAGCACCAGAGTCCCACTCTGGCTGCGTGTTAGCCTTGATCGGCTCGCCGGACGGATACCGTCGTGGCGGTGCGCGCGAGTGGCGGAATAGGCAGACGCGCACGGTTCAGGTCCGTGTGTCCGCAAGGACGTGGGGGTTCAACTCCCCCCTCGCGCACGACAAACCCGCAGGTCAGGTGGCTAATCGTTGTAGCCGCGACCGGCGTTTGCTAATGGGGTTCTAACGGACCCGGCGATGAGCCTGGCGACCTGGTTCGCGGCGTCGCCGTGGAGACCCTCGGCGACATGGCTGTATATGTCCAAGGTGATGCCGATTCCGGCGTGGCCGAGGCGCTCCTGCACGACCTGTGGGGTGGGACGGGCCGCCGTACGCGGCGGGCCACCGCTTCGCGAGGAAGCTGTCCGTCCACAGCGGACGACCACAAGGCAAAGGCAAGGAGATCCCGCTCCTTGCCACTACCAACGGATAGCGCACCGGGGGCTTGCGGCAAGACCCGGGTCGTGCCTCAGGATTTGTCGGCCGAGGCCAGATCCTGCGGAAACAGGGGATGCGAAGTGCGGGTGGTGTTGTCGACGTGGGGATCGCGCGGAGATGTCGAACCGCTGGCGGGACTCGCGGTGGGGTTGCGGGAACTCGGTGCGGAGGTGCGGGTGTGCGCGCCGCCAGACGAGGAGTTCGCGGCGCCGCTGGCGCGTGTCGGCGTGCCGCTGGTGCCGCTCGGCCCGACGGTGCATTCGGTGGTCGCCGGCCGGCGCACGGGACGTGGCCGAGAAACTGGGCATCCGCTACGTGTACGCGTGCTTCCATATCTTCGGACTGCCGTCGCGGCACTTCTCTCCTGGGGCGCGGCCGGGCAAGCCATCCCCGCAGGAGGAGACCGACAACCGGGTGCTGTGGGAGCAGGACGCCCAGCGCGTGAACGCGTTGTACGGCGAGGCGCTCAACAGCCACCGGGCGGCGATCGGCCTGCCGCCGGTGGACAACGTCCGCGACTACGTCTTCACCGACCAGCCGTGGCTGGCGGCAGACGCGACGCTGTGTCCGTCGCAGGGCATGACGGACCTCGACATCGTGCAGACCGGGGCGTGGATCCTGCCCGACGACCGTCCGCTCCCGCAAGAGCTGGAGGCGTTCCTGGACGCGAGCGCACCACCGGTGTACGTGGGCTTGGGCAGCATGGCCGCGCACGCCCTGAAGGACATCGCCCGAGTGGCCATTGAAGCGAGCCGCGCGCACGGCCGCCGCGACTACTCGCCCGCGGCTGGGCCGACCTGGTCCCGATCGACGACGTCGACGACTGCTTCGTCGTCGGCGAGGTCAACCAGCAGGCACTGTTCCGCCGGGTGGCCGCCGTGGTGCACCACGGCGGCGCGGGCACCACGACGACGGCGGCCCGGGCCGGCACGCCCCAGGTGGTGGTCCCCCAGATCGCGGACCAGCCGTACTGGGCCGCCCGAGTGGCCGAGCTGGGCATCGGCTCGGCTCACGACGGCCCGACTCCGACCTTCGACTCCCTGTCCGCCGCGCTCAGAACGGCCCTGACGCCCGAGACCCGAGCACCAGCGAGGGCCGTGGCCGGCGCAATCCGCACCGACGGGGCGACGGTGGCCGCGAAAATGCTACTCGACGCAGTCAGCCAGGACAGGCCGCCCGTGTCCGCGTGAACCACACGGAATCGTCGAGCTAGGAACTGACGGGCGACCAGCAACTACCTCAGCCCGCGGCCCGTTTCTGCCGTATTCCGGCGGCACCCCATCGTCGGCCACGGCACCGACATCGCCCGATTTCAATGGGGCTTCCGCAATGAAGAGACGACGGCGTGGCGGCGAGGCGGCGCACCTCCGATCGACGACCTGCGGGTGCCGACTGCGGGAGAATAGGTCGCGTGGCTTCGTCCGGGCCGACCGACGCCGTGAGTGCGGCGCTGCGGGCCGATCCTCTGGTGCGGTCTGTCTCGCTGGTCGGCTCACGCGCCTACGGCAGCGCCACGCTGTCCGACTGGGACTATCACGTCAGCTCGTCGGACCCGGCCGCGGTCTCGCTGCGCCTGCCCGACCTGACGCGGCCACTTCGACCGCTGTCGCAGTTGTGGGACCCGCTGGCCAGGCATCCGGTATACATGCTGATTGTGGCCGCCACCGGACCTTACGTGGTCAAGGTCGATTTACTACTTGATCTTCCTGAGCGGCGTCCACCGGCGGACCCTCCCGCGGTAACTGCCGCCACTCTCCCCGGCATCGACGCGCACTTCTGGGACTGGAACCTGTGGCTTGGTAGCAAACGCCTGCGCGGAACCGAGACACTCGTCCGGACCGAACTGGCCAAGATGTGGGGCTACCTTCTCAAGCCACTGGGCGGCATCGCGGCACCGACGACCCAGCACGAGGCAATCGCCGAGTATCTGCGGCTGCTCCCACGGCTGGAGCGGCGGCACAACATTCACATCGCGCCCGACCTCGGCAGCGCCGTGCAGGCAACCCTCGCCGCCAATGGTGTGCTGTGAGGTCGATGGCACCGTGGCAGCAAGCGGCCCGCTACACCACCGCAGCCGACCACCCCGCAATGGCCGAATTCGAACACAGTGAAATGCCAGAGCCAGCCCGAGGCCGGCCACGATAGCCGCGGCATCACCGCTGCCCCGGACGCACTTAGTGCATTCGCGATTATCGAGGGTCGGCTCTCGCAACTAGAGGAGCCGGTCGAACGGCTCAGAGAAACAGATCGATCGCCAGGGGTCCTCGCTGAGATCCGACTACCCGCGGGGGACATCTCCGGCGTCGTCCGGTCGGACCTTTGATGCCGATCGCTGGCGGCTTGAGTCGGCGCGCCCGTGATGGGATCAGCCCATGACTGATCCGAAGGTCGGTGTGGTGTTCCGTCCCCAGTCCCCGCCAGAGCGGCTGAGGGACGTTGTGCAGGCGGCGGAGTCGGCTGGCATTGCGCAGCTGTGGCTGTGGGAGGACTGCTTCGCTGAGGGCGGCCTCACCACGGCCGCTGCGGCACTGGCGTGGACGCAGCGTTTACCCGTCGGCATCGGCCTGCTTCCGGTCCCGCTGCGCAACCCCGCCGTTGCCGCGATGGAGATCGCCACGCTGTCCCGAATGTTCCCGGGCCGGTTCGTGCCTGGCATCGGCCACGGCGTGCAGGAGTGGATGGGGCAGGTGGGCGCGCGTGTCTCCTCGCCGATCACGTTGCTGCGCGAGTACGCGACGGCAGTGCGCGACCTGCTGCACGGTCGCACCGTCGACGTGAGCGGCCACTACGTGCACCTGGACAAGGTCGCCCTCGACTGGCCGGCCGCCGAGCCGCCACCGCTGGTGATCGGAGGGCGTGGTCCGAAGACCGTGCGCCTGGCGGGCGAGATCGCTGACGGCGTCATCCTCGACTCCGTCCTCACCTTCGACCAGATCCGCGAGGGCTGCACCTGGGCAGCAGAAAGCCACGCCGCGGCCGGCCGCACCGACGAGCCGTTCGACGTAGTCGTGTTCGTCGAGCTCGACCCAACCACTTCGGACCTTCGCGCCCAGATCAACAAGTCGATATCGACGCTCGCCGCGATCGGGGCCAGCACGGTCGCGTTCCAGGCCAGCAGTGAGGCGCCCGATCCCGAGCCGCTTATCGCGGCGTGCGCGGCAAGGTAGGGCTTTCTTCCGACGGACAACATGCCCACTGACCCGGCGGCTTGGCAGAGCTGGCTCGACTGTGTCGTGGAGATAAAGGCTCGACCCAGCCGCACTTGACACGGTGTCCGCCGGGCGGCAATAGCGGACGGCTTATCCAGACCGAGTTGGATCTTCGCTGAGCCACGATCGAGGTGAGCTTCCTGGTTTCGGAGCCAAAGGATCGATGAGTACCTTGCTGTGATCCGGTCTTACCCCGCATGACGGGCGCACGAGTTGCGCCACCCCCGAGTTTCGACAGGTGCAGCCGAAGGAGGAAGCGATGGCCATGGCCAAGGTTTTGCCTTGTCTCTGGTTCGACGGCAACGCCGAGGAGGCGGCTGAGTTCTACGTGACACTCTTGCCGAACAGCCACGTCGACAATGTCTGGCGGTCCCCGGCGGAGACGCCGTCTGGGCCGGCGGGCATGATCTTGACGGTGGACTTCACCGTCGCCGGCCAGCAGTTCCAGGGCCTCAACGGTGGCCCGGACTTCACGTTCAACGAGTCGGTGTCGTTCGTCATCGACTGCGAGGACCAGGCGGAGGTGGATCGGCTGTGGGAGTCGCTGACGGCGAACGGCGGCGAGCCTGGCCCGTGTGGCTGGCTCAAGGACCGGTTCGGGTTGTCGTGGCAGATCGTCCCGCGCCGGTTGGGTGAGTTGGTCAACGACCCTGACCCAGAGCGGGCTCGCCGGGCGATGGAGGCGATGCTCAAGATGGGCAAGATCGAGGTCGCCGAGCTGGAGCGTGCCGCCGACGCGGCCTGAAGGCGGCATGGCTACGTACATCTTGACCACGGTGCCGGCGACTTCACGCAAACTTGACCTTCGGGGCGCGGATCGTGATTAACGACTTGCCGAAGATTGGAGCACCCGCAACGAGAGCTCTTGAGGCCGCCGGGTACACACATCTAACTGAGCTCGCCCAGGTCTCTGAATCGGAACTCTTGTCCCTCCACGGAGTTGGCCCGAAGGCGATCAGGCTCATTCGTGCGGCCCTAGCCGAACGCGGACTCTCCTTGCGCGAGCGCTGACCCGCCAGCGAACCGGAGAAACCAAACGGCAGCGTGTGGGTGGCAGGTCAGGTGTGACTCCGCGCACCGGCACCGACAGGCAGCCGCCGACGCACGCGCCGCCTCGCTGCTGTGCGGATGCCAGGCACCATCCGAGGTACGCGCTGAGCGTACTCGTCGTATGCCGCGCCGAACTGCTCCCGGAGCAGCCGCTCCTCATAGCCGGCCTTCAGATGCAGGACCGCCGCCAGAACCGCCAGCGCTACCAGTGGCTCCGGGCGGGCGCGCAGAACGGCCCCGCCCATGGACGCCAACAGCAGCCCGGCATAGATCGGGTGCCGGACCACGCCGTACGCTCCGTCAGTGCGCAGGGTTGCCCCGGGTGGCAGATGCGGCAGCGGCCGCAGGGAGCGGCCGAGCCCGAGCGCCCCGGCCGCGGCCAGCACATTCCCGCCGACGAGCAACGCGGCGGCACCGACGGCGACGACTCGCGGCAGCCGCCACCGGGGTTCCCCGGGCCAGAACACACCGGCCACGGCCGCTAGCTGAGCACCGAGCAGGGACAACCCGTAGCCATCCGGGACCACGCAGTCAAAACTGCCACAGCCGACCGGGCGACTCACGGCTGAGCTCGTGAGCGGAAACTGGATCAAGTCATCTGGAGGCTCCGGCCGATCCGGTGTGTGATGGCATGCAGGTGTTCGACGAGCTCCGGTGGTCCGTGGACGTCGAACTCACAGCCCAGCCGCAGGATCGACAGCGTCAGCCAGTCGAGCGTGTCGGAGTG
>DASSDH010000091.1:0-11293 GCA_035697245.1 Jiangellaceae bacterium
CGGGGTCGATTGTGACCGAGAACGGCCGGCCGGCCCGGCCGCCGCGGACACCCCAGCAGGACAGGATGGATCGATCCGCGATCGACATGAAATATGCGTCGCGCAGCATCCGGATGTGCTTCTCGTAGCCGAGCCCGCCGCGGTACCGCCCGGCACCGCCGGAATCGATGGCCAGGCCGAGCCGCTCCACGACGAACGGAAAGCGCGACTCACTGAACTCGGTCGGCAGATTGCGAGAATCCGGCACGATATGAACGGTGTCCTCGCCGTCGGCGTAGTACCGACCGCCCGATCCCCCACCGAGGACTTCCCGCATCAGGTAGGGCGAACCGTCGGCGTCGGTCCCATAGACACCGGTGTACCGGATCGTCTCCTGGTCAGCAGGCATGCGACCGTCGACGGCCTTGGCGACGGCACCAGCGAGCACACCGAGCAGGCGGAGGATCACGAACGTCCGGGCATTCGTCGGGGCGGGGAAGACGGGTGTGAGCAGAGTTCCCTGCGGCGGGAAGCGCATCTCGATCAGCGGGACGACGCCCTCGTTGACGTCCAGCTGCGCCATCCGCTCGGGCGAGTCGGCCAGATTGCGCAAGATGGGCGCCAACCACTTCTTCAGGAACGCCCCGTCGGCATAGTTGCCGCAGTGGTTGATCGGGCCCTTCGCTTGCGGCCCGGTGCCCGTGAAGTCCAGGACGAGCTTGCCGCCGTCGTCCGAGGACTTGGTCAACGTGATGCGTTGGGCGTGCAGCTTCGGTGGATCGACGCCGTCGTGTTCGGCGTAGTCCTCCCACGTGTACTTGCCGTCCGGGATCACGGACAGGATCTCCCGGCGGAACGTCCGCGTGGTGTTGTCGATGATCGCGTCGAAGCACGACTCGATGGCAGCCCGGCCGTATCGCTCGAACAGCTCCCCGAGCCGGCGGGTACCCATCAGGCAGGCCGAGCACTCCGCGTCGAGGTCGGCGGCCAACGATTCCGGCATCCGCGAGTTCCGGGTCATGATCTTCAGAGCCGCCTCGTTGGGCACACCGGCCTGCCACAGCCGGATCGGCGGCACCATCAGGCCTTCCTCGAACACGCTGGTCGCGTGTGAGGGCATCGAGCCGGGAACCGTCCCGCCGATGTCGTCGTGGTGCCCGAACGCCTGCACGAAGCCAACCACCTGGCCGTCGTGGAACACCGGAGCCGTCACGCAGAGGTCCGGAAGGTGACCGATGCCGCCCTCGGACAAGTAGACGTCGTTGTGGAAGAACACATCTCCCGGAGCCATCGTCTCCATCGGATAGTCGCGGACCACGGGGTTGACCAGTGCGGAATACGAGCGGCCGGTCAGCTTCCTGAGGATGCGGTCGTGTATCCCGGCTCGGTAGTCGTGGGCGTCGCGGATCATCGGCGAGCGGCTGGTCCGGCCGATCGCGGTTTCGACCTCCATCTCGACGGATGCGAGATATCCCCCGACGATCTCGACCAGGACCGGGTCGGGTGCCTCGGCGGTGTCTGGTGTGAGTCGGTACGGTCTCACCGCGCCTCCCGGGCCAACAGCACGTTTCCGAAGCGATCGACGGTGGCGGTGAAGCCAGGATGCACCGGGACCGTCGAACCGAACTCCTCCAGGACCGCAGGTCCGACCACAACATCGCCGGCTCCAAGCCGGTCCCGGTCGTAGACGGCAGCTAGTACCCAGTCGTCGAAAAAGACTTCCCGGGTGCCCCGTTGTGCAGCCTGGGCGCCGACTCCGGAGTGGGCCGACGAAGGCGTGGGCTTCGCGATCGGCCCGACACCCGTGACGCGGACGTTGACCCACTCGACCTCCTGCCGAGGATCGCCGCGGAAGTGGTAGCCGTACAAGCGGTCGTGTGCGTGGTGGAATGCCTCGGCAGCAGCCGCGGTCGACTGCGGGGTGACCGGCCCGTCGGGCAGATCGACCCGGACCTCGTACGCCTGACCGTAGTAGCGAAGGTCGGCCGTTCGGACGAACTGGCGTGCGTGCGGCTCGAAGCCCTCGCGGGCCAGCGCAGTGTCCGCTTGTGCTCGCAGACTCTCGAAGAGCTGAGCCAGTACATCGTGGTCCACCATCGAGTGCCGCGTGACGGCCGTTCGCACGTAGTCGTTGCGGATGTCGACGGTGAGCAATCCGTACGCCGACAGGTTGCCCGGGTTGGTCGGGACCAATGCGCCGCGCAAGCCCAGCAGGTCGACCAACCGGCACGCGAGTAGCGAGCCGGAACCACCGAAGGACACCAGCGTGAAGTCTCGAACGTCGAGGCCGCGCTTGACGGTGACCTGGCGCAGCGCGTTGGCCTGGTTCCACGCGGAGATCTCCAGGATGCCGACCGCACATTGCTCGACGTCGAGACCGAGCCGGCTAGCCAGGTCGGCTATTCCCGTCCGGGCGGGATCGGCGTTCAGCGGGATCTCACCGCCGAGCAGGTGCGGCGGGATGCGGCGCAGAACCAGGTGTGCGTCCGTGATCGTCGGCTCGGTGCCACCTGCGCCATAACACAGCGGCCCCGGTTCGGCTCCGGCCGATTGCGGTCCCACCTTGAGGGTGCCTTCCGGCCCGGTCCAGGCGATCGAACCGCCGCCCGCACCCACGGTGACGACGTCGATCATCGGGATCTTGCTGGGGTAAGCACCGACATTGCCTTCGGTCGTCAGCGCAGGCGCGCCGTCGACGACGACCGTCACGTCGGTCGACGTGCCGCCGCCGTCGAGGGTGACGACGCGGTCGAAGCCGGCGCGTTCCGCGACGGCCGCCGCCCCGAGCGCGCCAGCAGCCGGTCCGGACAACACCGTTGTGATCGGCTGGTCGACGACCTCCTGGGCCGACAACACGCCGCCATTGGACTTCATGACGTAGAACGGCACGTGCTGGTGCGCGTAGTCGTCGAGCCGCTTCGCGATGCGCGTGACGTAGCGCCGGATGTTCGGTTTCACCGCGGCGTCGACCAGCGTGGTCACGCTACGTTCGTACTCGCGGTACTCGCGCAGCACCTGCGAGGAGACGGACACGGTGGCTGCCGGATGCTCTCGGTGCAGGATCTCGAGCATCCGCTCCTCGTGCCTGGGGTTCGCATAGGCGTGGATGAGGCAGACGCCGATCGTGTCGATCTGACGGGCCCGGAACCACCTCGCCGCGGCCACCGCGTCGTCGTCGTCAAACGGCCGGATCTCGCTCCCGTCGGCGGCCAACCGGCCTCGCACCGTCTTGACCCGATCGGCCGGGACGATGCGCGGCGGCTTCACCCAGAAGTAGCTGTTGCCGTAGCCGTCAGGGACCGACTGCCGAGCGATCTCGAGCATGTGCTCGTATCCCTCGGTCGTGATGAACCCGAGGCTCTCGACTTTGCCCTCGAGCAGCTTGTTCGTCGCCACCGTCGTTCCATGGCTGATCGCGCTGATCGCCCGACCGTCCAAACCGAGCCCGGCAAGCACCTTGTCGATGCCGGCGAGGAAACCCTCCGCCGGGTCGGCGGGAGTCGACGGCGTCTTCGTCGTCGCGAGCATTCCGCTGCTCTCGTCGACGGCAACGACGTCGGTAAACGTGCCGCCGGTGTCGACTCCTATCCGGATGTGGCGGGTCATCTCGATCCCTGCAGGTGAAATGTCGTGGTCTGGGTCGTCTCCGCGACGACGAACGATGGCGTTACGAGCCTGCCGTCGGCGTCGATGACCACTGTGCCGGGCGAGATGGCGGAGCCAAGATCGTCGGTGAGCAACTCGATCCGACCGGACCTGACGACGACATCGACCACCCGGCCGTCGATGAGACGGCCGGCTCGCACAACGAGATCCGAGCTCATGTTCCGCAGTCAAACTGGAGCCCCGGCTCCGCGCCCGGGCAACCATTGCCGAGGGCTACGGCGATGCTTCGTGCCGAAGCGAGTTAACGTCGCCACGTGCGCGTTGCCGGCCTGCACATCTATCCAGTGAAGTCCACCCGCGGGCAGGATGTTGAGGCCGCCCAGGTTGAACGGTGGGGACTTGCCGGCGATCGCCGATTCCTGGTGGTCGATGAAGACAACCGGCACGTGACAGCCCGCGAGGACGCCCGGCTGCTGTCGGTGAACGCGGTCGAGCGTGGGGCATCAGAACTGATCCTGCATGGACCGCACGCTGATCCCATCGTGGTGCACGTTCGTGGACGGCCAACGACCAAAGTCCAAATCTGGGACGACGAGGTGTCGGCCGTTCGACCGAGCGCCGAAGCCGACGCCTGGTTCAGTGCCCTGCTCGACCGCGATGTCGGGCTGGTCTGGCTTGACGACCCGACCAGCCGACCCGTCAACCCGGCCTACGGAGCTCCCGGCGACACGGTGAGCTTTGCCGATGGGTATCCGCTGTTGCTGACTGCGACCGCCTCGTTGTCGCAGCTGAACGACTGGATCACCGCCACAGCGGCGGAACGAGGCGAGTTTGACGTCGAGCCGCTCACGATGCGCCGGTTCAGGCCCAATGTCGTGGTCGAAACCACGGAGCCGTTCGCCGAGGATGGTTGGCGGCGGGTCCGCATCGGGTCAGTCCCTTTCCGGGTGGCCAAGGGCTGCGACCGATGTGTGCTGACCACAATCGATCCCGACACCCTGGTGAAGGGCCACGAGCCGATCCGCACCCTCGCTCGCCACCGCAAGCGAGATGGCAAAGTGTGGTTCGGGGTCAATCTGATCCCCGACGGAACCGGCCCGGTTCGGCTACACGAGGACGTCGAGGTGCTCGACTGAACGCGCTGACGCCACCCGTTAGGCCTACGCCAGCGAGTCCTGCTCGAATGGGAATCGAGATGCATGCGGATCTGGAAGCCGTCCTGGCGCGGGAACTTGCCGGTTACACCGTGCGGTCCGTGAAGCCACTCGGGGCGGGCGTCGACAACATTGCCTACGAGGTCAATGACGAGCTGATCGTCCGGTTTGCGGCGGAGCCCGATCATGAACGGCGGGCGGAGATCGTCCGCCGCGAGGCGCAGCTGCTGGACGCGCTGGGTGAGTTCTCGTCGCTTCCGGTTCCCGAGCCGGTGCTGGCAAGCCCGGACGACGGCTTCCTGGCGTACCACAAGCTGCCTGGTGTGCCGCTCGCTTCGCTGCCCGAGCCGCAGCGTGTGGGCCCACGGTTCGCCGCCACGATGGCTGAGTTTCTCACCCGTCTGCACTCCGCACCGGTTAGTCAGCTGCGGAACCTCGTCGACGTTGCGCTCGAACCGCTGGAGCATTGGCTCGGGTATGCCCGATCCGATTATCTGAACGTAGTGGGATCGATCCCACCGGCCGTGCGGAAGCCGATCGAGTCCTTGCTGGCGGCGCCCGTGCCGGAAGCGAATTTCGCACCAGCGTTCTGTCACAACGACCTCGGCGCCGAGCACGTCTTGGTCGATTCGGACAGCCGGGAATGCACGGGCATCCTGGACTGGACCGACGCCGCTATCAGCGATCCGGCCCGCGACTTCGGCCGGCTCTACAGGGACTGTGGGCCGACAGTCGTGGACGCGGCGTTGGCAGGCTACGGCGGCGGCCCGGACCTGCGTGAGCGCGCGATCTTCTATGGCAGGTGCGCGGTGTTCGAGGACATCGCACACGGCTTGGAAACCGGCAAACGCATGTATGCACGGAACGCCATCGCCGCGCTGGGCTGGCTGTTTCCGGCGTAGTGTTCCGGCGAGCCGCTTTCGCCGCGCGCCCGACATCAGTGTCAGAGCCCCCGGCTAGTCTCGTACACATGTTCGAGACGGAAGCTTTCCCGGCGGCGCCCGCCCTAGCGGTGCGGGTGCCGTTCGCTGCGTTGGCGTCCCGCCCGTCCGGGATCGCCGTGGCTGCCGGCGTTGTCGATCTGGCCGACGCCATTGGACGCGCCCGGGCGGACGAGCCGACCCGCGAGCACGACCCCGAGACCGAAGCCGAGGCCGAGCTGGTCGACGCGATCTCCTACTGGGAGCGGGCGAAGTCCGCGGCAGATGCTCGCCAGATCCGGGCCATCGCAGCGTTGGCTCGGCGGCCGATGTTCGCCGGCTGCGCCGAGCACGGTGCCGAGGACTCCGACCACGGCATCCGCACCGCCGCCTCGATCGTGTCCGCCGAGCTGCGCACTTCTCCCGGCCATGCTCGGAGCCGGGTGGAGTTGGCCTGCGAGCTCGTCGAGCATCTCCCCGACACCTTGGCTGCGCTGGCCGCGGGGCGCATCGACATGTACCGCGCCAGGGTGCTCGTCGAAGAGACGCGACCGCTCGCCGCCCACCAGAAGTTGCGCGCCCAGGTCGAGGGTGACCTGCTGGTCAAAGCGGGTCGCCAAACCGGGACGCAGCTTCGGGCCGTTGCCCGTCGCGCAGTCTTGGCTGCCGACCCTACGACAGCCGAAGAGCGGTACACCCGGGCCCGCGCCGGACGCGGAATCCAGCCGCCCGTTCCGGAACCGGACGGGATGGCCTCCTGCCTGATCCGCACGGCAGCCGAGGACCTCGCCGCATTCTGGGCCGCGATCGACTCCGCCGCCCGGCACGTTAAGGCGCGCAACCCCGACGACCCCCGAACTCTTGACCAGCTCCGCGCCGACACCCTCGCCGAGTTGTGCTGGTCCGCGTTGGAGGTCGGCCATCTCGGCTGCTGCAACCCAACATGCGGCCACGTCGGCCAACCGTTCGGCACCCGGCACGGCCGGGGTGCCTCGGTGGGAGTCACCGTACCGATCAGCACCCTGCTCGGCATCGATCAACAGCCCGGGCACCTGCACGGATACGGTCCGATCACCGCCGACGTGGCCCGGCGGATCGCCACCAAAGGCACCTGGCGGCGGCTGCTCACCGACCCCGTCACAGGCACCCTGCTCGACTACGGCACTACTCGCTACACCCCACCGGCCGACCTGGTCGAACACGTCAACGCCCGTGATCGCACCTGCCGCTTCCCGACGTGCACTCATCCAGCCGAGACCTGCGACTTCGACCACACCACGCCGATGGGCGAAGGCGGACCCACCAGCGCAAGCAACGGCGGTCCGCTGCATCGCGGGCACCACGTCGACAAGACGCATCACGGTTGGCGGCTCGAACAGCCCCAACCAGGCCGATTCGTCTGGACCGCGCCGACCGGTCACACCTACGAAGTCGATCCCGAGATCATCGGACCCCTTGTCCCAGCCGACGAGCCGCCCGAGCCGGAGCCGCCGCCTGAGGCCGACCCCGACCCGCCGCCGTTCTGACGCCGGTAGAATCGAACGGGTGTGCGACGTCGGGATGACGCGAAACACCCGGGTCGATTGGATGCGCTCCGGTGGCTGAGCCACGGCAACTGGCGTGGCAGGCGTCCCTACTCGCCAGCGGTGAGGTCGGCTTCGACGCCTCGTTCGCGGGTATCCGACGACACGACCTCGACCACGGGGCATGGGTCGACGAGGTACGCGGTTGGGTTCGCGGAGCCGACGAGTTGTTCGCCCGCCTACTCGAGCTGACGCCGTGGCGACAGAAAGAACGTTGGATGTACGAGCGGCGTCTGCCCGAGCCACGGCTGACCCACCGGTGGAAGCTGCGTGAGGAAGACCCTCCCCTGCCGATCCTCGCCGAGATGGCCAAGGCGCTGAGCGCTCGGTACGACGTCGCATTCACCCAGGTCGGAGCCAACCTCTACCGAGACGGTTCGGACAGCGTGGCGTGGCATGGCGACCGGGTGGCCCGTGAGCTCGACGAGGCGACCGTGGCGCTGGTCTCGCTGGGATCGCCGCGGCCGTTCAAATTGCGCCCCAAGGGCGGCGGCCGGTCGGTCGGCTTCGTACCCGACCGGGGGGACCTGTTGGTCATGGGTGGGTCGTGCCAGCGCACCTGGGATCACGCCGTGCCCAAGGTCAAGTCCGCCGGTCCGCGGATGAGCATCCAGTTTCGGCACGCCTACGACTAGTCATCCAGGGTTACTGACGAACGCCGAACGGCTTACCGGCATTTACTCGTTGGCTGAGGGCTGGTACGGGAACGACGTAGCACCCTCTCCCAGCAACGTGTCGACGTGTCGACGCAACAGGGCCAGGTTGCGCTCGGCCAGGTGGTCGAAGCCCTGCCGAACACTCGATCCCGGCGTGAGCGACGCCAGGGCGACCGACGGATCCAACCGAGCGCTCACCCAGGACTCGTGCGTCGAACCCCAGGCCAGCACTTCGGCCGTAGGTGTGACGATCATCGAGTTGCCGAAGTAGAGCACGCCGCCCGGATCGATTCCGACGGCGTTGGCCCCTACGACAAACACATGGTTGTCGTACGCCCGAGCGCGGTTGGTCAGCTCCCAGATGTCCGCTGACCGCAACAGGGCCGACGGCCGCGCCAGCACCTCCGCCCCCTCCAGCGCCATGATCCGGGCCAGTTCAGGGAAGTCGCCGTCGAAGCAGACCATCATCCCGATGCGGCCCAGCTCGGTCGACACGACGCAGACGTCGTCTCCCGGCGTGACCCAACCCCCGCGCGACCGCAACTCGGTGCAGAACGGATGCGTCTTGCGGTAGACGCCGAGGACCTCACCCGACGGACCCGCCAGCATCGCCGAGTTGTAGACGACGCCTCGCTCGTCCCCGCGCAGATAGGTGCCCCAGGCCAGATGAATGCCCAGCCGGCGAGCCTCGTCGGCCAGCGGACGAACCGTCGGGCCGTCCGGGTCCCCGAGGACGTCCCATAGTTCGTCAGCGGAACATCCCGGAGTGAAGCCGGTCGTCACCGTCTCCGGCAGGACGACGAGCTCGGCTTCCGTTGCGTCGACGCAGCGCTCCACGTAGTCGACGGAGTGGTCCACGTTGGCTTTGATCGTCTCGGCCGTCAGCCGCTCGTGCACCGGCTGCACCTGCACCGCCGCGGCGGTAAAGGTACGCATCCCGGCCTCCCGTCGGGCCGCTCCGGTCAACGGCCGATACCACCGTATGGTCCTCCGCATGGGTGAGACCAGACCGCGCGACTTCTCCCCACAAGAGCTGGGATTCACCCCCCAGCGCGCCGTTCCGTGGCTCAACCCGCGGTTGCTCGCCGGCACGGGCGTCCGCACCGTCTTCTCCGATCTGTTCGGCGCTTATCTCGACAAGCGGGAGATGCAAGCCGTCCTCGGCGAGAACCGGCACGACTACTCGGCCGCGGACGAGTTGTGGATCGACTACACCGCGGATGTGGGCGACGGCTTCGATGCCACCTACTCGATTGCGTCACTCATCGCTCGTCCGACGCTCGAGGTCCCTGGTCCCGACGGCTCGCCCCATGTCCTCCCCCGCGGTGATCTCCTGGTGCTCGGCGGCGACCAGGTCTATCCGACGGCGTCCGGCAAGGCCTATGGCGACCGATGGAAGGGCCCGTACAGAACCGCGCTGCCGGAGAAGACCAAGGACACTCCCGATCTTTACGCGCTGCCGGGCAACCACGACTGGTACGACGGGCTGACCGCATTTCTCCGGCTGTTCGCGCAGGGTGACTGCATCGGCGGATGGCAGACCCGGCAGCAGCGCAGCTACTTTGCCCTTGCCCTTCCGCACCGATGGTGGCTGTTCGCCATCGACACTCAGCTCGATGTCTATATCGACAAACCGCAGCTGCGGTACTTCACCGCTGCTGCGAAGGACCTGAGGCCCGACGACAAGGTCATCGTGTGCGCCCCCCGGCCGACGTGGGTGATCTCCCACCAGTCCCCGGACGCGTACGACAGTCTCGACTACTTCGTTCGCACGATCGTGGAGCCGACCCAGGCCCGAGTGCCGATCATGCTCTCCGGGGACGCGCACCACTACGCGCGGTACAGCGGAAGCGGACCCGATGGCCGCGGCCGGGAGCTGGTCACGTGCGGCGGCGGCGGCGCATATCTCGTGGGGACGGCGCACCTGCCCACGCGGATCGCGGTTCCCCCACCAGCGACGTTGACTCGCAGGGCCAGCACAGCCCAGCCCTACGACCTGGCGGCGACGTTCCCGACGCCGGACGGCTCACGCGCGCTCGGTTGGCGCATCTTCTGGCGACTGCCCACGAGGAATCCAGGTCTGCTCGTTCTGCTCGGCCTCATGCAGACGCTGCTCATGTTCGCCCTGCGAACCGCACATGGCCGATGGCTCAACGCACCGATCGCCGTAGCGGTTGGCGCCGTATTGGCGGGGACCATTCTCTTCGCGACCATCACCGCTCTGGACCGAACCAGGCCGCGACACTGGATCGCGGCACTCCTGCACGCGATTCCGCACGTCGCACTGGGTGTCGTCGGTACCGCGGCGTGGACCGCGTTGCCCGTCTCGCAGCTGTCCAACCCGTGGTCGATCATCGTGGCCTTCGCGATCTACTTCCCGGTGATCGCCGTTCTCGACGCGTTCATCGTCGGTGCCTACTTGATCGTCGGCAGCCGTTTCCAGGTCAACGTCAACGAGCTCTACGCCGGGCTCGGCATCGAGGACTTCAAGAGCTTCCTGCGTTTGCACATTGCGCCCGACGGCTCATTGACCATCTATCCGATAGCGGTCGACGTCGTGGCGACCCAGTGGCGGGCCGATCCCGACGCGCCCGACGAGGCGCCCTGGATCGTCCCCACCCAGCCGCTGTCGGCTCGGCTCGTGGAGCCACCCATCCGGGGGTAAATGGCGGCCGACGATGAACGCCTCGGCGGCCCCACGCCGAATGCGACGAGCCGACCAAGGCCCGCATGCGTCCAGCTAGAGTCGAATTCGTGGCAGAGATGAGCATGAACAAAGTCATTCACGGCGCAGTCCGACGCGACATCAGCAGGTTCCTCGATGCGCTGGACACGTTCGCCGAAGGCGACCGGGACCGCGCTGAGCAGCTCGCAACCGCTTGGGCCAACTTCGACGACCAGCTGACCCGGCACCACGAGGGCGAGCACGAGGTCGCCTGGCCGGCCCTGGAGGCGATTGGGGTCAGCCGGGAGCTGATCGGGCAAATGGACGAGGAGCACGACCGGCTTGCCAGAGCGTTGGCCGCGACGCGAGACGCCATTGCGGCTCTCAGCAGCTCCGCGTCCGCTGCCGACGCTGACGCCGCTCGCGAGGCCGTCGCAACCTTGCAGGCTGTCGCGGTAGAGCACCTCGAACACGAAGAGGCGGAACTCGAGCCGATCTACTTAACCAAGCGGGACGATCCGGCCATCAAGTCAATGAACCGTCAGTTCCGTAAGGTCAGCCCGCCGGTCGCCGGCACCTTCTTCGCGTGGATCAGCGATGGCGCCACGCCCGGGGAACTCGCCACCATCAAGAGCAACGTCCCCGGTCCGGTACTGGCCATCATTGGTGGCGTCTTCGGCCGGAAGTACCGCCGGGAGGTCGCCTCCGTCTGGCGCTGATCGGGCTCAGT
>DASSDH010000092.1:0-27654 GCA_035697245.1 Jiangellaceae bacterium
CGTACGTCGACCGATTCGGACGCGAGACGGTCACCTGGGCACGCCGGTTCGACTTCCCACGGCGCACCCGAGCGTTCGACGCCACGATGATCTACAGCAAGCGCCGCGACACGATCGTCGACTACCTCGGCACACACCAGCACCTCGCCGTCGACCTCCATTGCTGGGTGGATGACGAGGGAGCCATGTGCATCCGCAGCGGCGAGCAACGCTTCTATGAAGGCCGGGTGGCGTTCCGCTTTCCACTGGTCTTCTCCGGCGCCGCCAACGTGCGGGAGTGGTGGGACGAGGCTGCCGCGTGCTTCCGCATCGAGGTCCACGTCGCCAACAAGCTCCTCGGACCGCTGTTCGGCTACCAAGGCTTCTTCACCGTCGAGGAGCGTCCTTGCCCGGCCGCTGCTATCCCGGCCGACGTTCTGCCCGTTCGTGAAGAGCACCGCGAGTAGTTCGGGCGATGACCGTTCGATCCGAGCACGAAACCCGCATCGAGGCACGCGTGGAGCTCGTCTTCGACCTGTCGCTCGACATCGACGCGCACCGAGCCTCGATGTCGGCGTCGAACGAGCGAGCGATCGCCGGCGTGACCTCCGGGGCGCATCGGTCTCGGCGAGACAGTGACGTGGCGCGCCACCCACTTCCGGATCCCGTTCACCATGACGAGCCGCGTGACCGAGCTGGGACGCCCGCATCGCTTCGTCGACGAGCAGGTCCGCGGCCCGTTCCGCTCCTTCCACCACGAGCACCTCTTCGAAGCGCATGACGGCGTGACGCGGATGATCGACCGCATCCGGTTCGACGCGCCCGGCGGCCCGATCGGACGGCTCGTCGAACGCGTCCTGCTGGCTTCCTACCTGCAGAAGCTCATCGCTGTCCGCGGCGAGTACCTCAAGGCCGAGGCGGAGCGCAAGAGCCGGGCCGCCGATCCCCCTCGGTAACACGGATTGACGGTTCCGCGCGCGCCACGGCGAAGGCGCGGGTGTCCCAGAACGCGCGGGCAACTCGAAGGTTGGCCTGTCCCCGAGGATTCGTTACGGGCCCAGCAACTCCCGCGGGCATGAGAGCTCGCATGAGCGCTTGTCGGCGTACCGATTCGGCGATCGGCGTCCAGGCTCGACCCCGCCGGTCGCACCGAACGAGGCCACAGAACACCGGCTCGACGTCTCGTGACGCCCTGCGTTCCGCGGGCGGTTCTCCGTCGCTTCGTGGGCAGGCCGAACTCCTGCCCCAGTCGTCCACCTTGGAGAGGGACAGCCAGTCTGCGGGAGGATCGTGGTTCGACAGGGCGCGCGGATGTGGGAGGGGCTCGGTATGGCGAAGGTGGAACGGAAGGCGCCGGATCTGTCCGGGTACCCGGACCTGGTAGTGATCTACCTGGGGATGCGGGTCCGGACCTGGTACGGGATCAAGACGCTGCTCGGGTTCGGACCGAAGATCTAAAAGGCGGTGGGTGAGCAGCCGGATGGGCTGCTGCTGCACGAGAATCTTGTGTGGTCACTCTTCCCGCCCCATGCGGGCATGCGTCAGTACTGGCGTGACTTCGACTCGCTGGAGCGGTGGGCCAGATCCGAGCCACACAGGCTCTGGTGGCACACCTTCCTGAAGAACTCGGGCGGCACTGGGTTCTGGCACGAGTCCTACTTCATGAAGGGCGGGATGGAGGCCGTCTTCGACGACGTCGACAAATCACTCGGCATGGCGAGATTCGCCCCCATGCAGGCGGCTCGTGGCGGGATGTTCTCTGCCCGCCTGCGTGCCCACCTGCCGGAGGCGGAGCACGTCCCGGAGCCGCCGCTGCCCGAGGACGCGCTCTAGCGGCCCGTATTTCTTGACCCTCTGGGTCTAAGCGAAGGGCTACTCACGGGTTGGTGGTGGGGTGATCGGGTCGTCGACGCCGAGGTGTCGGAGCAGCTCGGCGATGTCGCGCTCGATCGCCTGGACGGCCGCCCGGGCTGCGGCCCGCCGCGGCGACGCCGGCAGCAACGCGACCGTGCTCGCTAGGTAGTCGATCTGGTGACGCAGCTCGGCGACGCGTGTCGCCGCCAGTGCGGCCACGGCGTCGGGGCGGCTCATCGCGCGGTCGCCGTGGCGCTGAGAACAGCCTCGCGTAGCGCACGTTCAGCCATGGCGACGGCGACCAGCACCAACCTCCGCCGTGCCGATGGCACATGGCAGTTGACGGTGGCCCCTCAGCTTCACCAGCTTGCCTCGAATGTGGTCGACGTCGTCGGCGACCACCCCAACGTACTTGTCGTCGCCGGCCACTTCGCGGACGCCGTCCGCGCGACCTGACCCGCCGGGACAAGGCGGCGTGTCTGGGGCGGCTCCGGTCGAACAGCCCCGACTGGGGATCGACCTCCGCGATCGCTCTCGCCTCCCGCGACCCTGCATCAGTTCCGCGGCTGGCCGGCGTCACCGATCGTTGGTCAACCTCGTCCGGAGGGCAGTCGGGTCTCGACCAACGACCCTCCGGATCGGAGCGATCCCGCCTCTCGCACGCGGCGCAGAACCTCACTCAACCACCCAAAGGCAGATAGGGGAGTCAGGGGGTCGCCTTTGGGCTGGCACGTAGCTGGCACGACCCTCAGCGAGCATGGCCGCTAGCTGGGCAAACGCCCCGCGAAAGGTGACCTCTGGGAGGTCATAGTGGTCGTCACAACGGCGAGGCAGCGCGCGGTGTGCCTGTGCGGACCCGAACGCAACGCGATCGAGGCGGCTCTCACCCGCAGGCTGTCAGCAGTGTCAACGGACAGCAGTCCGTCAACAGACGGCGCGGAACCCCAGGACACGCGACGGACTGGAGCACACGAAGTGCCTGGTCAGGCAGGGTCACGACAACTCTCGCCGCTATCTCAAGGTGGACGGGTTCGAACCCCGTTGGGGGTGCACGATAAAGCCCCAGGGCAGAGGCCTGGGGCTTCTTCATGCTTGATGCCTATCGCGAGCCGGCGCGTCAGGGGTGCGCGACCTCGATGCACACCTGGACCGGTAGCGTGGTTCACAGAATTGTAGTGGAAGGCATACAGAGCGTCATGTAGATTTTCCAGCGCTGGGGCCGACAAAAGAGGCGGCCATGACGGGACCCAGGCGGCGTCCACAGGCGAGACCGCTCGACGCAGGGCATGGGCATCCGTCTTTCCCGGGGGCGGGGGTGCTTAGGCGTCGTCTGAGAACGCAAACAGGGTGTCTCTGCCGGAGACGTCTGCCGGTGGGAAGTCGGTCACCTGGAGCCGCGAAATCACTGTCCGGCTCTGCGCACCGGTCGGGGTGGCCACAACGACGATGTACTCCGCGGCTACCGGGCGGGCTTGTATCAATTGGATGTCGCGTCGTTGCACTGCAACACGGCGGCACCACGAGCTGCGCTCTCCTGGTCTTTCGGCCGTCGCAACGCCGCCATCGTGTCGGTACCCTCCTGACGACTACGCCGCTCCCAGCGGCGTGATTCCGTGTTCAGGGCACGGGTCCTTCGCCCGATGCCGAGCGGCCTTCCGCTGACCCAGCCCTCGCTTCTTTCGATTCTCGAGTCGCCGTTGACCGTTGTGGCTGCGCAGACGGCGTTCATCGTCGACTCAAACGTCGCTCTGGTGCTGCGCGAGGGCGGCAGGTTCGATCGAACCGCCTGGTTGCGGTTGGACCCCCTCGACGCGCGTCCTGACCACCTGATCCGGTCGCTAGAAGACAGCGTGGGAGAAGTCCACGGCGAGGAGATCGACTTGCTGCCAGCGCTGGCTAGCCGGGTCAGGAGTCTGTCGCCGGAGTTTTGCTGGGCCCTCGGAAGCGAGCTCGCGCGCCACGCACCGCCGGACGCAACGATCGTTGTGGAGAACGCGTTCGCCGTGCCCGATGCTTGGGCCCTGACGAACATCCTCGTCGGCTGGGCAGCGTCGTCTCGCGATCGACGGGCGGTGTTGCTCTGGCACGGGCGAATTCCCCGACGAGTTCGCCGGGTCGCCTCGGCGGTCCTCGATGCCGACCAGCTCTCGATCGACACGGAGTTGGTGCGCGAGTTCGTCGCCTGCGGAAGAGGCGGGCTGTCGCCCAGCGCCACAGCTCTGCTACTGCGGCTGGCGGGCGGGCGCGCTGCCCTCGTCCACGATGTGCTCGATGTTGCCGGGCACGGGCGGGGGTCGGCCACCATCGAGGAGATGCTTTGTGCCGGCGCGTGGAGGCCAGCGTTCATTGGCCGGTTGACAAAGCGCTTGCTCAGCTGCTGTTCGCCCGACGAACGAGAGGCCCTCTCGCTCGCGATAAACCTCGGGTACTGGCATCCGAGGATGGATCGGGGACGGCTCGAGGGCGAGGACCTGACATGGCCGTGGCTCAGTCCTCTCGAGCGAGGGTGGTTGCGTCTCCGGCCCTTCTGGCGCCGGACTCTCCGCCGGCACGCAGAGAGCTTGGCGCCGGCTCATCGTCCCCCTGCCGGACCGGCCCTCGAACGCTTGTCGTCCCGGCACGAGCAGCCAACATCGATGCAGCGGCAGGGCATCGGCGATGTCGTCGCTGCCGCGAAGGCCCTCGAGCCGGTCGGGGTCTCGGTCAAGGAAGCGGCCTCGATCCCAGTCGAAGTGCCTTCCCCGGCAAGGAACGATGAGCTGAACGGAGAAGACTCGACCGCACCACCCTTGATCCGCCTACCGGGTTGTCACACCCTGAAGGTGCGGCTGCTGGGGAGATTCGAAGTCGCCATCGACGACCGTCCCGTCAGCGCATGGAACGGTGCGCGAGGCCTCACACTATTCAAGTATCTACTCGCTCATCGCGGTCGTCCCTGTCCTCGTGATGTCCTCATGGACGTGTTCTGGCCGGACGTGTCCCCGGACCAAGCGAGGAACCGGTTCCATGTGGCCCTGAGCGCGTTACGGCGCAGTCTCCGAGCTGTAGGCGACATACCTGTCGTCGAGTTCCGCGAGGGCGCCTACGGCATCAACCCGGAACTCGAACTGCAGGTAGATGTGGATGACCTCAGGCGGCTGGTCGACGCCGGCGAACGTGCCCAGAGAGACGGCGACACCGATGGCGCGGTCGCGTCCTACGGGCAGGCCGTCACGCTCTACCGCGGCGACCTGTTGGCCGAGAGCCCGTACGACGACTGGGCCCTGCTGCCGAGAGAGACCCTAAGGGTGACCTACCTCGATGTCCTCGATCGCCTCGCCGCCCTCCACCTAGCCAAGGAGAGCCTCGGTCCCTGCATCGCAGTCGCGCAGCTCATCCTCCAGCAGGATCCCTGTCGCGAGGACGCCCACCGACTGCTCATGCGGTGCTATGCCAAACAGGGCCGCGTCCACGAGGCGTTGCGCCAGTTCGAGTTCTGCTCTCGCGCCTTGGCCAGGACGCTGGGCAGCGGGCCCTCCCGGGCCACGGTGGAGCTCCACCACTCGATCCGCACCAGCCGGCCGGAGTGAGTAGGGCCGCGGGCCGCCACCCCGAGCCGTACTGCACGGACGATTCAGAGCCATGCACAAAACTCAGCAGAAACTAAGTGCCTGATGTGAACTAAGTGTCTGCCTCAGCGTGTAACGGCAACACCTCTACGCGTGGCCGTATCTCCTTTCTCTTATAGATGTCCCTGAGAATGGGACCCGAGAAAGAGGGAGCAACGACTCCAATGGCAGAGACAGAAGCGTTGGCCAGGCGACCGGGATGCCCCACAGTGGCGATCCCGGCCTGCTGCCCCATTCAATTCTTCCCGTTGCCTGGCGGTGAGTTCTGCGTCACCGCGGTCCTTGACAACAACGGCGCGCCAGCAACGATTCTCGAGGCCGCCTTCCCGTTCAGCATCGAAGGCACGATCACGATCACCACAGGTAACACCGTCACCGGAACGGCAACGGTGACGATCTATGCCGACCAGCTCGGCGGCCCCATCGACCAGGCGATTGGCAGCGTTTCCGTCAATATCCCCGGCGACGGCACTTTCCCGTGGACCGTGACCGTGGCCGGTGGAACGCTTCCGGACGCGCCCGCGGGTGGGTCCAACCTCTACCGCCTGGCTCCTGTCCTCACCATGGTAAACAGCGGTGGGGTACTGACCGAGACCTCATCGTTCGTGGACATCGGCACGTTTAGGATCAGCTGAGCCTTTACGGGACTTGGTCGGTGCACCCGGCGCACCGGCTGCGACCTCGAAGAGGAGAGTGTGATGCCACATCCACGCGCACGCCAGGACGATCTCACAACGATCACTGGCATCGGCGCGCGGATCGAGGCCAAGCTGAAGCAGGCGGGCATACGCACGTTCGCTCAGCTCGGACAGACGCCCGTGGAGAAGCTGGCCGCAATCTCCGGCTACTCGACCGAACAGATCGAGCAAAGAGATTGGGTCGGTCAGGCGACGGCGCTGGCCCCTGCGTCCCCAAGCGCAACCTCGGACGAGGACCTGCGCCCTCCAGACCGGCATAACTTCACCGTTGAGCTGCAGCTAGATGCCCCGAGCGGAGCGGTCCTCTCGTCCAATATCCATCACGTCCAGTCGGGCGACCGGGACAGTTGGCGGGGTTGGGACGGCGACCGGCTGGCCTCGTTCATCGAGGTGCGAGCCGGGCCGGAGTCTCGGCCCGCGACCGACACCACCGCGGGTCAGCAGCGAGCTGAGCCTGTGGCCGAGCCCGAAAAGGATCGCGCCCCGCAGGGCCCTTCGCCGGTCGGGTTCGCCCAGATCCGCGCCGATCGACTTCTGTTCCCCGGTTCAGGTCCGACGATCGCGACCCTGAGGCTCGACGCGTCGCAACTCGAAGCCCATGACATCTCGGCCTCCGCCTTGGAGGTCGAGGTGTACGGGCAGCGCCCTCCGTTCAGCAAGAGTCGACTGCTGGGGCGGGCTCGGACCCCCCTCCGTGGGGAGCCTGCCGTCGCTTTGGACGTTGGTCTGCTCGACCCAGCATCGGAGTCGCAGCTGGAAGTGTTCGCCGTGCTGACGTTCCTCGACGGGACCGAGGTCGACAAGCCTCCGGTCTGGGTCGAGCTCGCCGACGCCGAGCTCACGCTCCAATCGCGGCTCTCGAGACGGCAGGTCTGACCGGCCTCAGTATCAGGGGCGGATCCCGATGGTCGTGACGGCACACAGCCCTTCAAGCCGCGCCCGGTCCGCGCTCGGGCGATCGGGATACCTCATGGGTCTTGCGGACGCGGCGGTTCACCCAGATGATGGCCGGCGTCATTAATGTCATCGACGGCTGAATCTTGACCGCTGGCGACGCGCGGGTTCCAGTACTCGTCACAACGCCCCTGCTATCTGAGGGGTGTGGAGTTGGTGCGACGGGAACGCAAGGCGCAGCTGGCTGTCGAGAACGATTACTGGAAGCTGATCCTCGAGCGGGTCGGAACGGGTGGGGTCTGCCGGCAAATCGGGCACATGCTAACGAAGGCTTCGTGCCACGGACGATCTGGTCGCGCCGGCGCACGATGGTGCGGCCGAGCGAGCGGACGTCAGGCGGGCGGGACTCGTCCTGTAGGTCGACGCCGAGCTGATCGACGAACTCGCTGGCGAGTTCGGGGTCGGTGATCTCGTAGACCGACCGGACGACGTCCTTGGCTAGGTAGGCGGCACGACTCCCGCCGAGTTCGCGGATCAATGGTAGTCGTCGAGCTCGGTAGCCGGAGTTAGACGACGTTGTCGTCGCTCGCCTTGTCGACGTGGACCGAGCGCGTCCGCTGACGGCGCCTGTCTCCCAGCCCTGAAGATCCCATCGGGACCCGGGCTGCGTGCCTGCCCGACCCGGTCCGGGCCTGGGCGCCTCGATAATCGACGCGCATCGTGTGCTGACCATCGCCGCAACCGAGCTCGCACGTGGCGGGCGCCGGCGCGCTCGCTCAACCCCACGGGTCCGGGTTGATGCCTGGCTGACGACCTCGAAGGTGGGGTCGTTCGACAACAGCGGAAGGGCCGCTACCGGCCGTGGACGACGCGTCCGAGGTGCTCGGCGGCCTTGCGGTCGGCGGAACGTCGTGCCTTTGCGTAGTGCTTGGCGAGCACCTGCGGTCCGTGGCCCTGACGCTGGGCGACCATGCTGATGTTGAAGCCCGCATCGAGCAACTCGCTGGACGTGAACTTGCGAAGCGCAATGATCGAGCCGTCAAACATGGTGTGCGAACGATCACCTCGTGCCCGGACGGCTTCACGGCGCCTGGCGGACGCGACTGCGAGGGTGGCCCAACGTTCGCTGCGCCCGAGCTGCCTGCCGATCGCTTCGTAAGACATCCCGCCAGCGGGCGAGCGACCGGCCTGGCCGGCGCGGCGCTGCTTGGGCGGCAGCCGATACATGCGGAGCGCTTCGTCCTCGAGGGCGATCGTCTCGGCCCGCTTGTTGGCGATGCCGAGATGCTCCTTGAGCAGTGCGACGCGCTTGGTGACGTAGTCGGGCGGCATGGGGGCCGAGCAGTCGAGTGCCAGGCTGAAGACGAAGGCGTCGGGGGCGACCTTGAGCCCGCATAGTTCGGCTCGCTCGTCCATGTGGGCGCAGTGACGTAGGAGCATGTCCATCGTCTCGGGGTCGACGGCGACCTTGCGTTCCTTTCGGGTCTTGGTGGGTTTGACCCGTTTGCCGTCGGTCGCGGCATCGACGGTGAGCTGGCCCTCGTCGGGGTGTAGGCGTGAACGTCGGACGGTGACCAGTTCGCCGCGTCGCATGCCGGTCACGGCTCCGAGGGTCAGCAGGGGCGCGACGTCGGCCACGACCTCGACGGCAGTCTCGAGCAGCAGGCAAAGCTGCTCGACCTCCGGCGGCGTGTGCTCGCGGGACACGTGGACGCTCGTCGGAAGCTCGAAGTCCGCCATCGGGCTGCGCACGATGAGGCGGCGGCGTTTCGCCCACCGGAAGAACGGCGCGTAAAGACTCCTGGCATGGTTCATACGCGAGCGGCTCAGGCCCGTGCGCCGCATCTTCCCGAAGATCCGGTCGATGGCCGCCTCGTCGACGTCGCGGACCCGCCGCCCGCCGATCTCTGGGGCGAACCATCGCAGGTGCAAGCGCCGGTAGTCATCCACCGTGCGCGGCTCGCGGCCCTTCTCGCCCAACAGGTGCTCGACGAGGAACTGCTCGATCGCCTCGTCAACCGTCACATCCCGGTCCTGCCTGCGCTGGGGAAGCGGGTCGCGGCGAACCTCCGCAACGAACGCGGCAAGCTCCCGCGTCGCCTCGATCTCGGTGTCGGCCTGCACGGTGCGATGCAGCCGGCGCACCCGCCCGTCGGTGTAGCGACCGGACGTGACCGTGAGCTTCCACACGCCCGGGCGAATCTCGGTCTTCGATCCCGTGCCCCGTGGAGCTCGCCGCCGGTCGGCCGCTGGGGACTCGCCACGCAAGGAGAGGTGCTCGACTCGCACGCACGCTTGGTCGTCCGGGCAGGCCTTGACGACGACACCGTCAGCGAGCGCGCCACGCGCCAACTCCCACGCAACGCGCCGCGCTGAGACGGTCTTGCTATCGACCTTCAGCTTCCCGGCGCCGTCGCTAGTCCTCGACCCCGTCCAGACGTGGTGCTCGCCGGAACGATCGACCTTCGCCTCGAAACGGTTCCTCAGGCTCTCACTCAACGCACGTCCCCCACGTGTCGAGGTGTAAGCGAGAGGTGTAACAGAAGGTGTAAGGCACCTCAAGTGCAAGGCGCCGCGTTCCTTACACCTCGCCGGATAACCTAGAAGGCCCTGGTCAGTGCTCTGACCAGGGCCTTCGTGCGTACCCCCCCTGGGACTCGAACCCAGAACCTGCGGATTAAGAGTCCGTTGCTCTGCCAGTTGAGCTAGAGGGGCACGGGGCCGGCCAGGATAGCAGCGGACCCCGGGCGTGACCGAGGGCTTCGAGCTCCGACCGTCCGGAGCGGACCGCAGGAGTCCGGGCTCGATTCGGGCCCGCCCGTACGCGTCGAGCAGCGCCTCCCGGACCCCGGGGTCGACAGCTTCGACGTCATGCTCACGCAGTTGCCACATATAGAGGTGACGACCGCCACCACCGTCGGGACCTGCCCCCCCAACTCGTCGAGCCCTGCGACCTGGTACCAGCGGGTGCTTGTCACACCCGAACCGGCTCGTGTGGGCCGCTCGCGTTGGAGCGAGCCAGACCGACACCTAGTGGCCTCGCCGTGTACCGCTCGGCCCCGTGATCGACACTGTCCGGGGAGACGGGGAGGAGAGCTTTCGTGACGGCATCGGGTGGCATCTCGGCCGAATCGCTGCGCACCACGCGGGCTTCGCTGCATGCAGTGGCCGAACACGTGATGGCGGCGAGCCAATATGCGTCCAAGCGGCGGATCGGCCTGCGCCAAGCGACGGGCGGCTTCGCCACCCAACCCTTCGTGGTCGACGGCGTTGAGCGACGCCTCGCCGTGGTCGGTACCGAGCTGGTCGCGCTGGACGACCGCCAGGGTGAGGCGACCGAGCGGCGCGTCCCGATCACCAGCCTGCGCGCCGCCGCCAGCCTGACCGGCGGACCGGTCGGGATGCCGTCCGACGTCTACAGGCCCTCACCGATGCTCGACCCGGACGGCGAGCTAGCGCTCGACTCCGACGCCGCTGGGCTCGTCGCGGACTTCTACGCGCTCGTGCAGGCGGCGCTGACGGTGTTCGCTGCCGAGCTCGCGGGGGAGGGCCCGTCCGAGAGCCAGCTGTGGCCCGAGCACTTCGACCTGGCCACGATCATCTCAGAGGTCACCTACGGGGGCTCGCCCGGCGACGCAGGCCACGACGAGCCCTATCTCTACGTCGGACCGTTCGAACCGCCCCCACGCGGCGGTTTCTGGAACGAGCCGTTCGGGGCTAGCCGGCCGTGGGCCGAGATCGCCGGTGTCGACGATGCGGTCAGGTTCTTCCGTGAGGGACGAGCGGCGAGGAGCGACAACGCGTGACGCGGGGGCATCCCCGCCCACGGAAACCACCGCACGGAGTGGGACGCCGGCTGTCGCGTCGACTTCCCCAATCCGGAGCATCGCTGAGTTTGGTGCCGAGCGTCGCTCAGACGAAGAGACTTCGGCCGCCGTCGACGACGATGCGCTGACCGGTCACGAAGCCCGACCTGTCGGAGGCCAGGAAGCTCACCACGTGGGCGATGTCCTCGGGGGTGCCCCAGCGACCCGCAGGCACCGAGGCGAGGTACGCGGCCCTGATGTCCTCGGATACGTCGGCGTGGCGCTCCACCGGGATGAAGCCGGGCGCAACCGCGTTCACGGTGATCCCGAAGGGTGCGAGCTCGCGGGCCCAGCTGCGGGTGAGCCCGATCTGAGCACTCTTGGCCGTGGCGTAGGCGGATCGGCCCGGCGGTGGCCGGTCGGCGACCTCGGAGTCGATCTGGATGATCCGGCCGAATCGCCGGGACTGCATTCCCGGGATCACCGCCCGGCCGAGGAGCACTGGGCTCTTGACGAAGAAGTCGAGTTGGTCGACGTGTTCGTCCCACCCCACCTCGGTGAGTGGCGCTTCCGGCTGGGAACCCGTTGCGTTGAGCACGAGAACGTCCACGGGGCCGAGGGAGCCGTCGATCGCGGTTACCAGCCGGCCGACGTCCCCCTCGTCGGTGACGTCGGCCGGAAAGTCCTCGGCGGTTCCACCATCCTCCCGGATGGATACGGCGACCTCCAGCGCCTCTGCCTGGTCGTGCAGACCGTTCACGGCGACCCAACAGCCATCGGCGCCGAGTCGCCGTGCGATGGCGCTCCCCAGGCCACGTGAGCTCCCGGTCACCAGGGCGACGCGTGGCCGCGGTTGAGTCACGTGCCGATCATTCCACCCGTCCCATGCCCGGGCCGATGGAGATCGAGATCCAGCTGGCTTCGGCGACCCCCACCAGGTTGCCCGACCGGTCGTAGACGACTGAGCGGCTGAACAGCTTGCGGCCGTCGGGGTGGAGCTACGCAGCAGCACCTCCACGGGCCCGGATCCCAGGTGCCCGCCCACGCTCGGGCGAGTCGGATGCGACGATGGTGCGGGCGACCGCTTGCACGGCGGTTGCAAGCCGGTTGCATTGGCGAGCGGTGGCGGAGCGTTGGCGATGAGAGAGGCAAAGGTGATGACAGGCGGCGGGGATGCGCTGCGAATGGAGGTGCTCGGCCCCCCTGCGGGTCAGCGCGCGGCGACCGGCGATGCGAGATGAACCCGTTCGGCTGACGAATCCGGCTTCCTGCCTACGCCCGGGAACTGCGTCGCGGCGCTCGGGCCTGCGCGCCGAGGAGGGTACCCTCTGGCCGTGCTGTTGCTCGCGATCGTGGGGATCGGGCTTTTTGCTGGCGCAGTCGCTCAGCTCATCCTTGGTGCCGGCGTGTTTGGGATCAACTGGGCCGAAGCCATCGTCGCCGGCCTCGTGGGGTCGTTCGTGGGCGGGTTGCTCGTCAGCATCCTTTCTGGCGATGGAATCAGGCTGCGCGCCAGCGGCCTCATCGGCTCGATTGTCGGTGCGATCGTGGTAACAGCCGCCTACCGCTGGTACCAAGGCCGCCGCAGTCGTGTCGCCTGAGCAGAGCCGCGTCGCCCAGCCCCCGGTCTGAACAGGGCTTCGGCGTGGGGTGACCGAGGGGACTTGAACCCCCGACCTTCAGGGCCACAACCTGACGCTCTAACCACCTGAGCTACGGCCACCACGGGACGGATCAGCCTACCCGACGGCGCGCGAGCCCTCGCCAGCCGAAGCACGGCTATCCCGTGGCCGGGCTGCCGCGTCACTAGCGTGGTGCCGGTACGCCCCCGTAGCTCAGCTGGATAGAGCGGCTGCCTTCTAAGCAGCGGGTCGTGGGTTCGAGTCCTACCGGGGGCGCAAGATGGCGGTTTAGCTGGGCAAACGTGGTGATTGTCAGGACCCTTGGTCCCAGCACAGAGCTGCTGAAACGGATAACGTGCCTTGAGTGGATAACGAAATCGGGTCTCTGCTGGCCTCCTGGCAGCGCTCGTTGCGTGCCCGCAACCTGGCGCCGAAGACCATCAAGACCTACCTCGAAGCCGCAGGTCAGCTGGTCGATCACGTGACCGCCGCCGGGGTTCAGGACGTCGCCGACATCGAGCGCCACCACATCGAGGAGTTCATCGCCGAGCAGGTCGAGACCCGGTCGGCAGCGACTGCCTCGGTGCGGTTTCGGGCCCTCCAGCAGCTCTTCACCTGGTGCCTGAACGAGGAGGAGCTGGAGGTCAACCCGATGGCCAACATGCGGCCGCCGCTGGTGCCCGAGCGCCCGGTGCCGGTGCTCTCCGAGGACAAGGCTCGGGCGCTGCTGAAGGCGTGCGCCGGCTCCGGGTTCGTGCCGCGGCGGGACACGGCGATCGTGCGCCTCTTCCTCGACACCGGCATGCGCCTCAGCGAGCTGACGAAGCTGCGCGTCGACGAGGTCGACCTCGACGACGACGTCGCCATCGTGACCGGCAAGGGCCGTCGCCCCCGGACGTGCCCGTTCGGCTCGAGGACCGCGCAGGCGCTCGATCGCTACCTGCGCGCCCGCTCCCGCCATCCGCAAGCGCAGCTGCCAGCGCTGTGGCTGGGTGCCAATGGCCGGGCGGCGATGACCGACAACGGCATCGCCCAGATGATCCGCAAGCGGGGGAGGGAGGCCGGCATCGAGGGCCTCCATCCGCACATGCTGCGCCACACGTTCGCCCACGCCTGGCTGGCCGAGGGCGGCAACGAGGGCGACCTGATGCGCCTGGCCGGATGGAAGAGCCGCCAGATGCTGAGCCGCTACGGCGCCAGCGCCGCCGACCAGCGCGCTCGGGAAGCCCATCGGCACCACGGCCTGGGCGATCGGCTGTGAGCCGGAACGAAGAACGACCCCCCGTGAGGGGGGTCGTCGGGCCGGCGATCCGGAAACCACCGGCGGGGCTGCCAATCAACCTAGCGTCGCCGCAGACCAACACCAAGCCTCTCGGGAGTTCGATGTGACCGACGTCGTTGCCTACGTCGATGGCTTCAACCTCTACAACGGGCTCCGTAAGAAGCACGGTCGCCGCTACTTGTGGCTCGACCTGGAAGCGCTGTGCGCCAGCCTCCTCCTGTCCGACCAGCGGCTCTCGGCAGTCCGGTACTTCACCGCCACCGTGCGCCGGAAGCCCGCGAGCCTCCGCCGTCAGCAGGCGTACTGGTATGCCCTCGAGGCGCAGTGCCGTCGGATCACGATCGAGCTGGGGCGCTTCCAACAGAAGAGTGTCACCTGCCGGTCCTGCCGGAACACGTGGCTGTCCTACGAGGAGAAGGAGACAGACGTGGCGATCGCTGTGGGGTTGGTCGAGGACGCGGCCAGCCGCCGGTTTGATACCGCGCTCGTCGTATCCGCGGACGGCGACCTGTGCCCGGCGGTCAGGGCGGTCCAACGGATACATCCATCAGCGAAGGTCGTCGCCGCGTTTCCTCCGGCCCGCCGATCCGATGAGCTGCGCAACGCGGTGGACGCCTCGTTCACCATCGCCGAAAGGAAGCTTCAGCGTGCCCTGCTTCCCGACAAGGTCGTCGGGCCAGGCGGGAAGGTTGTCGCGCGTCCAGGCAGGTGGCGGTGATGGCGTCGGCTCGCGTCGCCGGCGAGACCAAACTGTTCGCATCAACCTCACCTGCCGAGGCTGACACCCCGTGACCTTGTTCCACTTCACCCTCACGATTGATGGCGCCGACATCCTGACGGACGATGCGATCAACGCCCTCTACGAAGCGGGCTGCGACGACGCGACGTTCGGCGTCTCTGACGGCGTTCAGACGGGCGAGTTCGATCGCGAGGCCGCTGACTTCGCCGACGCGGTGGCCAGTGCGATCAAGGCAGTCGAGGCAGCCGTGCGAGGAGCCTTGGTCGTTGACGTCCATCGTGAACTTGAAGCCGCGGCCGCTGGCTGAGGCGTCGCACTGCGATGCGTATGCGACCGATCCGGGTGGTCTTCGAAGCTGATTTCTCGGCTGAGTCGAGCGAGGACGGGCTCGCGGCAATAGGTGACGCGCTGATGGCGGGTCTGATCGATGCCGGCGCGATCGACCCGTTCGTGTCGATGCCGGAACAACAGCCTGCTGGTCGACGTCGTCGTGGAGGCCGAGGGTCAAGCGGGTGCCCTGCGCGGCGGCGCTGCCGTTATCCACACCGCGCTGCAGACCGGCGGCGTCGGCAAGCGGGTGGCGCTACGCGCGTCGATGGTCCGGACCGAGGACGTCGTTCCCGGGTAGCAGCCTTGGTCCATCGGCATCACCCGTTCAAGAGGCCGGTCGACGTCGACGCGCCTGGGCAGACCGCAGGGCCAGCCGCGTCATGTGGGCCCGCTGGGCGTGCTCGGCTCGACGGGCGCGCTCCGTCGGGCTGAGCCGGCCGTCTGGGTCGACCTGTTCCTCGAAGCGAGCCAGCGCCGCCTTGCGAGCGGGGGCGGTGCGGCCCGAACGGTCATCGGTCTTCGCCCACGAGATGTGCGCGGCCATGCGGGCTTGCAGGACCCGTTCGGATGGCGTGAGCCCGTTGGACGGCTGGGACCTGTCCATGGCTAGAGCCCCAGGCCGCGGCCCGGATGCTGCCGCCGCAGCACCGCTCGACGTGACGCTGGCTCGTGGGCGGCGAGGCGCTCATCGAGTCGTCGCGCGATGGCCGTACGCCCAGCGTCAAGGTGTCGCAGCGCCTTCGCGGCGGCGCGTGGCCGTTGCGCTGCGAGGTCGTCGAGTGAGCGCAGCGCCTCTTGCAACTGTTGCTGGACCCGGGTGGGGATGACGTACTCGAGCAGCGGGCGGGCGTGGTCGTGTTCCCATTCGTCGAGGGCGGCGTCATGGCCGGCATCGGTGGGCTCGTAGTGGCCTGTTCCCGTCCATCCGCAGTCGCACGCGGCGATGTACCCGGTGAAGCGGTTTGTGGCGCTGGTCCACCGTGACGTGGTGGTGCCGTCGGTCAGCCGGCGGAGGGGATAGCCCTCTTGGCCGTCGAGGTCGTCGAGGATGGCGCCCATGGTTCGTCTCCTGGTTTTCGGTTCACCCCTCTAGGCCCCCCGATCCGGCCGAAATCTCACATTGCATTCGGGTTACAGCCCAAGCCCGCGGGCGACCGATGGCCTCGGCTTCCGGCCGAGCGTGTGACGCAGGGGCTCTCGGGTCATCTCGGCTGCGGGTGGCTCAAGGCCGGCGGCGCGGTAGAGCTGGTCACGGACGGCATGGGCGGTGAGGGCGTTGGCGGGCCGGGCGCTGGCGGCGCCGAAGGCGTCTTGCGGGTCGGCGAGACCGGTGGGGTCGAGGACGAGAGCCCGGTTGTGCCGTCGACCGCGCGTCATGCCCACGTAGATGCCCGCGCGGCTGGAGCCGGGCTCGACGACGCAGATGGCGTGGTCGGTGGTGATGCCTTGGTTGCCGTAGCCGGTGACGGCCCACCCCAGCTCGACATGGCGGGCGACGTAGTCGAGTGGGAGCTTGACGGTGCCACGGTCGGGGTCAGCGACCGCCAGCGAGCCGTCCCGGCCGACAGCCAGGACTGTCCAGGTGTGCCGGTTACGCACCACCGCGCCGGTGTCGCTGACCAGCAGCGCGTTGCGGCGGGTCGCGATCTGGTCGCCAACGAAGGCCCGGGTTCCGCCGGCCAACTCGGCCGCCAGGCGTGCGCGTCGGCGGTGGCGATGGCGTTGGATCTCCAGGTTGATCGCTCGGGCGGTGGCGGAGGTGGCGCAGGTAATCGCCAGCGATTCGCCTCGCCCGTCGACGGCGTCGTGTAGGCGGGCGACGCGGGCTGGGATGAGCGCAGGGTGGGCGGTCTCGAGGCGCTGATGGGCGGCGTAGGTTTGCGCGGCCGCGGGGTCGCCGCGTCGCAGGGCCAGGCTGGCGGCGGCTTGCCAGTCGTCGGCGAAGCGGTGGACCCCGTCGAGGTGGTGGGCGGGGAGGGTGTCGCACCAGTGGGCGAACATGCCGCCGCGGCCGACCGCGGGCAGCTGGTAGGGATCGCCGACGCAGACCAGCCGCCAGAACCGGGCATCGGCCAGGCGGACGAGCCGGGCGAGATCTTCGGTGGCAGCCATACCGGCCTCGTCCAAGATCACGGTGCTGCCCGCGGGCAGCGCGGGTATCCGACCCGTCTGGCCTTGGCCGTGGAGGAATCGGGCGAGGGTGGTCGCTGTACAGCCGGTCTCGCGGGCCAATACGTCGGCCGCCTTGCCCGATGGCGCCAACCCCACGGCAGTGCGCCCCCGGCCGCGCAGGCCAGCGATGCCAGCGCGGAGCATCGTCGTCTTGCCGGCTCCTGCCGGGCCGACGACGAGCACCAGCCGGTGCGTACCGGCTACTGCTCGGGCCGCGGCGGCCTGCGCGCCCTCCCCAGCAGCCGCCGGAACCACGCCGGCCGCCTGACGTGCCCAGCGCATCAGAGCGGCTTCCTGGTCGAGGATGGCCTGCGTGGTCAGGCGCCGGTCGGTGACATGCTCGCTGACGGGCCGGCCGGCGAGCCTGCGGGCCACCGCGCCGCGAGCGGGTGGGTGCAGTCCGAGGCACCGTCCGGCTGCCTCCGCGGCGAGCTCGTCAACCAGTTCGACGAGCTGCTGGCCGGAGCCGGTGGCATCGGCTGGTAGGAGGGTGGCGATCTCGCGAGCCACATCAGCCTGCAACCACGTGGCACCTTGCTGGCCCACTCGCGCGAGCGCCTCGGCGATCACCCCGTTCCGGTCGGTGTGACCGAAGCCAGGGAGCTCCCGCTGGGACGACGGCAGCGACAAAGCGTCGAACCCCAGCGCCGCCGCTCGGCCACGCCACTCGGCACGCAGGGCATCGGCGTCGAGGGCCGCTTGCTTGTCTGGCCGGCTGGATACCACTGCTTTGCGTTCCACTCGGGCGATCGTCCGCGCATCGGGATCGACGCCGTCGTGTTCGGCGGCCCAGCGAGCCACGAGCTCCCGCAGCTTGTCATCGACCTGCGTGGATCGCTGGGAGAACTCGACGATCAGCTCGTCGGGAACGCCGACAATGTCGGCGTGGCCGCCGACGACCGGGCCCCACGTGATACCGAGGCGGGTACTGAGCTCGGAGCGCAGGGCGGCGTCGTAGACCCAGCCGATGCTGCGCTGCTGGTACTTGAGGAACCGGGCATCCAACGCCAGCCACCTGCCGGTCGGGTCCTGGACCTTGGCCCAGATCACGGCGTGGGTATGCAATTGCGGATCCGCGGTCCGACTCGTGTGCTGGCGGAACAGCGCCACTACCAACCCCTGGGTATCGACTTGATCGATGCCATCTCGGCCTCGTCGGGTCACAGCTCCGTGGCGTTCCAGCCACCCCAGCGCCGCGTCGACGGCGGCGTCATGCGCGGCGGTCACCTCGGCGCGCACCCAGGGGTCGGCGCTGAGCGCCCACAGCACCGATACCGACTTGGCCGCCGAGAACGTCGCGTCGAACCCCCGCGCCGACTTGTCCCCGAACCGGCGCCCCAGCGGGGCCCCCGTGGCGGGGTGGCGGCCCTCCAGGAGGGCCTGCAGCTGCTCGGGCAAGACCTCGCCCTCCAGTCCGACGGACGGACAGCCCGAGCCCCACCAGCGGCCCGGTGGCTCGGCGGGATCCAGGTAGTAGTCCACTGGCCCACGCGCCACGCGGTCCCAGCCCAGCTGGTCGCGGCCGAGGTCCGCGTAGTAGCCGATGAGCCGCGCCACCGCGTCGCCGGCGGCCTTCAACGTCACCGCGCGCATCACGGCGCCGTTCCCCCGGGCCCCAATGCACTCGTCTGCTCGCGTTGAGGTTCGATGCAGTACTAGGCCGCGTAGCGGGCCGAAATCTCACGCGTGGATCGGAGGTTTTTCGGCTTCTTGGGGCCGCTGTCCTGGGGTCGGAATGGTAGGCGGGCGGCGGTGGAGGGGTCGCCTGGCTGATTCTTGGGCCGCGGTCGAAGGCGCTGGGAACATGAGCTGAAGCGGTCGGCGTCCTTTGTCAAGGCGCGCAGCGAGCAGCCATGGGATCGGCTTGGCCCCGCAAAGAGCGGTCAGCATCGGCTCGAGCCGGCGTTGGGGGACTGGTGACGGTCGTCGACCGGTCCGGGTCGCCGAGGCCGGGCGCTGGCGACACGACACATCGAGGCCGGCCCGAGTCGTTTCACGGCACGCCGTGTGTGGGCGGACAGCAGGATCTGCCCAGCGGCGGCCATGAGAGGCTGCCCAACGGCGGCCATCTCGCCAAGCAGCGTGCCTGCTCGAACCCTTCCTCCAACAGGTCTGGGTCACCGGCCCCGGCAACCCCGAGCCCGGCCAGGTGGTGCTCACCCCGACCGAGCGCGAGAGGGCCGCGGCCCGTGACCTGCCAGTCGATCTGACCGCTATCCCGACCGAACACGGGCTGGGCACGTTCAAACCCGTCGTCGGTGGCGTCGACTGCCCGTTCGGCCGTGACTGCCACAACTGCGAGCACTTCCTGTTGACCGGCGCCGACTACGGCTACTGGAAACGCCAGGGACAACGCTGGGCCACGCTCGCCGAAGGCGCCCCCGACGCCACCACCCGCGACTACATCTACACGGCATTCGAGAAGAGCTCACAGGCCCTCGCCGGCCCGGAGAAAGCCCTCGTCGCGCTCGGGCTTCTCGACGCCGCCAAGCAACTCGACCTGCGCAGCCCCCACCAGCACTTCTTCGACCCCATCTGGACCCAGGGCTGGCGCACCGGCGACCTCGTCCACATCGGCACCGAACACGACAGCCCCGACCAGCTCCCCGAAGCCGGCGACGACAAAGAGCGGGCCGCGTCGTGACCGCTCCAGCAGCCAGCCAGAGCCCGGCGAGGCCACAACCCGACAGGGCGATCCAGGCGCGCCGGCGCGATGCCGCCGCCAAAGCCAAGGCAGTCGAGAAAGCCCTCAAGACACTCGGTCGAACCGGGGCACCAATCACCCGGGCAGCCGTGGCCCGGCTCGCCGGCGTGCCACGGTCGTTCACCTACGAAAACGAAGCTGCCCGCGCGATCGTCACCGAGGCACAGGCACGCAGCCAGGCCCGCGCCGATGGCCGCACGGTGACGACGACCGCTCAACAGGAGGCGTCCTAGCGGGAGCGGGCACTCAACGCCGAAGACCAGATCCGGGCCCTGCGCCGTGACCTGGATGCCGAGCGCCGCCTCGTCGCCGACCTGATCGGGCAGCTCCGAGAACCCGACGGCACCTGGATCGAACACGACCGCAACCGGCTCCGCGCCGAGAACCAGCAGCTGCTCGCAGAACGCAACCAGCTGCTACGGGAACGCGTCGGACTCCAACGCAAGCTCGACGGCGCCCGCGCCAACATCTCCCGCATCAACCAGCGCCAGGTCACCCAACTATTCCCGGCCGGGCCGGGCACCCGACGTTGACGAGGATTGCCGGTCGTCGTTCCGCTAGCCCGCCGGCCCGGCGGAGTCACCGAAGCGGACCCCCAGGGCGGTGAAGCTGGGAATGCCCTCCTCGGCACCGGCGTCCGTGCGAGCCACGATGACGCCGGCCGACGTGCCTGGTGGTTCGAACGCCAGGTTGACCGTGAAGGGCTCGAGCGTCTCGCCGGAGCCGGCGATCGCCGGTTGCTCCGAGAGCGTGTCCGAGGCGAATCGCTGTCGCAGCAAGACGATCACGGTCCCCTCGTGGCCCCGGCCTCGACCGGTGACGGTTACGGGCGACGAAACCGTCCCCTCCTGGCGCGGGCTGTCGATCCTCACGTCCTTGGAGATCGCCGCCACGACGAACCAGTGGGCACCCTCCAGGCGTCCCCCGACCCAACGCCCTCCCGTTGACCCCAAGGCGATCGTGCTGACCGCCCGGTCGTGTGTCTGTCTCGCCTCCTCTCGGCCGAACACGTCGACCTCCCCACCCCCGGCGAAGAGTTCGCGGAACTCCGAGAGCGGCGGGTCGGGTATCCCCATGACCTCCTCGACGAAAGACCGGGCCGCCTCGGACGGATCGGTGAACCGCTGCACGTCGGGGTCCGGCCACAGCGCCAGGTCAAGCAGGTCGTCGGGCGCGGGCGTCTCCGTGTCACGATCGGATGCGGATGGCGACGGCGAGGTGAGGCTTGTCTGGTCGGCCGGTTGCGGACCAGTGCGGACTGAGTCGGGCCGAGCGTCGGGCCACAGCAGAATGAGCCCGACGACAACACCCGCGGATGCAAGCGCGACGAGGAACCGAAACCCGGTTCGTCCGTGGCCCCGCCCGCCATCGAGAGTTGGCGTGGGCGCGGCCGATTGCGCCAGCTGACGCTCGACGTCATCCCAGCCCACGCGTGGCGCAACGCGCTGAAGGGCAGCCAGCCCGGTCTTGAGGCGGTCGTCGGTCATGGTTTCCTCCTGCGACTTGTGGCCTTGGGCGAGGGATCAGAACTGAGGGCAACACGCAGACGTCTCCGTGCTCGATGTAGCCGCACGCGGACCGCACCGGGCGAAGCGTCGATGATGCGCCCTACCTCGACTGCTGAGAAGCCACCGACGAGCGATAGGACGATCACTCGGCGGTCGGTCTGATTGAGTCGGGCCAATGCGTCGAGCAGGGCGACGAGATCGTCAGGCAGCGTGTCAGGCGAGGCTTGACATCTTGGAGCGACCTCATGCCGACCCCGTCGAGCGGCGAGCTGGCCGCTGGCGATGCGAAACGCCGCGCGCCACACCCAAGCCGCTGGGTCGCGCAAGGCGTCCCCCCGCCGCACAGCCTGGGCGAAGGCTTCGGCCACTGCGTCGGACGCGATCTCGGCATCGTTGGTGTGCGCGAGCAGGCTTCGCCACAGCCGGGCGTGCTCCGCCTCGAACACCTCCCGCAACCGTTCGTCGGTCACCAGCCCCCTCTCCATCGCTCCCCTAAAGGGACTGACCAGCTCCGGATCGTTACACGAGGCCACAAGCGACGTGCACCTCGCGGCCGCTGACCCCCGCCCGCCAGGAGCGCCTTGACCAAATGATGTGGGCGTCTGCCCACGAGGCAGCAGCCTCGTCATGCTCCGGTCCGCCCTCGCCCACAGCGGAGCCGACGCCATCCTGAGCGACCTCGTCAGGCAGGGTGCGCCGGTCACGCGGCTGTGGCGCCAGGCCGTGCATACTCGGACCCAACCGCACTGACGGCATCCCTCACATGACGCTGCGAGATGGCGACGCCATCATCATCGACGGCGGAACGACGACGATGTGCTGACAGCGAAACCGCTACCGGCGCAAAACTTGGTGCCAACGGTCCGGCCATGAACCTGCTCGGACGCTGTGGCGCCCGGAGCAAGTCGCAGCAGTTCAGGCTGACTCGCCGTTGCGGCGCGTCGCAACCACCGCTACCCATGCCAGGACGACCGTCGGGATCAGGAAGATCCCGATCGACGCGGACGCTACAAGCGCTGCCGCGGTCAAAGCGACAGCCGTCATCCTCGCCGACCGCTTTGATCGGACCAGCAGCGGGACGAGCGCGACGAGCGCGGGCACGGCGAGGACGCCGAGAACACTGGCTCCTTCGTTGGTGAGCAACGAAACATTGCTCGACGAACACCGCGTCGCCCCCGCTGACAATTCGACACACGTCACCATCGTGGCGACCGGTGCGACAGCAACAACGGCGCCGGTGAGCACGGCAGCGGCGAACACGACGAAGTTCCACCTGCGCAGTGACACCGGCTCGCTCACCGACACGAAGCCAGTGCCACCCACATGTCGGTCACAGTCCAACTAGCCCGTGACCAGCCCAATCGGCGCATCCGTTTGTCGGCCGAGCAGTGAAATCGATGATGGGCAATGAGGTGTCCTACTCCTCGCGAGGGCGATCAGCGACGACGAGATGGTCGACCTCGTGGAGTCCCACGGTGGCCGAGCTGAGGCCGGCTGGTGGGACCAGATCCGCGTGCACAGTCTGGGTTGGGTCGCTGCCTGCGACGGCGATGGCGTCCTCGTCGGGTTCGTGAACGTCGCATGGGACGGTGGCGACCGCGCCTTCTTGGTCGACACCAAGACGCTCGGCAGCTGCCAGCGCCGGGGAATCGGGACCGAGGTCGTCCGACGAGCTGCGCTTCATGCTAAAGCCGTGGCTTGCGAGTGGCTCCCCGTCGATTTCGAGCCTGACCTCACGCCTCTCTACTTCGACGCGTGCGGCTTTCGGCCGACGGACGCCGGGCTCATCCACCTCTGCTCGCAGGACTCACAGCGAGTCGCAGTCCCGGCGATCAACGACGCCGCCGCCTCGGGACCCGTCGTCGCGCAATTCCGTCGACGGGGCGAGTGAGCGGTCCGGAAGATCACGACGACCTCTTCATGCGGGACCGCCGTTTGGCTGGAGTGTCCGGCGGCGGTTGTGGTGCCAAGCGCAATGCCAGGTCGACCCAGGCAGTGATGAACCTCTCCTGGCCGACGTCGTTGGGATGCCAGTTGAAGATCCGTGATTGCATCCAGTAGGTGCTGATCGCTCCCAACAGGATGTCAGCGATTGCCTGGGGGTCGTGTTCGTCGAGCTCGCTCGCGTTCACCTTCGATGCGAGCAGGTCGGCCAGGTAGCGGTAGGGCCTTGAGGCGACACGTTCGTGAGCGTCAGCAAAGAGCTCGGCGAACTGGTCTCCTTCTCTCAGAGCGAGCCGGATCCAGCTCTGTGCCGCATCGAACAGGACGAAGGACCCACGCGCAATGAGCGTTAGCTCGGCGCGGAGGTCGCCCAGTGGGAGCGCGTCGAGCATCGCGTAGCCCATGTCGGCCAACGTCTCGGAGCGCTCGATCGCTGCAGCCAGCACCTCGGCCTTGGAGTCGAAGTGGGCGTAGAGCCCACCCGCTCCGGGCGTGAGACCGGCGGCCTTCTCGATCTGGGCGACCGAGGTACCCGCGTATCCCTGACGAGCGAACAGGTCGAGAGCTCCATCGATCACACGCTGGCGGGCATCAGACATAGGTCCTCAGTCTTCTCTGGTTTGACATCAGTGATCACTGATAGAACAGAGTAGTGCGCCCTCCGGAGCGAATGGGCTCGTGAGCCAGTGACGCTCATCTACTCGCATCCCGTCGCGGCGACGTTCTTCTGGTCGACCTACCTGGCCTTCGTCCTCCTAGACGCTCGGCTGGTCACCAACTCGCTTGCCGGGCGCGCCGCGCCCGACCACGACACAACGCCGCAGGGCCTCGTTCATCGCCCGGCCGGACTCGTCTGGATCATCGTCGCCGAGGCGCTGGGCTTAGCGACCGCAGCCGTCGAGGGCTTGCTGCTGCCCTGGAGATGGCTGCTGCTCGCACTCGGACTCGCGATGACATGGCTCGGTCTCGCCTTGCGGTTCTCGGCGAAGCGGGCCCTCGGCCGGTTCTTCGTTGGTGCGGTCGTCGTCCAAGACGCGCACCCGGTGATCACGACGGGGCGGTGGTGGAACGAGATCGCACAGAGGCGATTCGACCAGCCGGCTACGAAGGCCGGATCCCGCGGCCACCGCTGGACGCTCAACGGTGGCTGATGAACGAGGCCCGTGCCGAGGAGCTGCGACTGCCAGACCGGAGGGAGGAGCTGAGGCGCGAGGCCGCCCATCGGATTCAAGGGTTGACACGCGAGCGGCGGCTCGACGGGTTCGGAAGCATCGTGCTGAACCCCGATGCCGGCTCGCTAACCCTGTACTGGAAGGGTCCTCTTCCTCAGGAGATGGACGAGTTGCTCGACGAGCTGGGGCGTGATGTTGCGATCGACGTTCGCGATGCGCCCTACTCCAAGGACGAGCTGTTCGACGGCCGGCGACGGCTATTCGGCCGATCGGTGTCCATACCTTCGCAAGTCCCTCGGGTTGAGCGGATAACTAGCCGCATTTCGTTCGGCTCAGAGCAGCAAAACACCAGGTCAGCACAGCGTTGGCTCCGGCCTTGCTTCTAAGCAGCGGGTCGTGGGTTCGAGTCCTACCGGGGGCGCAAAGTGGCGGTCTAGCTGGGCATCCGGCGCTCGACGGTGGGGTACGGGTAAACGGCTTCGCGTGTCGTAGGCTCAGTGTGGTGGCCGACTGCGATCGGGGGGCGATCGAGCGCGAGGGCGTCGTCATGAGTTGGACCTGTCCGAGTTGTGCGAGAACCTTCGCGCGCGAGGACCAGTTCCATTCGCACGACACTGTGGATGTCGACGCTCACTTCGGTGGCCGGCCGGAGCGGCTGCGGGTGTCGTTCGACAAGCTCATCGGGTCGCTGCCGTCGGATGTCCAGGTCGAGGCGCTGAGAACGGTGATCGTCCTGTCTGCTCGCAGAACGTTCTCGTTCATCACCGTTCAGTCCAAACGACTCTTGGTTGGCGTGTTCCTCGAACAGCCTCTCGACTCGTCTCGTGTCGTCAAGATCAACCACGTCTCGGCACGCAAGTTCGGATCGGTGGTCGAGGTTCGCGGCCCCGACGATGTGGACGCCGAGCTCCAACTGTGGCTCCGACAGGCGTACGAACTCGGCGCCCAATGGGTTCGAACCTCAAGTTGACTCGTCACTTGTGCTCCGAATCGGCACTCAAGAGCACGAGCGCCGCACGAAAGCGGCGCGAAGAGACCGACGGTCAGCGACGGCGTTCCGTGTCGCTCGCACGCCAGGGCTAGGTGACGCGGTCAACCGCATCTCCCGGCAACAGCGTCCAGCGGAGGCGGGTCCCCCACGGTCGTCGGCGCGTGCGGTTACCTCACGGCCACGGTTGGACTCGAGGACTGGCTGGAGGTGACGTGATGTCGGGCTACACCCTGAGGCTCCCGGTCGATGCTCGCGACCGCGACCAGCGGGAGGGGACGGTCGTGCACGGCCTCGACTGCGCGTGCTGCAGACACGACGAACTGACGATGCGGGAGCTCGCCGAGCAGACAGCCCGCGCCGCCAACGGGGCGCTCGAGGCGGCCAGAGCCGCTACGGAGGTGGCCCGGGCGACGCTCGCCATCGTCGCGGAGCTTCGGGCCGAGCTTGCGGACCACCGCGCCCGGCCCCAGCACTCGGTCGTGTGACCGGGGGCGGGAATCCCCAAGCCGCCCCGTGTCCGTCAGCCGTCCCGGTGGGAGACGGCGTCGTCGTCGCGAACCATCACGTCGTGCACGTCGGCGATGGTGCCCGGGAGCAGGACCACCGCCACGAGGACGACGGCGATGCGACCCGCTACTAGCGCGCCACGACCGCGGACGAACCGGAGGATGGGTTCGATCCGGGAGGCCGTGACGGTGATGGCCAGCCCCACCACCAGGATGAGGAGCATGAAAGGTAGGGCGGGTATCAGGACCAGCACCGCGAGCCCGAGGGGAACGAAGGCGCGGGCGCGCTCGACTCGGGCGTTCGACGCAGGGGGGAAGACCTGGCTGTAGCGATTGGCGATCGCCACTACAGCCATGCCGTGGACGATGGATGCCAGGCCGAAGGCGGCTACGGCCAGCCATCCTGGTCCCAGAAGGTCGAAGTCCGGGTTGTCGGGCCGCAGGGGATCGATCCGGGTCGCGGCGACCACGAGGTGGAGGGCACCGAAGACGACGCCACCGAGCCGACCGCTCGGCAGCCACCGCCGGAACACGACGTAGATCGCACCGCTCAGCAGGCCCGGGAGGATGCCGCCGAAGATGACGAGGCCGATGGTGCCATCGAGGTCGATGCTGCCGACCACCTCGTCCGCGTCGGTGAGCCTGCCCTGCGCGTCCTCGCCCGCCGTCTCGGCCAGCAGCCGCATGATCAGCCGCACGAACGGTCCCGTCACGAGAGCCCCCGCCCAGAAACCGCCGACCAGTGCGATGGCAACGCCCCGCAGGTAGCGGAGCACGCTGGTCTGGATCGAGGGGCGAGGGTCGGGCGCCGACGAGCGCGACGTGCGATCAGCGTCGTCGAGCGTGGGCTCCCAGGTCTCGTAGCTCGTCCCGCCCCACAACAGTGTCAACGTGATCCCGCCGAGCAGGACGAGGCCCGTCACCGCCATCAGGATCATGGAGAGATGTTCCTCCTGGTTGGCGACACGACCGCCGCCACCTCCCGCACCCGGAACGTCCGGACCGGCGCCGAAGCAGTCGTCGTCAGTCCCGCTGGGGACCCTACCCCGACGGCCGAAAGGCTGCGGAGTGCCCCGTAGACTCGCCGCCATGGTCATCGAGGGGGAGTACGAACCGAGCGCGTGGGGCTGGGTCGCCAAGCAGGTCGACCTCTACGAGTCGTCCGGCGGGACCAAGGGGTTGACGCTCCAGGGCGCCCCGTGCGTGGTCATGACCATGTGGGGCCGCCGCACGGGCAAGGTCCGCAAGGCGGCGGTCATGCGCATCGAACACGAGGGCACCTATGCCGCGGTGGCCTCGAAGGGCGGCGACGACCGCCATCCCGGCTGGTACTTGAACCTGCTCGCCGATCCCGACGTGACCGTTCAGGATGGTCCCGAGATCCACGCCCTCCGTGCCCGTGAGGTCGAAGGTGAGGAGAAGGCCACTTGGTGGGCCCGTGCCACCGAGGTCTGGCCGTCGTACGACGACTATCAGCAGAAGACCGACCGGCCCATCCCGGTGGTCGTGCTCGAACCTCGGACCGGCTGAGGTCCCGCTTCGGGACCTGATCGGTGCTCCTGTCAGGCCCCCGGGTGTGGGTCACCCACCCTGGCGCTCGCCGTCGACCGTGACCTCGACGCGGTCGTCATAGAAAGCGACCAAGCCCGCGATCCTCGTGCTTTCCGGTAGCGGCGATGGATAGCTCCACGCGACGTCCTTGACCTCGGCATCGCCGATCCGCGCCGTGAGGTGCTCGGCGTCGCCCTTGTAGGGGCAGTGCGTGACCGTGTCCGACGGAGCCAACAAGTCCATCCGCACGTCGACCCGCGGCACATACCAGCGCGGCGGGAGCCCGGTCTCGTA
>DASSDH010000093.1:0-6363 GCA_035697245.1 Jiangellaceae bacterium
GCACGCTCGCCGAGCTCGGAGCCGGGCAGCCGATCGGTTCGGCGCTGGAATACGTCGGTGACCGATACGCCGAGCTCGCGACAGATCTGAATCAGGCCGTGAAGGACGCCGCCGAGGGCTGGCGCGCGGACGATGAGATGCTCGCCGGTCTGTTCGCGGCGCATGCAGACGCGCGTGGTTTCGTCTTGCTGGGCGATCCCGCCGCGCGGCTGCCGTCGCGAGCCGCCGGCCCGGTGGCGACCAGAAGCGCGCCGATCGCTGTCGCGAGTCCCGGCCGCCAGGCCAGCGAGCCTACCGCGGACTTCGCCGAGGAGCCGGCTGTCCTGTCTCCGACCAGGACGGACCCGGTCGAGGTCGCGACCTACCTCACCGACGATCCCGCGGGGGTCGCCTACGACCCGGTGACCGGACGTATCAGCGGGGCCCGCCTGCGCCTCTTCTCCAGCGTGGACCTCGACGGCACGGCGGCCCATGTCACGACAGTGCCGGTTCTGGGCGATGATGACGCCCTGACCGCGCTGCATACCCGCCTGGTCGAGATCAGCATCGACGCCCGACGAGCACACCAGGAACCCCTGCCGGAACCAGGGGGTCCGCCGTGACCGACTACGCCGACCTCGAGATCGGCCTGCACCGTCGCGACGGTGTGAGCTGGCGGGTAGAGGTCCGGTACAGCCAGCAAGAGTCCGATGCCGACGTCAACATCGAGGGTCCGCTCACCGTCGACATCGATCCGAACGAGCTGGACCAGCTCATCCCGGACTTCGCCGCCTACGGCCGGGCGCTGGGCCAGGCGGTGTTCGGCGGCGCGGTCGGCGACGCGTACCGGCAGGCCGTCGCGGCGTCACAGAGCCACGGGGTGATCCTGCGTGTACGCCTGTTCGTCGGCCCGAGCGCTACCACACTGCACCGGATCCACTGGGAGACCATGCTCGACCCACGCGACGACTCTCCGGTGCTGACTGACGAGAACATCGTGTTCTCCCGCTACCTGTCCAGCAACGATTGGCGGCCGGTGCGGCTGCGGCCCAAGAGCGCATTGCGGGCCCTCGTGGTCGTTTCTGGACCGACCGACCTGGACCGGTTCCAGGCCAGGGTTCTCGCTCCGGTAGCTGTCGAGGACGAGGTCGAGCGTGCCCAGAATGGGCTGTCGCCGCTGCCGAACCGCGTGCTCGCCAACCACGGTGAGGTCACCGAAGGGCGCCTGTTCGACGAACTCCGAGACGGATGCGACATCCTCTACCTGGTCTGTCACGGCTACCTCGCCGGCGACGAGCCCTACCTGATCCTGGAGAACGAGGACGGCACCGCTGCCCGCATCCGCGGCGGCACTCTCGTCGACCGGATCCGGGACCTCATCAGGGTCCCCCGGCTGGTGGTGCTCGCCTCGTGCCAGAGCGCGGGCCTCGGTGGCGATGCCCGCAGCAACGACGCTGGCGTGCTTGCAGCATTGGGTCCTCGGCTGGCCGAGGCCGGCGTCCCGGCTGTCCTCGCCATGCAGGGCGACATCTCCATGGAGACGGTCTCCAGGTTCATGCCGACGTTCTTCCACGAGCTCCAGCGCGACGGTCAGATCGACCGGGCCATGGCGGCGGCTCGCGGTGCGATCCGCGATCGGCACGACTGGTGGGCGCCGGCGCTGTTCATGCGCCTGCGCAGCGGCCGAATCTGGTACGTCTCCGGCTTGGGCCGGGCCGGCGAGCCGTTCGAGAAATTCCCGGCACTGGTCCATGAGCTGAAGAAGCGCAAGTGCACACCGATCCTGGGCCCGGGCCTGTCCGACCAGTTGCTCGGCTCACGCCAGGAGATCGCCCAGCGGTGGGCGAAGAACTTCCACTTCCCGATGGCGCCGCACTACCGCGACGACCTGCCGCAGGTGGCCCAGTACCTGTCCGTCAACCAGAGCTACGAGTTCCCCCGCGACGAGCTCACCGCCTATCTCCGGCACGCCCTCGTCGAGAACTACGGCGAGCAGCTGCCCCCGGAGTACTACCGTGACCGCAAGATCGAAAGTCTGCCGCTGAACAAGCTGATGTCCGACGTGTGGCGGATCCGGTACCCGGAGGGGACGTTGGACCCCTACGCCGTGCTGGCCGAGATGCCGATCCCGCTGTATGTGACCACACAACCGTGGAACATGCTGGCCGAGGCGCTGCGAACCGAAGGCAAGGACCCCCAGGTCGAGCCGTGCCGCTGGAAGCGGCTCGAGGACGACAACTGGTGGGACGATGCGTCCGCGCTCGACACCCCGGACTGGGCGTTCGCCGTACGTGAGGACAGCCAAAGCCGGCTCGCGGCCGGCCAGGCCGGCTGGCCGACCTCGGTGTTCGACCGCGACCGGACGTACCGGCCGGACGACAAGCGACCGCTGGTCTACCACCTGTTCGGGCACCTGGCACGCGCGCGTTCGCTTGTGCTCACCGAGGACGACTACTTCGACTTCCTCATCGGTGTCACCAGGGACAAGGATCTCGTCCCACCCGGGGTTCGGCGGGCCTTCGCCGACAGCTCGCTGATGTTCCTTGGCTTCCGGCTCGACGAGTGGGACTTCCGGGTGCTGTTCCGCAGCATCGTGAACCAGGAAGGCGACCGGCGTAAGGAGCATACCCACGTCGCCGTGCAGATCGACCCGGAAGAAGGCAGCACGATCGAGCCGGACCGAGCGCGGAGCTACTTGGAGAAGTACTTCCAGGGCAGCAACATCACAATCTACTGGGGCAGTACCGAGAGCTTCATCAAGGAGCTGCACAGCCACTGGGTCGCGGAGTCGCACTCGTGAGCACCGAGGTCGGCACCCCGAAGGCAATTGACAACCCGTACGTCGGGCCGCAGGCCTTCCGCCGAGGCGACGCCTTCTACGGGCGTGATCGGGAGACCGCCGACCTGCTCGACCTCGTGATCGCCGAGCGGGTCGTCCTGCTCTACTCGCCGTCCGGCGCCGGGAAGTCGTCGCTGATCGCCGCCGGGCTGGTGCGCCAGCTCGAGGCCGAGGGATTCGACGTGCTGCCGCTGGTCCGGCTGACCCACGAGGCACCACCGGGCAGTTCACTCTCGGGCCCGCCACGCAACCGATACGTGCTGAGCACGTTGCTCTCGCTCGAAGAGGGCCTGCCGCCGGAGCACCAGCGCCGCACCGCCGACCTCGACGCGATGACCGTAACCGAGTACCTGGCGAACTGGCCCGACCTGGACGACAAGCCGGGCAACGATGTGCTCCTTTTCGACCAGTTCGAGGAGGTCATTACCGCCGATCCCAACGACCACGCCGCCAAGGAGGAGTTCTTCGCCGACATCGGCGTCGCCTTGCGCGATCGGAACCTGTGGGCATTGTTCGCGATCCGGGAGGACTTCCTGGCCGAGCTCGATCCCTACTCCCGGTTCGTGCCGACGCGGTTCGCGAACCGGTACCGGCTCGACCTGCTCGGTGTCGACCAGGCTCTTGACGCGATGATCCTGCCCGCGGCCGACCGTGGCGCCGACTTCAAACGCCCGGCCGCGGAAAAGCTGGTCGACGACCTGCGACGAATCCGGGTCCAACGGGCCGACGGCGTCACCAAGGAGCTGGGGCCCACGGTGGAGCCGGTCCAGCTCCAGGTGGCCTGCCGACAGGTCTGGAACCAGCTCACCGAGAACGCCCACGCGATCGAGGTCGAAGACGTCGAGGCGGTCGGCAACGTCGACCAGGCGCTGGCGAGCTACTACGCGGACTGTGTCGCCGCGGCAGCGGCGGAGACGGGCGTTAGTGAACGAGCATTGCGAGATTGGTTCGAATCCGAGCTCGTGACCCCGCAGGGAATCCGGGGGCAGGTGCTCTACGGCCCACGGCAGAACGGTGCCTTCAGCGAGGGCGCGGTCCGGATGCTGACCGACGCACACCTGGTGCGGGCGGAAAGCCGGCGGGGCGCGACGTGGTACGAGCTGGCCCACGACCGGCTGATCGAGCCGGTCAAGGAGGACAACGCGCGCTGGCGCGAGGTGAATCTGTCCCACTTCGAGCGGCTCGCCACCTGGTGGGACGAACAGAACCGGCCCGACCAGGCGTTGCTGTCTGGTGCGGATCTCGTCAACGCCGAGCAGTGGGTGGCCGCCAACGCCGCGACGTTGTCACCGCGCGAGCACGAGTTCTTGGGCGCTTCCCGCAAGGCGGCCGACCAGACCGCGCGTGAACGACGCGCAGCGAAGCGCACACGACGGTGGCTGGTGATCGCGGTGATCGGCAGCGTCCTGGCCGCAGCTTTCGCCGGCTTCGCCTGGCAGGCGCAGCGGCGGGCGACGGACCTGGCGGCTGACTTCGAGATCGCCGCCCTGGCCAGCGAGGCGAGAGATGCGCTCGAGTCCGACGTCGACCTCGGCCTGTTGCTGGCGCAGCAAGCAGTCGCCTTGCCCGGCGGCTCACCGAGCGATCCCAACACTCAGAACGCACTCCAGCTTGCCGTGGACCAGAGTCCGGTGGTGCAGGTGTTGCGCGGACACGGCCCGGCTGCCAGCGCGGTGTACAGCCCCGACGGCCGGTTCATCGCGACCTACCACTCGGACCGATCCATCGTGGTGTGGGAAGCGTCGTCTGGCGCCGAGCTGTACACACTGCCGAAACTCGACGGCGGTCTGATCAACTCGAGAAGCGTCGTGTTCAACCCGGACGGCACCCGGGTCGCCGCAGTCGCCGCAGACGGCCGGGTTGCCATCTGGCCGGCCGAGCAGGGTGCCGGCGAACCGACCTGGATCACACCGCACGAGGGCGTGGACTCGTGGCAGGTGGCGTTCAGCCCCGACGGCACGCGGCTCGCCTCGATAGGCGTCACCGGCCTGTCCGTGGTCGACGAGACGGGACAACCCGTTGCCGATTTCGACCCGTCGCTTTCCGCCAACTTGTCCGGGGAGGACGTCGAGTGGTCCCCCGACGGCGATACCCTCGTCGTCGGTGAGACCACGGGTGTCGTCTCGGTCTGGGACTCGGACTCGGGTCGGCGGCTGCGCGACGATGCCACGCACTCCACGCGCGTCGAAGCCGTCGATGTCAGCCCGGATGGCTCGATGGTCGCGAGCGTCTCCAAAAACGCCGTCCTGATCAACGATGTGGGCAGCGGTGAAGGGGTCTACGACCTGGACCGGGGCGGCCTGACCGACATCTCGTTCAGCTCCGACGGGTCCCAGGTGGTGGCGATCGACGAGCGGGGAACCGCGATCGTGATGGACCCGTCACGAGTGGATCCGGCCCGCTGGGTCACCGCCACCGGGACCTCATTGAGAACCCTCGACCTCGATCCTTCGACGCCGGGTCGCGCGGTCGTGGCGACGGCCACCGGCGACCCGGCGATCTGGGACGTCACCGCAGGTCACTACGCCGGCGAGGTCGCCGTCGAGCCGCTGCCCAACGGCGGCGTGGTCACCGGGTCGCCCGACGGTCGAGTGCTGGTCTGGACAGCGGACCTCATCCCGATTGAGCTCTCGCCGGCCTCGGACGACGTTGTCAACGACGTCGCGGTGACAGCGGCCGGTGATCTCCTCGCTGTAGCGCGAGGGAGCAGCACTGCCGAGATCTGGAGAATCGATGGCTCTGCTCCCGAGAGCGTGCTGGAGATGGGTGACTCCCGCGCGTGGGCCGCGGCCCTGAGTCCGGACGGCGAGTTCGTCGCCGTCGGCGGGGGTGATGGCCGCATCGTCGTGTGGGACGTGGCAAGCGAGACCGAAGTGGCGATCCTCGAGAAGCATTCCGACGGCATCGTGCAACTCGACTACGGGGCGGATGCGACCCAGTTGGTGAGCGCCTCCCGGGACGGCACTGCGATCGTCTGGGATCTGGACCGATCGGTGCCGGAGCGGAGGATGCGGCTGGACACGCGCCCGACCACCGCCGCCTGGAACGACTCGGGAACCCTGATCGCCATCGGTGGTGAGGACGGCTCGGTCCAGTTCCGCGACCCGGCGACAGGGGACCGGCTCCACGAAACGGACCAGAACGAGCATGCGTTGATGGTCAACGACATCGCGTTCGACGCCGCCGGCGGTCGGCTGGTCAGCGCAAGCGAGGACCGCTCGATCCTCGTCTGGGATGTCGAAGACGGCTCGGTCGACCATCGCATCCGGCAGGGCACGGCGCCGCGGCAGCTCACCTTCGACGCCGCCGGTGAGCGGGTATTCGTCGCTGATGCAACCGGCTCGCCGCACATCGTGTTCTTGAACGCTGACGAGTTGCTCCGTGCCGCGCAAGGGCAGACCACCCGTGAGCTCACCGGCAGCGAGTGCCGGCGCTTCCTCGGTGCCGACGCCGAATGTACGGAGGACTGACGGAAGATCCGTGAAGGGGGAGGTCATGGGAACCAAACACGTCATCGCGTATGCGATGCACGAGACCGAGCTGGC
>DASSDH010000094.1:0-3388 GCA_035697245.1 Jiangellaceae bacterium
AGCCCAGTGTCCGCACGGCCGCGGAAGTAGCCGGCGACGAGCCCGAGCGCTCCGCCGACGATGAGGCCGAGCAGGATCGCACACACGGCCAGCAAGAGCGTTGCGCGCGCACCCCAGATCACGCGGCTCAGCACGTCGCGGCCGAGGCCGTCGCCGCCGAGGAGGTGGCCCTCGGTGCCCGGTCCCTGCCTGGCGATCGACGCGATGCTTTCGTTGGGGTCGTCGATCGGCAGCACCGGTGCGAGCAGCGCCAGTGCCACCACCAGGACCAGCCAGAAGATGGCCAGCGAGCCCCCGATGCCGAGGCGACCGCGCCGTGTCGGGGCCGCGGCCTCGGGCTCCGGGCCCTCGACCGCCGCCACCAGGTCGACGGGTTCGAGCGTCGTCGTAGGGATGAGCGGCGGCGCCATCGGCGCTGCGGGATCAAGCTCGGGCATGGCGGATCCTCGGATCGAGCACGGCGTAGAGGACGTCGACGAGGAAGTTGATGAGCACGTAGCCGATCGCAATGATCGCCACCAGGCTCTGCAAGGCGATGTATTGACGGGCGTTGATCGCCTCGAACAGCAGCGTGCCGATGCCGGGCAGCGAGAAGATGACCTCGATGATCACGGCGCCGCCGATCAGCACGCCGACGTTGAGCCCGGCGACCGTGAGCAGCGTCAAGCTGGACGGCCGCAGCGCGTGGCGCCACAGGACGCGGCTCGGCGAGATGCCCTTGGACTTCGCCATGGTGATGAAGTCCTCTTGCAGGGTGGCGATCATGTCGCTCCGCAGCAGCCGCATGTACACGGCGATCTGGCCGACCGCCAAGGCGATGGCGGGCATCAACATGCGGCGAATGTGCTCGACCAGGTCCTCGCTCGGTTTGACGTAGCCGCTGACGGGTAACCAGCCCCACCGCACGCCCACGTAGTACGCAAGCACGAGCGCGAGGGCGAAGTTGGGGATGGCCAGGAGCCCGAAGGCGGTGGCGTTGGACGCCTTGTCGAACCGCGACCCCGCCCGGTAGGCGGTGAACACGCCGAGCGGGATGGCGATGACCAACGCCAGCACCTGGGCCTCGGCCATGAGCAGGAGCGACACCGGCAAGGCATCGCGCACCCGGTCCGCGACCGGCCGGCCGCCGGTGACGCTGTAGTAGTTGCCGAGGTCACCCGTGACGAAGTTGCCGATCCAGCGGCCGTATTGCACGTAGACCGGGTCGTCGAGCTGCAGGTCCTGTCGCAGCGCCTCCCTCTGCTCCGGGCTGGCGAACCCGGCGATGGCGTCCACGGGGTCGCCGGGCAGCATGCTCGTCAGCGTCGCCACGAACAGCGTGACGAAGAAGAGGACGACGACCAGGTGCACCAAGCGGTGCAGGATCATTCGCAACGCGAGCCCCCGTGGTCTATTGCTCGGCCCACATGTACGTCACCGGGTGCCCCACGGCCAGCCCGGGGAACGGCTCCGCACTGCTGGGACCCTCGCCCGGTACCCCGTGCACGTCGGGCGCGGTCGCGACCGTCCACGGCGTGTAGTAGATCCAGAGGTTCCAGACCTCCTCGGCGAACCGCCGGTTGAGGTCTTCGTAGATCTGTTGGCGGGCCGAGTCGTCGGCGGTGGTGCGCCCCTCGTCGAGCAGCCTGTCGATCTCGGGGTCGTTGAACCGGGCGAAGTTGACGGGGTTGGGCGGCGTGCCGTCGAAGGACTTCCACCACACGTACTGCGTGTCGGGGTCACCACCCGGATGGTTGCGCCAGCCGACGGCCTCGAAGTCGCCGCTGAGGGCGTTGTCGATCAGGGTGGACTGGTCGACCGTGACGATCTCGACGCGCATGCCGACGGCCTCGGCCTGCTCCTTGAGGAACTGTCCCTGTTCGATCGTCGACTGCGTCTGTGTCGTCGAGTAGGTGAACGAGAGCGGTTGACCGGTCTCCTCCTCGTACTCGTTGACGAGTTGTTCGGCCTGATCGGGGTCGTAGGCCGGGAAACCGCTGTCGTCGAGGTTCCCAACGTTGCCCGGGGCGAACGGCCCAGTCGCCTGGGTGAGGATGCCGTCGCCGAGGATGGCGTTGAAGTCCTCGAAGTTGAGCGCGTACGCCGCCGCCTGCCGGGCCTTGATGTTGTCGAACGGCGGCTTCGACGAGTTGAGCATCACGTAGTTGACCTCGCCGAAGTCGGACGACTCGTAGCCGTTGACCTCGCCCGCCTCGGTGCGGTCACGGAGGTCGGACACGGTCTCGGGGTCGTCCGTGTGCATGGCGTTGATCTCGCCCGACAGCAGGGCGTTCTCACGCTGCGCCTCCTCGACGATGGGCCGGAACTCGATCTCGTCGAGGTAGGGGAGCTGGTTGCCCGCGGCGTCGGTGGCCCAGTAGTCGGGGTTCTTCTCGGCCTGGAAGTGCTGGTTGGGCACCCAGTCGGTGAGCATGAACGGCCCGGTGCCGATGAGGTTGCGGTCGCACGACTGGGCGTCGTCGAGCTGGGCCTGCGCCATGATGCCCACGCGCCCGCTGCCGTAGAGGTAGGCGTCGAACGCCACCCAGGGCTCGTGCATGGTCACCGAGACGGTCAACGGGTCGACGACGTCGACGCTGGCGATGTTGGCGAACGTGAACACGAACAGCAGCGGGTTGCGGGGCGGGTACTGCCCCCGGTAGGCGTCGAGGTTGTTCTTGACCACCTCGGCCGTGAGCTCGCTGCCGTCGTGGAACGTCACACCGTCGCGCAGCGTGATCGTCCACTGCGTGTAGTCGGCGTTGGGCTCGACGGACTCGGCCAGCCAGGGCTCGTAGTCACCCTCGGCGTTCGGCCGGGTCAGCGTGTCGTAGATCGCATCCGCCTCCATGATCCCCGCTATGGCGAGCTGCGCCTCGGGGAGGCACCAGCCGTCGGTCGTCTCGGCCTCGAGCCCGTAGACGACCTTGCCGCCCGGCGTCGGGGTGCCCTCGTCGCCGCCGGCGGCGTCCCCGCCGCCACCGCCTCCGTCGTCGTCGCCGCCACCGCCGCACGCCGCGGCGACCATGGCCAGGGCGAGCAGGCATGCAACTCGGCGGAACCACATTCGACGCACTGCTGTCGAAGCCACGTCTTCCCCCTTACGTGACGAGCGTCACAACAGCCGGAAGCTAGGTGGCGGGCTGGACTCCTGTCAACAGACGATCCGATGACGAATCGCCAGGGTGAGGATGAGATGGCCTGTAGGTGAACACCGGACCAGCACCAGGGTGTCAAGAACTGACAAGCTGCCTGGATGGTTCGCCGCCAACGTCGTCCAGCCCTCGTGCTCGCCGCCCTCATGCTCGTGGCTCTGGTGGCGAGCGCCTGCCGGCCGATACGTCCGGGCGGCGGTGGTGGCGGCGGTGGCGGCCAAGGTCCCAAGGTCACGATCAACCAGATCCAGGTC
>DASSDH010000095.1:0-2058 GCA_035697245.1 Jiangellaceae bacterium
GGTGGTCGTCGTGTTCATGCACTGGGGCATCCAGGGAGATCGATGTCCTAGCCCGTCTCAAGCCGAGTCCGCCCGCATCCTGGCCGACGCGGGAGCCGACATCGTCGTCGGCAGCCATGCGCACGTGGTCCAAGGGTCAGGTTTGCTCGGTGACACGTTCGTGGCGTACGGGTTGGGCAACTTCGTCTGGTACAACCCCGGTTCCGACGACGGATCGGTGACCGGCCTGCTCACCCTTACCGTCGATGATGGCAAGGTCGTCGCCGAGCAATGGCTGCCTGCCCGCATCAAGTCCGACGGCCTGCCACGGTTCGCGAACGGCGCTGACGCGCAGACGCTGACGACCGAGCTCACCCAGCGGCGAGAATGCGCCGACCTCGCCGGACTCTGAGAGCAGTCAGGCCAGCGGCGGGAAGACGCCTTGGCAGGTCTCGAACCGGAATGATGACGTTCATGACCCCCACCGCCATGGTCTTCGCGCCTGCCCCGCTGGTAACCGTCGCCATCGAGCAACCGGCGGATGACGTCGAGTTGCACATCCATCCGGGTGGCCAAGGCGTCTGGCAGGCCCGATTGATCACGGCGCTCGACGTCTCCGTGACGTTGTGCGCGTGCGCGGGAGGCGAGATCGGCCGAGTCCTCGAGCGGTTGATCGCCGACGAAGGAGTCACCCTGCGCGTCGTGCGGGGCGACACCGCAACCGGCTGGTACGTCCACGACCGCCGGAACGGCGAGCGCGTCGAAATCGCCGAGCATCCCGGCCAACCGCTGACCCGGCACGACATCGACGAGTTGTACGGCATGGCCCTTGCCGAGGGGCTCCGGGGCGACATCTGTGTGCTGAGCGGGCCTGCGGAACCGTCGGTCGTCCCGCCGGACATCTACCGGCGCCTCGCCGCTGACCTGACGAACAACGGTGCCCGGGTCGTCGCCGACCTCTCCGGCGACCACTTGACGGCCGTGTGCGAGGGCGGCCTCTACCTCGTCAAGGTCAGCCACGAGGAGTTGATCGACGACGGGCGGGCAGAGAACGACAGTGCCGAGGGAATCGTCGCGGCGATGCGCAAGCTGCACGAGGAAGGCGCCGAGTCCGTTGTCGTCACGCGCGCGGACAGCTCGTCGCTGGCGCTACTCGACGGTGACGTGTTCGAGGTCATGGCGCCGAAACTCGAAGCGGCCGACACCCGAGGCGCGGGTGACTCGCTGACCGCGGGCGTGACCGCAGTGCTGGCCAAGGGCGGCGACCTGACGGACGCTGTCCGCACCGGGGCTGCGGCCGGGGCGATCAATGTCACGCGTCACGGGCTGGGCGAGGGCCGGGCGGATGCCATCGCGGAGTTGATCCCTCGGGTGCGAGTAGAACCGTTCAAACGGGGAGAGTGAGTTCATGACGACTCAACGGGTCCTGATCACCAACGACGACGGTATCGCTGCTCCAGGTATCCGGCGGCTGGCGCGGGCGGCTGCCGACCAGGGTTTCGACGTCGTCGTCGCCGCGCCGTCCGAGGAATCCAGCGGTATCAGCGCTGCGATGACTGCGGTCGTCGAGGATGGGCGCGTGGTCATCGACCGGCGCGAGCTGGCGACACTCGAAGGCATTCCGACGTTCGCGGTCAGCGCGTCCCCCGGATACATCGTCACGCTCGGCCGGCTGGGCGCGTTCGGCGACGCTCCGGATCTGGTGATGTCCGGAATCAACCGCGGCGCCAACGCCGGCAACGCCGTTCTGCACTCCGGCACGGTCGGGGCGTGCCTCACCGCCGCCAGTGGGGGCCTGAAGGCATTGGCAGTGTCGTTGGACGTGCTGACGCCAACTGCCGGCAGCGCGGCGAGCGGCGGAGCTGCCATCGCCGACATCGACAAGGTCGACGACGAGACCCGCAACTGGCAGACCGCCGCTGACCTGGCCCGCAGGCTCATGCCGGCGCTGCTGACCGCCCCGGAGGGCACCGTGATCAACCTCAACGTGCCGGATCGTCGGCCGGACGGCGTGCGCGGTCTCACGCGAGCAAGACTCGCCAGGTTCGGGCAGGTACAGATGACCATCGCGGAAGCCAC
>DASSDH010000096.1:0-6103 GCA_035697245.1 Jiangellaceae bacterium
GGACAGCCGAGCGGCAGCTTCGTCGACAGTTGTCGCCGCCTCGACGACCTGGTCGATCCGGCCGTCGCCGTCCGGATAGTCGAAGGACCGGCGCAGGACATGCTCGCCGTTGGGCGGTTGCGGCGCGCACGGCCACGGCTCCGCCGGCGGCTCGGTCTCGACCCAGCCCGCCTCCGGGTCCAAGTCGGCGGCCGTCAGCAGCGCCGACGCGGGCAGCGTCGGGATGCCGCTCGGTTCCGGGCGGGGTTCCGCCGTCGGGCTTGTGGTGTCGGGCGGACTGTTCGCGAAGTCGGGCGCGGAGATCAGCGACGGTTGCGCGAAAGCGAAGACTCCGCCCGCGACGATCACGACGACGCCCAGGACGCCGGCGATGGCCTGGTTGCGGGCCCGCTGACGGGCGCGGCGGCGGGCCGCGGCGGGGCCTGGAAGGGCAGTGGGTCGGGTGTCGGCGCGGAGGCTCTCGAGCTCATGCCGCAGGTCGTCGAAGTCAGCGGGCATCTCGGGCCTCCCGAGCTGTGACTGTCGGATCGTCCCGGAGCAGGTCGGCCAGCGATGCACGACCCCGCGAGAGCCGGGCCTTGACCGTTCCGGCCGGTGCGCCGGTCTCACGTGCGACCTCCTCGACGGTCATCCCCACCAGGTGGTGCAGCACGACGGCGCGTCGCTGCGCCGCGGGGATCTTGCGGAGGGCGTCGACGAGAACGACGTGGTCCGGTGACGGGGACTGGTTGGGGTCTGCGGCGCCGAGTCGAACGAGCGCTCGGACGCCATTGCGGGCCTTCCGCCACCTGCTGGCCGCAATGCGCCACGCGACGGTCCGCACCCAGGCCGCAGCGTTCTCCGCATGCTGCACCTGCTTCCAGTGTTGCCAGGCACGCGCGTACGCTTCCTGGACGCATTCCTCTGCGTCGGCGAGGTTGCCGGTCATCGCATACAGCTGATGGAGCAGCCGACTGCTCGTCGCGTTGTAGAACGCGTCGAAGTCGTCGGTGTCGCTCATGCCGCCCTTGCTCCCCATTGTGGTGAACCCGGCCCCCTGCGACCGGTTCACCAGTCATGACGCCCAACACCGTCGACCGGTTGCATCCACGACACGCGGGAGATCGCTGACCATACGGCTTCAGCCCGAAAGGCCGGGAAGATGGCTTCATGACCGACCTGCTGAGTCGGCCGTTCCTACGCCGGACCGAGCCGGCGTGGGGCTCTACGGTGCCGTGGCTCGCCGGTGTGCTGGCGGCGGCATGGGCGCTGGTTGCCGGCCTGGCCATTGCGGCGCTGCCCGCGATACTGGTGTGGATCGACGACGGTGCTTCGGCACCGGTGGGCGATCCGGTGCGTATCGGTGTTCAGATCTGGCTCGCCGGACACCGGGCCGGCCTGCAGATCGGCGACGCTGACGTCCAATTCGCACCGCTGGGGCTGACGGTCGTCGCCATCCTCCTGCTGTACCGAGCGGCCCGGTGGGCGGCACATACGGCCGGCGTGTCGACCCTGCGGAAGGCCGTCCTTGTCGTGCTGCCGGCTGTTGGCCTGTATGCGGTCGGTGCGTGGGGTCTGGCCGCGTGGTCGATGACCATGTCCGTATCGGTCGATCCACTGGTCGCATCCGTGTGGGCCGGCCTGACCGCGGCGGTCGGCACCGGCGTCGGTGTCGTGCACGAAGCCGATCTCGGTGGCCGCCTGACAGCTCGGCTGCCAGCGTGGGCCGTGTCGGTGTTGGGCGGGGCTGCGGTGGCGGTCGCCGGACTCCTCGCCGTTGGTGCGCTGCTCGTCGCGATCAGTGCGATAACCCATTCCGACCGGATCGCGACTGTCGGCGAGGCCTTGGACCCGGACCTCCCTGGGATGTTGGCGCTGGCGATGGCTGGGGCAGCGCTCGTGCCCAACGCGGTGGTGTGGGCCGCGTCCTACGCACTCGGCCCCGGGTTCGCGCTTGGTGCTGGCACTTCGGTCGCACCCGGTGCGGTGGAGCTGGGAATCGTGCCGGCCCTGCCGGCGCTGGCCGCGGTGCCGGCCGATGCACCAGGCCCATGGGGCTGGCTAGTACTGGTCGGCCCGATCGGCGTCGGAGTGCTCACCGGCGCCGGCATTCGGCGCCTTTCGGCATCCGGTCGTGTCGGCATGGTTGGCGAAGCCTTCGGAGCCGCTGCCACCGCGGCCCTGGTGATGGCCGGGCTGGCGACTCTTTCCGGCGGCTCGGTCGGCGCAGCCCGGATGAGCGTCGTGGGGCCAGTGCCCTGGGAGCCAGCGCTCGCGACGTTCCTCGTCGTGGGGATTCCCGCCATGATCGTCGCCGCCCTCCGTGGCCGGCGGGCATAGGGCAGTTCAGCGCAGGAGCCGACCCTGCAACGCGTCGGCGAAGTCGTCCTGACAAACCTTCTCCGCCACCTGTGTGTTGGCGCCGGCGAGGCACTCGCGAAGTGTCGCCATCTCGGCTCCGATGAGGAGAAGTACCAGCGACAGCAGGCCGCCGACGAGAACCGCAAATACTCCCGCCGTCATAGCGACGACGACAGCCGGCCTCGGCAGCGTCAGCTTGCGTCGGCGACGCACGCCGAGCACTACCAGCGTGCCGACGCCGCAGGCCAGCCCGACGGGCGGCACGGCGATCGCAAGAAATGCCGCGCTGATCGCCACGAACACCAGCAGACGGGTCTGGCGAGTAGTGTCAGGCGGCGCTGTGTCCACGCCGCGATATTCTCACCAACGTCCGACTTGACCGGCTGTCGCCACGGGAGCGCACGTGTCGCACCGCCCCGCGCCGACGAGCCCGGCGCGGCTCGCCGTCCTCGTCTCTGGTGCCGGCAGCAACCTGCAGGCCCTCCTCGAAGCGTGCGCCGACCCGTCGTATGGCGCAGCTGTCGTCGTGGTGGGCGCGGATCGCGACGGCATCCGGGCACTTGACGTTGCCGCGGCGGCAGGGGTCCCATCATTCGTCGAGCGAATCGGCGATTACACCGCCCGAGCCGACTGGGACGAGGCGCTGACGCGCCGAATCGCCACCTATGACCCCGACCTGGTCATCTCGGCTGGGTTCCTCAAGCTGGTCGGTCGGGCCTTCCTGGCCCGGTTCGGTGACCGCTATGTCAATACCCACAACGCGCTGTTGCCGGCCTTCCCAGGCATCCATGGACCACGCGACGCTCTTGCATACGGTGTCAAGGTCTCCGGCGCGACGTTGTTCTTCGTCGACGATGGTGTCGACACCGGGCCGATCGTCGCGCAGGTTGCCGTTCCGGTCGAAGACGATGACACCGAGGACAACCTCACCGAACGAATCAAGGCCGCCGAGCGACGGCAACTCGTCGAATGGGTGGGGCGGCTCGTCCGGGAGGGCTGGAGCATCTCCGGAAGGAGGGTCACGATTCCGTGAGCGAACAACGGATCCCGATCCGGCGCGCCTTGGTGAGCGTCTACGACAAGACCGGGCTAACAGAGTTCGCCATGGGCCTGCACGAGGCCGGTATCGCAGTTGTGTCGACCGGCTCGACTGCGCAGCACATCGCGGCCGCTGGCGTGCCGGTCACGGCTGTCGAGGACCTCACCGGCTTTCCCGAACTCCTGGACGGCCGAGTCAAGACGCTGCACCCCGCTGTGCATGCGGGGATCCTGGCCGATCGCCGGCGCTCGGAGCACCTCGATCAGCTCAGCGAACGGGGAATCGAACCGTTCGACCTGGTGGTCGTCAACCTCTATCCGTTCACCGCGACGGTGGTGGCGGGTGCGGCGCCAGAAGAGTGTGTCGAGCAGATCGACATCGGCGGACCGGCCATGCTGCGTGCCGCTGCGAAGAACCACGCCAGCGTCGCCGCGGTCGTGGATCCGGCGCGGTACGGCGACGTTCTCGAGGCGGTCTCCGTCGGCGGGTTCACCCTCGACCAGCGCCGCCGGCTCGCCGCCGACGTCTTCACCCACACGGCCACCTACGACGTGCACGTGGCGTCCTGGATGGGCAATGTGCTGGCACCCACCGACGACGGGAGCGGTTTCCCGGCCTGGATCGGCGGTACGTGGGACCGCGGGGCCGTGCTCCGCTATGGGGAGAACCCGCACCAGCGGGCGGCCCTGTACATCTCCGGGTTCAGTCCGGAGGGACTGGCGACCGCGGCCCAACTGCACGGCAAAGCGATGTCCTACAACAACTACGTGGACGCGGAAGCGGCGCACCGAGCGGCCCATGACTTCGACCAGCCCGCCGTCGTGATCGTCAAGCATGCCAACCCGTGCGGCATCGCCGTCGGGACGGATCTTGCCGAGGCTTGTCGCAAGGCGCTGGCGACCGACCCCGCGTCGGCCTTCGGCGGCGTGGTGGCCGTCAACCGCATGCTGACGAGCGCTGTGGCCGAGCAGATCGCCGAGGTGTTCATCGAGGTTGTCGTTGCCCCCGAGTTCGAGCCTTCCGCCCTCGGAGTCCTCACTCGCAAGAAGAACATCCGGCTTCTGCAGCCACCCGGCCGACGCAGGGTCGGAGCGGAGACCCGTCCGATCTCGGGTGGGCTGCTGATGCAGAGCGTCGATGCGCTCGACGGTCCCGGTGACGACCCGGCCACCTGGAGCCTCGCCGCAGGCCCGGCTGCCGACTCGTCGACGCTGGCCGACCTCGGATTTGCCTGGCGAGCCTGCCGATCGGTGAAGTCCAACGCGATCCTGCTGGCCCGCGACGGTGCTGCCGTCGGCGTCGGGATGGGTCAGGTCAACCGGGTCGACGCCGCCCGCCTGGCTGTGTTGCGGGCCGGCCACCGAGCCGCCGGATCTGTGGCGGCGTCCGACGCGTTCTTCCCGTTCGCCGACGGTCTGCAGGTTCTGCTCGACGCGGGCATTCGCGCAGTTGTCCAGCCGGGCGGTTCGGTTCGAGACGACGAGGTCGTCGGGGCGGCTGGTGATGCCGGCGTCACGATGTATCTGACGGGGACTCGGCACTTCTTCCACTGATCGTGACACCCTGGAACCGTCTTCGCGCGTCGACCGAGGAGTCGGTACCGATGAGCTCATCCGACCAGCCGACCGAGCCACCTGCCACCGCGTCCACCGACGAACCCGGCGAGCCCACCGGGCCGAGCGACGACGTGAAGGAGAAGTTCCGGGAGGCGCTTGCCCGCAAGCAGGGCAAGGAGCAGGGCGTCCCGCATCACTCCGAGTCGACCGGCCCGGCCAGACGTAGCCAGGACGCCAAGACCCAGCGGATGTTCCGCCGCAAGAGCGGCTGACCGGCCGGGACCGCCGGGCTTGGTCGAATCGCTGAACCGGAACCAGCCCGTTGTCGAGGCAGCTCAGGCGGCAACCGCTCGGTAGGGTGTGCCGCGATGTCGACCGGGAGGTCCCTCGTGAAAGCCACGACGGGAGACCACTATGGCCGCACGGGCTGGCGCGTGTTTCGGGAATGGCCACTGATCCTGGTGCTGGCCGTCGTCGCGGCCTCGATGTGGATCGTCGCCGACAACCACTTCAAGCGCGGGACGGTGCTGTTCGCGCTTGCGATCTGCCTGGCGGCTTTCCTCCGAGCAGTGCTGCCAAACGGTGCAGTCGGGATGCTCAGGGTCCGCTCCCGGTTCGTCGACGTCCTCACGATGGCGGTACTCGGCGGAAGCACCCTGATCGCCGCCCTGATCGTGCCGCCGCCCAGTTGAGACGGCCGGTAGGCTCGCGAGCCACCGGCCGGAACGACACCTGGAGGTCCTCGATGGCGCGTCAGGGCAAGGTCACTGTTGTCGGTGCGGGCTTCTACGGCTCGACAACCGCGCAGCGGCTGGCCGAATACGACATCCTCGAGACCGTCGTCCTCACCGACATCATCGAGGGCAAGCCAGAGGGCCTTGCCCTCGACCTGAACCAGTCCCGCCCGATCGAGTGCTTCGAAACAACGGTCGTCGGGCAGGCCACCGGAACCGATGGCTCCGGTTACGAGGTCATCGCCGGCTCGGACATCGTGGTTATTACCGCCGGCCTCCCGCGCAAGCCCGGTATGAGCCGGATGGACCTCATCGAGACGAACGCCAAGATCGTGCGGTCGGTCGCCGAGAACGTGGCGCAACACGCACCGGACTCCGTTGTCATCGTCGTCTCCAACCCGCTGGACGAGATGACCGCGCTTGCGCAGATCGCC
>DASSDH010000097.1:0-9283 GCA_035697245.1 Jiangellaceae bacterium
TCCACCGGAGTCTGGAGGAGCGATGGCGACGCTGCGAGAACAGATCCTGCGACGTAAGCCAGTCCCTGAAATGGCGCTCGAGACCGGTGCGGACGTCGGCAGCAGCGAACTCAAGCGCACCATCGGGCTGTGGCCACTCTCGGCGATCGGCATCGGCGGCACGATCGGCACCGGCATCTTCTTCGTGTTGTCCGAGGCCGTTCCGATCGCTGGACCGGCCGTTATCTGGTCCTTCGTCTTCGCCGGTGTGGTGGCGGGCCTGACGGCGATCTGCTACGCCGAACTCGCCGGCGCCGTCCCGGTCTCCGGGTCGTCGTACTCGTACGCCTACGCGAGCCTCGGTGAACTCGCGGCGATGGGCGTTGCCGCCTGCCTGCTGCTGGAGTACGGCGTGTCCGGCGCGGCCGTCGCCGTCGGCTGGTCGCAGTACCTCAACCAGTTCCTCGACAACCTGTTCGGCTTCGAGATCCCGGAGGCTCTTTCCCAGGCCCCAGAGCAGGGGGGCATCCTCAACCTGCCCGCCGTCATACTGGTCGTCCTGTGTGCCCTGCTGCTCATCCGCGGGGCAAGCGAGTCCACCACGACCAACGCCATCATGGTGCTGATCAAGATCGGTATTCTGATCATGTTCATCGTCATCGGCATCACGGGCTGGAATTCGGACAACCTGGCCGACTTCACCCCGTTCGGGCTCAGCGGCATCACCTCAGCGGCGGGCATCATCTTCTTCTCCTACATCGGCCTGGACGCCGTCTCGACCGCCGGTGAGGAGGCGAAGAACCCACGACGCAACCTACCGCTGGCCATCCTGATCGCCCTGCTGACAGTAACCACGCTCTACGTACTGACCTCCCTGGTCGCGGTCGCCGCCCAGCCGACCGCGGAGTTCGTCGATCAGGAAGCCGGACTTGCCCAGATCCTCGAAAATGTGGTCGGCTCCACCTGGCCCGGCACCGTCATCGCCGCCGGCGCGATCATCTCGATCTTCAGCGTGACCCTGGTCGTCCTGTACGGCCAGACCCGCATCCTCTTCGCGATGTCGCGCGACGGAATGATCCCGGAGCTGTTCCACAAGGTGAACCCGCGGACTCTCACCCCGGTACCGAACACGGTCATCGTCGCAGTGGTCATCAGCCTGCTGGCCGGCCTGATCCCGATCAACTTCCTGGCCGAGATGACGAGTATCGGGACGCTCGTCGCCTTCATCGTCGTCTCGATCGCTGTGATGGTCCTCCGTCGCACGGCTCCCGACTTGCCGCGCGGCTTCAAGGTCCCGCTCTTTCCGCTCACCCCGATCCTGGCGATCGCCGGCGCACTGTGGATCGTCCTGGACCTGCGACCGGTGACGATCTATGTGTTCCTCATCTGGGTCGCCGTCGCGATGGTCTGGTACTTCTTCTACGGCAGGCACCACTCGCATCTGGGCAGGCACGAGCACGTCGGCCTCGCCGCAGGGGAGGAAACCCCGATATGACCATCGTCGTCGGCTACCCACCTGAAGGGCGGGAGCGAGCCGCGCTGAACCTGGCTGCAATGCTGGCCGGATCCGCGGGTGACGACATGGTCGTGTGCACCGTTGTCCCGGCGCCCTGGTTCCCGAGCCCGGCTCGCATCGACGCCGAATACCAGGCCTATCTCGACGATGTCGCCCAGCGGGCGCTCGACCGGGCCCGGGCCGACCTGCCCGCTGACGTCTCGGTGACCTTCTCCGTGCACCGGGCGCGATCTGCTCCCAGCGGCCTGCTCGATGTCGCCGAGCAGCACGATGCGACGCTGATCGTGCTCGGCTCGGCCTCCGCCGGGGTATTCGGGCGTATCGCATTCGGCAGCGTCACCGACCGGTTGCTGCACAGCTCCGAGTACCCGCTGGCGCTTGCGACCCGCGGGTTCCGACGCGAATCCGGCGGCCGGGTCACCCGGGTCACGGTCGCGTATGGCGGGTCCGAGCAGGCCGACGACCTGGTCGTCGCGGCCGGCGTCGTAGCCGCCCGGATGGGCGCCACTTTGCGGCTGGCGGCGCTCGCCGTCCAGCCGGCTCCCCCGACGACCACCCGGTTCCGCGTCGAGCAAGACGAGGTCGTGGCCGACTGGGCCGCAGGCATGGAGGCGGCCGCCCAGAAGGCCATCCAACAGGCCAAGGATCTGCAGCCTGCTCCCTCTCCGCTGGAGGTGGTGATCGGGTACGGCGAGGACTGGGACGAGGCGCTGGACGACATCGAGTGGCGCCACGGCGACGTCCTCGCCGTCGGCTCGAGCACCGTCGGGCCGGCCGCTCGGGTGTTCCTGGGGTCCCGGGCCGGCAAGATCGTCCGGCACTCCCCGGTGCCCGTCGTGGTCGTGCCGAGAGCGGTGGCGAAGGAGCTGGCCGACCAGTGACGAGCGTCGACGAACTAGTCGGCCTCTCCCCGCCCGGCACCCGCATCGACGACGACGGCACGCTCGTAGTCGGCGGCTGCCGGCTGGACGAGATCGCCGGCGAGTTCGGCACACCGGTACTCGTGGTGGCCGAGCAGGCGATACGACAGCGGGCGCGCGAGTACCGGGCGGGGCTCACGGCGCGCTGGCCCGACTCGCAGGTTGTCTTCGCCTCCAAGGCGTTCCCATGCACCGCGGTGCAACGGGTGATGGTCGAGGAAGGTCTGTGGATCGACGTCGCCGGTGGTGGCGAGATCGTCACCGCGCTTGCGGCCGGTTCCGACCCGGCAACCTTGGTGCTGCACGGCAACGCGAAGACGACCGAGGAGATCCACCTCGCATTCGAGGCTGGTGTAGGTACCGTCGTCGTCGACAATTTCGACGACATCGACCGGCTCGAGGCCGTGGTGCCATCCGGGTTCGAGCAAGGCTGCCTGGTACGGGTGATTCCAGGTGTGCAGGCCTCGACGCACGCTGCCCACGCAACGGGGCACGAGGGTGCGAAGTTCGGGCTGACCCCGCGGGTGGCCCGGGAGGCTATCGCCCGCCTGCAGCGCAGCGACCGGCTGCGGATGGACGGGCTGCATACCCACGTCGGCTCCCAGATCATGGTCGCCGAGGAACTCGCCGCGGCGGTCGAGCCGCTCGCCGCGCTGGGGCGCTTCCCGGTCTACGACCTGGGTGGCGGCCTGGGCGCCAGGTACACGTACGGCGATCACCCGCCGAGCCTGGACCGCTACCTCGACGTTCTCATCGACGCGGCTCGCGCGCATCTACCTGCCGACGCCCGCATCCTGATCGAACCGGGCCGGAGCATGGTTGCGAGCAGCGCAGTCACGCTCTACACAGTTACGACCGTCAAGCCAGGCACGACGACCTTCGTCGCGGTGGACGGCGGCATGGCTGACAACCTCGAGGTCGCCCTCGTCGGCCAGCGGTTCGAGGCCACGATCGCCAACCGGGTCGGCGGCGGCCAACCGGTCACCGTCGTCGGCCGCCACTGCGAGTCCGGCGACGTGCTGAGCGAGGGCGTACCGTTGCGGGGCGCTGCGGTCGGGGACCTCCTCGCGATCCCCGCCACCGGGGCCTACTGCTACACGATGTCGAACAACTACAACGGCGCACGGCGCATCCCGGTGGTGTTCGCGAACGACGGACAGTCCCGCCTGGTGGTCCGCCGGGAGACGTGGCCGGACCTACTGAGCCGAGATGTGGTCTGATCCACTGCACCACCGTTCAACCGTCGTCCCCGGATTGCAGCGCCCTCCTTCGCCGGAGTGGCAAGGTGGGTCCCATGGGCATCGTCGACTGGGCGTTGTACCGAGACGGGTTCCGGGAGAGCGTTCGAAGCCACGACGAGGCGATCCGGCTTGCCCGGGCCGACGGCGGCTTCGTGTGGATCGGCCTGCACGAGCCGAAGGAGGGTGAGCTGGCCGGTATCGCCGACGAGTTCGCACTGCATCCGCTCGCCGTCGAGGACGCAGTCCACGCCCATCAGCGGCCCAAGCTGGACACCTACCACGACAGCCTGTTCGCCGTGTTCAAGACGGTTCGGTATGTCCCCCATGCCGCGGTAACCGAGACCAACGAGATCGTCGAGACCGGCGAGGTCATGGTGTTCCTCGGCGACTGTTTCGTCGTCACCGTCCGGCATGGCGAGCACGGGGCACTCAAGCCGGTCCGGGAGCGGCTGCAGGCCGACCCCGACATGCTCGCCCGTGGTCCGTCGGCCGTCCTATACGCAATCGCCGACTATGTCGTCGACACGTATCTCCAAGTCGCCGACTCCATCGAGAAGGACATCGAAGAGATCGAGGAGCTTGCGTTCGCCGACCAGCGTGGCCGGGATGCCGGGCGCGTGTACCAGGTGAAGCGGGAGCTGCTGGAGCTCCGCCGTGCGGTCTACCCGCTGGCCCAACCGCTGCGGGTGCTCTCCGGAACCGAGCTCCATGTCGTCGACCCAAAAGTGCGGGCGTACTTCCGGGATGTCGAAGACCACCTCACCCGGATACATGAAACCGTGGCCGGTTACGACGACCTGCTCGGCTCGCTGCTGCAGGCCAACTTGGCGCAACTCTCGATTGCCCAGAACGAGGACATGCGGAAGATCACGGCGTGGGCGGCCATCATCGCGGTTCCGACGGCCATCGCCGGCCTCTACGGGATGAACTTCAAGTTCATGCCGGGGTTGAACTCGCGCTTCGGCTACCCGGCGGTTCTGCTGGGGATCGCTATCGTCTGCGTGCTGCTCTACCGAGGCTTCAAGCGCAACGGCTGGCTGTAGACGCCACTCACGGTCGGATGTTGAAGTTCTGGCTGAAGAGGTTGCCCGGGTCGTACTTCCGCTTCACCTCCGCCAGCCGCTGCCGGGTTGGCACCGGGTAGATCGCGGCCACATCGCCCTCGGTGGCGGTGCCGAGGAAGCCGGCATAGGCGCCGACACCCAGCGCCTTGACGGCGTCGAACGGGCGGACCGCCTCGACCAGCTGGTCGTCGGGTGCGTCAACGGGACGGAACGCGGCGCCGACGATCATGGCCTCCACGGTGCGGTGCGCGAACGCCGTCGCGTCGGACGGGACCCGGTTCATCGCACCACCGAGAGCGCGAATGAAGGCCAACTGACCTGCCGTGCCTGCGGCGTACCACTCCGTCACGGCGGCGACGACCTCGTCGGTGACCGTCTCGACCAGAGCGTTGGTGGCCATCGCCTTGACGCCGGGTGGCGGTTGGGCCTCTTCCAGGACATCGGCGTATGCCTTCTCGGTGATCTCCGTGCTGATTCGGTTGTCCAGCGCAAGCAGTGGGGTGAGGGCGGCGTCGGCAGCTGCCTGGTCGGCCCCAGCGAAGCAGACCAGGCCCATCGCCATGGCCGGCATCTCGGCACCGAACGAAGGCATCAGCACCAGCGTGGAGTTGAGCTCCTCGGGCGCGGCCCGATGGGCGTCGCTCCACCCGCGAACGAGGGCAGCGACGTCGTCGACGGAGTAGGTGATCGTCCCGGCGTGCACTGCGGTGGCCGGCTGAGCGATGAACTCGAAGTGCGTGACGACACCGAAGTTGCCGCCACCTCCGCGGATCGCCCAGAACAAGTCCGGGTTCTCGTTGTCGCTAAGCCGCAGAACCTGGCCGGCGGCGGTGACGATGTCGGCCGCGATCAGGCTGTCGATCGTGAGGCCGTGGTTGCGCACCATCCATCCCATGCCGCCGCCGAGAGTGAGGCCACCGACGCCGACTGACTTCGTGTCGCCTGAGGTCAGCGACAAGCCGGACCCACTCAGCGTGGTCGCGACGTCACCCCAGACGACGCCGGCGCCGATCCGGACATGCCCAGCCACGTCGTCGAGGACGTCGATGGAGGCGAACCCGGACATGTCGATGACCACGCCGTCGTCATTGGTGCCGAAGCCCAGCACGCTGTGGCCGCCGCTCCTCACCGAGAGCAGCAGGCCGTGGCTTCGCGCGTACTGGATCGCCGCGGCCACCTCGGCCGCGTCGCGCGGCCGGAACACCAGGGCCGGCCGGCCAGTGTGCCCATACGTCGTGGCGGCTTCGGTGTATCCCTCCTCGCCTGGCCGGAGGGTGATCGGGGTCAAGTCGTCAGTCATGTGGAATCCCTGTTCGTCGTCGGTTGCCGCCTGTCCACTCTGACCCCGGACACCGACAGAACTCATCGGCGGCAGCAATGCCCAAGCCGAGTTTCGGCCCCGGTGGATCCCGCCGGCGCGCAGCAGCCTACGAGGCCTTCAGGGCGAGCTTGGCCAGTAGGTCCCGCGCCTGGTCGGCGTGCTGGTGCTGGCAGAAGATCTCGTAGTGGCCGGCGATAGTGACGCTCTGGCTGGTGAAGTCGCGCCGGCCGCCGGTAGCGGCGTAACCGGCGAGAGCCAGGATCAGCATGAACACCGCGCCCCACAGCATGCTGAACAGGATGATCTGACCCCAACCCTCGTCGGTGAACAGCCCGAGTAGCAGGCCCACGAACAAGCCGATCCATGCACCGCTCGCCAGCCCACCGAGGGCAACCTTGCCCCAGCTGAGCCGGCCCGTGACGCGCTCGACCTGGCGCAGGTCGGTCCCGACGATGGCCAGGTTCTCGACCGGAAACTTCTGGTCGGCGAGGTGGTCGACGGCCCTCTGCGCATCGGCATAGCTGTCATAGCTCGCCACGCTCAGACCGGTCGGGAGTCCTGGTACTGGGCTTGCCATCGCCGTCCTCCTTGGTGATCAGTATTTCGGCAGTCTGCTCCGTCATATGCGCGATGGCCAGTATCGGCGGGTCCGACAGCGCGGGTCAGGCGGTGGCAGTGGCGAGCCACTCCGGCAGGCTCTCCGCCGCCGTGACCCCGATGGCGAGCACCAGAGCGGCGTGCGCCTTCGGCTCGTGCGGGGTGAGGAATAGGCGCATGCCGGCTTCCTCAGGCGTGCGGTCAGCCTTGGCCTGATTGCAGGGCACACACGCGCTGACCGTGTTCAGCCAACTGCGCTCTTCGCCGCCACGCGACACCGGTACCAAGTGATCGACGGTGGATGCCCGTCCAGCGCAATAAACGCAGCGGTGCCGGTCCCGCTCCAGCACTCCCCGGCGCGACCATGGCAGCTTGCGTCGGTAGGGCACGCGGACGAACTTCAGCAACCGCACGACGAGCGGGGTAGGCAGCTGCCGGCTGGGCGAGCGGATCGGCCGGGCCTCGTCGGCGTGCTCCATGACCGCCTTCTCGGTGAGGACCAGCACCACGGCCCGTCGCACGGACACCACGGCGAGCGGCTCGTAGGAGGCGTTGAGCACCAGCGTCTGCACGGGCATGCCTCCTTTCGCAACAGGTCCCGCCAGAACTGTAAATGATCGGGGCCCAGTGCTCGCATGACTATCGGTACAAGGCGCGGGCGGCCGAGAATCGGCAAGTCAACCGCTGCGCCACCGATTGCTACAGCGGCGGTGCGCGCTTCGCGCGCCGGTGCAGGACCCATGGCGGCTTGCCGGTGGTGGTCGCCGGGGACTCGAGCGGAGCAGCAGCGAGCGACTCCGCCGGGTAAGCACCCGGGTACTCGGTGATCTCGCCGGTAGGAGTCAGTCGAAGAATCGTCGACTCGGCCGCCCACACCGACATCAGTGAATCAGCGTCCGAAGCGTTCAGGCGCTCCGCTTTGAGCAGCTTCGCCGCCCGGTCCCAGCTCTCGCTGCCAGGAGTCTCGATGGCCACGTCAGCGACCCAACTCACCAGCCGGGCTCGCGAGTCCTTGGCCCGGGCCGTTACCGCAACCTGCGCGACGTTCTCGATGCCAGGTAAAGGCTGTTCGGCACCACCACAGACGACGTACGCCGCGCCCTCGTGCCAGACGTGCCAGACCGGCCAGGCGCGGTCGCTGCCGGCGTAGGACAGCCAGACCAGCGCCGTCCGCTTCATCGCCTCGGCGACGAGCGCCTGCAGCTGTACGGGGTTCACGAGACCTACCTCTCAGGGGGCCGGCAGGGTTTCGACGTCCACGACCGCATCTGCCGGCGGTGCCTGCAGCGCGACCTCGGCGCCGAAGTCGGTGAAGGTCAACACACCGGCGCCGGCGGACGCGCCCTTCTCTTCGAACTGGATCGGCAGCGGATCGCCCTGCGCCGAAACCCAGAGGGTGCCGCCCGTCTTGGGGAAGACGAGGCCGAGCGCAGGGACCCCATTCACCTCGCTCACGTCACTCATCTCGACGGGCCCCTCGGCGCTGAGCACGGTCTGAGCGAAGGTCTCACCGTCGGCGAAGATTGAGAAGTCAGAAGTCGAGGCGGGCGGGAGCAGCAGCCACTTCCCGGCGATCCGCTTCGCGGCGTCTGCGCCGACGCGGGTGGCCATGAACTCGGCGTCTCCGGTGACGTAGATCCGCCCGTCCAGGGCTACCAGCGTCACCGGTGTCTCCGAGCCGACCGTCCCGGTGGCACCGGCCTCGACGAAAGAGATGTCGATCGCCTCTCCACTCGTGGAGGTGCCGGTGACGTGGTACGAGTCCGTTGCCGCGAGCGTGGACAGGACAGTTTCGAGTGCGACCTCGGGGCTTTCCCGATCCAGCCCGTTTGCTGCGTCCGCGGCTCGATCCGACGCGATCTGCTCGAGCGGGTTGGGAGCTTCGTCGCGGCAACCGGCCACGGCAAACAAGCACACCGAAGAAACCACCACCAGCACGTGTCGCAATGATCGCGGCATGCTCAGCGGGACCTCGAGTCGGCGGAAAGCGCGGCCGGGTCGGCCGCGGCGTGCCAGTCTACCTGCGGACGCGGCCGGTAACCTGCGGCCATGAGCGCGACGCTGACCAGGGTCTATGTCGCGCGGCTCGCCGGGACCGCCGCGTTCGACCCCAATGGTGACCAGGTGGGCAAGGTCCACGACGTAGTGGTGACAATGCCGGTGCCGGGTTCGCTGCCCCGCGTGCTCGGGCTGGTCGTCGAGGTCCCCGTGCGGCGCCGGATCTTCCTCCCGATCACCCGGGTGACCAGCATCGACGGCGGTCAGGTGATCACCACGGGTGTCGTGAACATGCGCCGGTTCGAGCAGCGGCAGGGCGAGACGCTGATCCTGCGCGAGATGCTCGACCGACGGGTGTTCGCGCCCGAGACCGGTGATGAGGTGATCGTCTCCGACGTCGGGATCGAGCAGACCCGGGCCAGGGACTGGGAGGTGACCAAGATCGCAGCGCACCGCAGGGGAAAGCGATTCGGTCGGCGGGGCGAGACCCGGATCTACGGGTTCGACGACCTCACCGGATTTGCCGTGCCCGAGGAGGTCCAGGGTGCGGCCAACCTGCTCGCGGCGTTCGCCAAAATGCGCCCGGCGGATCTTGCCGGAGTCCTACGGGAGCTGTCCAGCAAACGTCGGCGCGAGGTAGCCCTGGC
>DASSDH010000098.1:0-62229 GCA_035697245.1 Jiangellaceae bacterium
TCGTGATCGGCGGCTCAACCACCGGCCGGAGGTCGTGAGCGGTGTGCTCGCCGACGAATGTGCTGCCCTCCTGCGCGAGTTCTTCGACGCTCAGCGATTGCGATGAGCGCCGTCATGTCTGTCGTTCAGGCAACGCGGCTCAGGTACCCTCGACGGCGGTGGCGTGTCCGAGCGGCCTAAGGAGCACGCCTCGAAAGCGTGTGAGGGGGCAACCCCTCCGTGGGTTCAAATCCCACCGCCACCGCTCGCCAGCAGCGGCATCCGGGGCAGGTCATCGAGTGCCTTGCCCGCTCCTGGATGCACATTGGTGACGCATCTTCCGGCATCATCGAACGCATACCCGAGATGAACTGGTGGCGTCAGTGTTGTCCGGCGGAGAAGTGAGCTCGCGGGCGGCCAGACGGGCCAGGGCCTGGGGGCCCTTTGGTGTCCTGGTGGTACTCGTCCTGGCTGTGGCGAGCTGTCGTGGCAGTGATGAGGACCCGGGTGCAGCCGCGGCGAGCACATCGACAGCCAGCCCGAGCCTGACCAGTCTGGATGGTTGCATCACTGCCGCTGAGGCAACACTGCTGCGGTTTCCCGGGGCAAACGGGGAGATCTCCGCCGCTGTCTTCGGTGACGGCCAGGTCGGCGTCGTGGTGTCCAACACGATCATCGGCCGGGTGTGCGACTGGCTACCGTGGGCCAGAGAGCTCGCTGACCGGGGCTACCGCGTCATGCTCTTCGACTACAGCATTCTCATGCCGACGACCGACGTCCCGGCGGCCGTGGACCCGTTCGCCAAGGACACCGTCGAGGCGGCCGGGGAGCTGCAACAGATGGGCGTTCAGAAGGTGGTGCTGGTCGGCGGCTCCGTCGGCGGTTTGAGTGTGTTGCGCGCGGGGTTGGACCCCAAGGCGGGGGCCGACGGGATCGTCTGCCTGTCCGCATCAGGCTCGACCGAGATCACAGAATCGGTCGATGGGCTGCAGGTACCGGTTCTGTTCGTGGCGGCCCGTGATGACCTTGCGGCCTTCGAGTTGTCCGACGAGCTGTACGACGCCGCCACGGGCGCCCAGAGCCGCAAGCTCGTCGTTCTCGACGGCGCGCTGCACGCCGACAAGCTGCTACAGCCCACTGCACCAACGAAGTCACGGGTGGAGACGGAGATTCTGGCATTCCTCGAGGCGCTAGGCGCGTTCGAGAGCCCGAGATGATCGACCCGACGCAGTCCGCCGACGTGCAGGCCGGTGGCGAGCGGGCGCCGGTTGCCGGGCCTCTGGCGGTGCTGGTGAGTTGTGCGTTGCTGGTGCTGATGCAGCTCTATTTGGCGATTCCGCTCGCGCCGGTGATGGCGGATGCATTCGGGGGAGACGGCGCCGGGGCCGCAGCGGCGCTGGGCTCGGCCTACGCGCTTGCCTATGGGCTCGGATTCCTGGTCTTCGGGCCGGTGTCTGACCGGTACGGGCGCAAGCCGGTCCTGGTGCCGGGGATGGCGGCGCTGGCGGTGGCTACCGCGAGCTTGGCTGCGTCGTCGTCGCTGCCGATGGTGGCGGTACTGCGCAGCGTGCAGGGCTTGCTGGCGGCCAGCTTCGCCGCGGTGGCCCTGGCGTATGTGGGCGAGGCGCTGCCACCGCGGTGGCGGTCCACCGGGATCGGCGCCATATCAACCGCCTTTCTGGTCGCCGGCATCCTCGGCCAGGTCTATGCCCAGGCGGTGGCGCAGGCCCTCGGCTGGCGTTGGGTGTTCGGCCTGGCCGCACCGGCGTTTGCGATCGCTGCGATCGCCATCGCGACTGTACTGCTCGAGCCGGCCCGCAGCGGTCCACCGGCAAGCCTGGGTCAGAAGTACCGGGAGCTCGGCGTGTTGGCGGTCCACCGCGAGCTTGCGCTGGTGTACGCAGCATGTCTTCCGGTGCTGCTCAGCTTCGTCGCCATGTACGCCGCTCTCGGTCCGCACGTGCAGAGCCAGTTCGGACTCGACGACTCCGACGTGCTGCTGGTGCGCCTGGCCGCGCTGCCAGTCATGCTGCTGGCCCCGTTGGCTGGCTGGCTAGTCGGGCGTCATGGCCCAACCCGAGTCGCCGTCGCCGGGTACCTGCTCGCCGCAGGCGGCATCACCGCGGAGGCGATCTCCGTCGCTGCGCTGTGGGCGCTGATCGTGGCCAGCGTGGTCTTCGTGGCGGGCATCGCCATGATCGTGCCCGCGGTGATCGCGCTGGTCGGCGGCCGCGCCGGCTCGGCTCGGGCCGGGGCGCTCGGCCTCACCGGTCTGGCGGTGTTCGCGGGAGCCTCCTGCGGCCCGCTCGCCGCCGAGCTTCCGCTCGGGTTCACCGCCCTGATGCTTGTGTTTGCCGCTCTTCTGGTGGCCGCGGCGGCACTCATCAAGCAGTCCGTAAGCCCTTGGCGCACCGCAGGTACAGCGTCGGGACGACGAACAGGTTGACAGGGTCGACGCCGGGATCGAAATAGTGCCGCGATCGACAACCTCGTATTCCAGCCGAGTTCTTCGCGCCGCCGCTCAAGTGGGCTCGACGTGGTTGTCCCGAACCGCGACGTTGATGCTTGCGAAGTTGTCGTCCTTACGTGCCTCAGCGATCTGGGAGAACGCATCGGCGGTCACTGTAATCAGGTAGCTGCCGCGCCGGCCTCGGACGTCCCACAGCGCCGTGACCTCGACCTCCTCGCCCGACGGAATGGGTGGCGTGTAGACAGCGCGGAGTTCCCGGTCGATGTCGGGGCCGCGGACCCAGAAGCGGGTCGTCGTCTCGTCAGCCAGCGCGTCTCCTCGGTTGCGGACAGTGGCCGTCAGCTCGGCCACATGCGCCAGGATTCCGGCGCCCTCCTCGGCCAGCCGGTCCCTTGCGTCGCGAATCCGGATGAGACCCAGGGCCAGATCCGGCAGCGCGGCGTCGGTCACGTTCACAGGCCGCCATCAGCAGCAGGACGGCGAATGCGACGGTTGCGCGTACCCCGCGGCATGGTTGTCCACAAGACCGCTCCCCTACCGGTGTCGGCGTCGCCTGACGAGGGTCAGCCCCAGCAAGGCCAGCACCGCGACGGGCGTGGCCATGACAAGCGGTACGACGTTCTGGGGGTTCACCACGCGTTGTCCGGTGACCGTCACGTGCAACGGACCGCTGACGGCGACACTGTCGGCACCGGTGCTACTCATCGCGACGTACAACATGAGTTCGCCGGCGTCGATGGCCCGGACGGTCCAGCGCAGTTGAGTCGATTCCCCAGCCGGCAGGTCGTCGAGGAACTGGGTACGTTCGGTGGACCAGTCCTCGGGGTCCACGTAGATGTCACGATCGGCGCCCACGATGTTGAGATTGGCGATCAGGCCGGACTGTGAGTCGCCGGAGTTGCGGAGGGTCGACTCGAAACTGAACTGCTCTCCCGGCCCTACGGTCAGCTCCGTTTCGTCGAGCTCGACCGACACGGCGCTCGGGTCGACCTGACTGGCCTGGGAGGTCGGCACCGCAACGGCAGCAGCCACCATGCTTAGCGCCGCTGCAAGTGGCGCGTTGACTGTGATCCACCGCCTCATGACTGCCCCCGCGGTAGCAGCGTCAGCCGGCCTGCTAGCAACACGGCAACAGCAGGGACGGCCACTGCTGCCAGCAGCGGGACGAGGAGCAGGTCAAGGTCTGCTGCGAAGCCGCGCTCGTTGATGATGACCTTGTCCAGGTACGTCAGTCCGCCGAGGAACGGGTCGAGGCGCAACAGCAGCTCCCCTGCCCATCCGCGAACCGCGTCGGTGGGCATCTGGTTTGGTGCGACGAGCACCAGGAGCGCGAAGAAGCTGATCGACAGGCTCAGCAGGTTCGAGTTCGAGAACATGCTGACCAGCAGACCGATCCCCACGCACAGCAGCGCGAGCAAGGTGCCCACGACCAGTCCGCTCACGACGGCCACACCGAACGTGCCGACGTCCCTGCCCAGCCACCACACGTACGGCAAGCCCAGCGCATACGCGACCGCCCACAAGGAGAGGGCGGAGAGCCCCTTGCCGGCGACGAGCTCTCGGCGCGAGACCGGCGTCAGCAGCAAGCCTTCCAGCGTCCCCCGTTCCCGCTCGCCGCTGATCGCGTCGGCAGCGACGAGCACGACCAACAACCCACCGACTACGACGGCAAGTTTGAGGGTGAGGCTCACCGCCTCCCGCTGTTCCACGAAGTTGAGGTCCTCGTTGATCGCGACCACGTACGTCGAGCCACTCAGCACTGCCGTGTACGCCACCATCAGCGTCAGTCCGCGTCCCGACAACCACAGGTCGCGCAGCTCCTGCCCGGCGACCACGAGCCATGAGCGGCTCACGGCTCGGTTTGGCGCCTCGGTTCGGCCTGCGGGTGGACGAGTGACCGCAGATGCATCAGTCATCGCGATCTCCCCTCGTCACGGCAAGGAACGCGTCACTGAGGCGACCGCCCTCGAGTGAGAAGCCGAGGACCGGCACACCTTCCTCGAGCAGACATCCAAGCGCCGAGGCGGAGGCCCGTTCGGGGAGCTCATCTCCTGGCAGAGTCAACTCCACGTCGCCGCTACGACCGTTGGGGGCGGCTCTGGCCGGCAGGTTCGCAGCGGCCAGCACGGCCAGCGCTCGGTCCCGCTGCTGTGGTGGCACCTGGACGACGCCGGCGCGCGGAGCCGCCGCCCGGCGGACGACCTCGGCCACTGTTCCGTCTGCCACCACCCGCCCGTGGTTGAGGATGACGACCCGGTCGCACGCTTCCTCCACCTCGCCGAGGACGTGCGTGCTGAGCATTACCGTGACACCCTCCTTCTGGACGATCCGGGCGACCAAATCCAGGATCTGTCGCTGGCCCATCGGGTCCAGCCCCAACGTGGGTTCGTCGAGGAAGAGGACATCGGGCTCGTTGACAAGAGCGCGGGCAATGCCGAGCCGCTGCCGCATGCCGCGGCTCAAGTTGCCGACTCGGGACCTGATTCGATCAGCCAGACCCACATCGGCGAGCAGTCGATGGGCGGTCGCTCGGGCCGCTCGTCTGGACGCGCCGAACAGCCGGGCGTGGTAGGTCAACCACTCCTCGCAGGTCTCCCCTTGCGGGTATCCGGCGCTCTCCGGTAGTACGCCGACCCGGCGGCGGATCTCCACCGGGTTGGTGTGGGAAATCCCCGCGACGCTGAACGTGCCACCGTCGGATGGCAGAACGGTCGAGAGCATCCGGATCACCGAGGTCTTACCAGCACCATTCGGGCCGAGAAACCCAAGCACCGTGCCAGCCTCGACCTGCAGGTCCAATGAGTCGACGGCCAGAGTGCTGCCGTACGTCTTACGCAGACCGCGCGTCTCGACCGCCAGCGCCCTGATTGCTCGGTGTCCCGACTCAGCCGGCACTGCTGATGCGCCCATCGCCCCTCCCGAGCGCTGTCGCGATCTCCGTCTGGCACACACCGCCACGTGGCACCTCGAGCGTAGTCAGAGATCGCCAAGCCCGTGCAGAAAATCGGGGCCGCGGTGGGTCTCTACCAGCACCGCTCATTCGGGATCGAGCAGCTGCTGGCGGCGCAGTACGGCCTGATCGGCCACTGCAAGTCGATCCGTAATCGGCTGGCCATCCTGATTCGCTCCCCGACCTGAGTCCCAACAGATGGCGGAGGTCATGCGGAATGCCCCAGAGTGGGATTCCCGTCGCGCTCGCCTGGTGGCGTCCGTGGCTGGCCCGCGGCGAACCGCAAGTACATCGATGGCACTACGAACAGATTGATCAACGTGGCCGTGACCAGGCCACCGAGAATGACCACGGCCATCGGGTGCTCGATCTCCTGGCCGGGGATCGACCCGGCCACTAGCAGGGGGGTGAGCGCGAAGGCGGTGGTCAGCACCGTCATCAGGATCGGCACGAGCCGCTCCTTGGCCCCGCGCAGCACTAGCTGTGGCCCGAAGGGTTCGCCCTCGGACTGTTCCAGATGCTGGCAGTGGCTGATCAACATGATGCCGTTACGCGCAACGATGCCGAAGACCGTAAGGAAGCCCACGAGTGAACCAAGGGAGATGATCTTCCCGCCGAAGAACGCTGCGAGCAGTCCTCCGACCAGTGCGATCGGCAAGGTCAGAAACGCCAGCGTCGCCAGTCGCCAACTCCGGAACGAGGCCTGCAGCAGGAGGAAGATTCCGATTGCCGCCAGTACGGCGAACAGCAGCAAGCGCTGTTGGGCGGCCTGCCGCTCGTTGTACTCACCGAGCATCTCCGCGCGGAACTCCAGGGGCCACTCGACCTCTTCGAGGCGGTCCTCTATGTCGCGTACCACCGAGCCCAGGTCCCGGGATCCGTCCAGGCTCGCTCCCACGTCGAGGTTCCGGAGCAACCCTTCGTGATGGATGACGTTCGGAACGGGCACGATGCTGATGTCGGCGACGTCCGCGAGCCGCACCTGACCGCCGTTGGGTGTGTCGATCATCAAGTTCTGCAGGTCCGTCACGCTCTGCCGGGTCTGCGGTGGGCTCCACAACTGCACGTCGTACGCTTTGCCGCCCACATACAGGTCGCCGGCCTCCTCGCCGGCCATCAACCACGCTGCCGAACGGCGCACGTCACCGGGCTTGACGCCGTACTGCTGGGCCGCCGCGAGGTCGACCTCGACCTTCAGCTGGGGGATGTTGTCCTGGAAGTCGACGTAGTGCTCGCCAATGCCGGGAATGCCGGTCAGGATCTGGTCGACCTCCTCGGCCTTTTCCCGAAGCAGATCGAGGTCTTGGCCGAAAATGCGGATCGTGATCGGTTCGCTGGTTCCGGTCAGGACCTCCCTGATGCGCTCCTTCAGGTAGGTCAGCACGTCGCGATAGATCCCGGGGTAGCCGTCGACGATGCCGCGGATGCTGTCCACTGTCTTGTCATAGTCGACGGACGGATCGACGCTGATCCAGTTCTCCCCGAAGTAGACGCCGTAGGGCTCGTCGCCAAGCAACGCATTGCCAATGTGCGACCCCGCATTTCGCACGCCGGGGATCGTCAGCAGCTCCGCGTTTACCAGCTTGGTCGTCCGGACCTCCTCCTGCAGCGAAGTGTCGGGCTTCGCCAGCCAGTGCATCAGGAAGTCCCGCTCCTTGAAGTTCGGCAGGAGCGACTGCCCTAGCGCCGGCAACAGGGCCAAGCCGACCAGCGTGGTCGCGGCGACGGCGACGTACGCGCGACGGGGCCGAGTCATGATCTCGGTGAGGAGCCGCTCGTAGCCCCGCTTCATCGGCGGAACGATTGGCGACTCCCGATGCTCGAGAGACTTGGCGTTACGGAAGACGATCAGGCTGAGCGCAGGGGTGACCGTGAGGGCAACGACCATGGACGCGAGGAGCGCGAGAGCGTAGGCGAGACCCAGCGGCTGGAAGAACGCGCCCGACAGGCCTCCGAGCGCGAAGATCGGCAGGATCGCGACGATCTCGATGATCGTCGCGTAGACGATAGCGCCGCGCACCTCCAGGGATGCGTCGAGGATCACTCTGGCCGTGGACCTGCTGCCACCCTCCGCGCGATGTTGTCGCAGGCGCCGGACGACGTTCTCGATGTCGATGATGGCGTCGTCGACAATGTCGCCGAGCGCTATCACGAATCCGGCGAGAATCATCGTGTTGATCGTGGCGCCCCACAGGTTGAGCACCAGCAACGCACTGAGCAAGGACACCGGGATGGCGACGACGCTGATCAGCGCAGTTCGCCACGAGTACAGGAACACGCCGAGCATCAGGATCATCAGCAGGGCGCCGAGGATCAGTGCCCGGCTCAGGTTGCTGATCGCGTCTTCGATGAAGGTCGCCGGCCGGAAGATCGCCGAATCGACGGCGATCCCGGGCAGGCCGGGCCGCAACTCGTCGAGTGCCTCCTCGACCCCTTTGGTCACGTCGAGGGTGTTCGCCCAGGGCAGCTTCTCGACGATGAGCATCAGGCCGTCGCCCTCGTTGATCACCGCGTCGCCGGTGAGCGGCTGGTGATCTCTGACCAGGTCGGCCACGTCGCTGAGCCGGATCGTCTTGCCTTCACTGGTGTTGATCGGCAGGTTGGCCAGGTCCTCATGGGTCACAATGGGCTGGATATGCCGGACTCCGAGCCGCTCGGCCTGGCCTTCGATCCAGCCGCCGCGTCCGATGTAGTGCCCCTGCGAGAACTGGACTAGGCCGGCGTCCAGGGCGTCCGCCGTCACCGTCATGACCTGCTCAAGGGTGACCTTCTGTTCGGCGAGCCGATTCGAATCGGCTTGTACCTGGAGCATCTCCAGCCGTTCGCCCCAGATGGGCACATTGGCAACACCGGGAACCCGCAGCAGCCGGGCCCTGATCTTCCAATATGCCGTCATCGACAGATCCATCAGGTCGAGCTGCGGATCTGTCGTGGATAGCCCGATCTTCAGCACCCGGCTGGTCGCCGACAGCGGCTGAAGCATGACGGGTGGGGCCGCCCAGGTGGGCAACGTCGGCGTAACCGTGGCGATTCGCTCCGCCACCAGTTGGCGCGCCTCCAGCAGATCGGTTTCCCGATCGAACAGCAGCACAATCTGCGACAGCTGCTCGACCGATCTGGACCGTATTGTCTCGACGCCCGGGATCGCGTTGAACGACTGCTCCAGCGGGACGGTGATCAGCTCTTCAACCTCGGCCGGTGCCAGCCCGATGGCGACGGTGTGGACCTCAACCTTGGGTGGCGCGAACTCGGGAAAGACGTCGACCGCTGTGTTGCCCATCTGCTGCACGCCGAAGAACATCAAGAACGCGGTCAATGCCACCACGATGAACCGGAACTTGAGGCTTGATCCGACGATCCAGCGCATCATTGGCGGCCTGCTTCCTCAGTGGCCGACTGCTTCTTCGACCCCGTACAGCTCGGGCACGCCGACGGTCACCACCTTGGTTCCCGCCGGCGGACCGCTGGAGAGGTACGCGACGCCTCCCTCCTCCCGCTCCAGACCGATCTCGTGGCGTTCGAAGACCAGGGGCTCCGGGTTCGTGTAGACCCACCAGACACCGTCCGGATCTACGAAAACCGCCGACGACGGAACGGCCACGCCCTCCGGCGCCGGCTCGACGACGGTTGTCTGGATGGCTAGTCGCTGTGCTGCTTCCTCCTCGACGATGACCTGCGGGTGGTGGTCGCTTCCGGCGGGGGTCGCGACACGGGCCGGCTCGTGCTCGATGGTGTACGCATCTGCCACTGCTCCGCCGCAGCCGGGCAGGAGCAGGGCGGGAATGATCGGCATCGCCGGGGCTGCTTGCCGAATTCGCCGCAGGATGCCGATGCTCGCCTCGTCCCGGGTGGTTCGCTGCTCTGATACCGGCGCGAACAGATCGTCGGTCCAGCTGTCCCGATCAGCGAGGAACCCGTACCGGAAGTAGAGAACCGGAACCACGAACACGTTGACGACCGCCGTCGCAACGAGACCACCCAAGACCACAACGGCCATCGGCTGCACGAGCTCAAACCCGGCGGCATTCCCGGCGAATGCGATCGGCGCGAGAACGACCGCCGTCGCTAGCATGGCGATTACTGTCGGTACGAGTCCCTCCCTGGTCCCGCGGATGATCAGCTCGGGTCCGAAGGTCATGTCCTCGGCTCGCTCCAGGTCGTGGTAGCGGCGGATCAACAGGACGACCGCCCGGGCGGCGATACTCACGACTGCCAGCAGTCCAGCGATCGATCCGATCGTCAGCGTCCCACCGGCGAGCAGCGCGGCCACCGCGCCACCCGCAAGAGCGAGCGGGAGGGTGCAGAACGACAGGATCGCCAGCCGCCAACTCCCGAGTGCGCCCTGCAGCAGAAGGAAGATGGCGATGACCGCGGCGACCGCCACTCCTATGACGCGGGTCCGGTCGGTCTGTTGCTCCTGGAAGCCGCCCAGCAGTTCGGCGTGGTGCTCCAGCGGAAACTCGACCCGCTCGATCAGGCCGTCGATCTCGCCCAGCGCCGCACTGACGTCACGCCCGGCCACGTCAGCGGTCACGTCGAGGTAGGTCGCAACCGACTCATGGCGGATCACCGCGGGATCCGCCTCGACCCGCACGGTCGCCACGTCGCCGACGCGAACGTGTCCACCATCGGGTGTGTCGACGAGCAACTGCTCGATATCCGTCTCGCTCTGGCGGATTTCGGGCGCCCCCCACACGACGACGTCGAACACTTTCTGCTGCTCGAACAGGTTGCCCACCGTGAGGCCGCCGAGAAGCGTGGCGGCGGTGCGGCGGACGTCGCCCGGCTTAACGCCAGCAACCTGGGCCCGGGCCAGGTCCACCTCCACATGCACCGTGGGCTCCTCGGCCGGGCGTTCGACGTTCGCCCTGGCCACGCCGTCGACGCCGGCAATCATCGCCCGGACCTCGTCCGCCTTGGCGCCCAAAACATCCTCGTTCTCGCCGTAGATGCGCACGACGACGTCGTTGTCGGACCGGCCCAGGATGTCCGCGACCCGCTCCGCGGAGTAGGTGAGCACATCGGTGGACACGTCGGGATAGTCGCGGACGGTGTCCGCTATGGCAGCTACGGTGCGGTCGTAGTCGGCGGCCGTATCGACCTTGACCCAGATCTCGCCGGAGTTCACGTTGACGATCTGGTCCGACATCACGGCGCGTCCCACCTGACCGCCGATGTTCACGACCCCGGGCAACGACCCGAGATCCTCGACGGCCTGCCTGGTGATCTCCGTCATCCGGGGAAGTGAGGTGCCGGGTGCCGCCTCGATGTGGACGAGTACGTCCGGCTCCTTGAGTGCCGGCCGCATGGACGTCTCCAGGAATGGCACCGCGGCGAGCCCGATCGCAGCGATCACGGCGGCTACTGCCACCGCCGCGCCGGTCCGGATGAGCAGGCGCGGCGCGATCCGGTCATAGCTCCCCCGCAGCCGGCCGAGCCACGGAGGTGTCGAGCGCGGAAGCGGCGCCTTGGCCAGCAGCAGCAGACTGAGCGCCGGCGTGAGCGTGAGAGCGACCAGCATGGATACCGCGACCGCGAGCAGGTACGACAGCACGATCGGAGGGAGGAATGCCCCGCCCTCGCCCCTGAGGAAGAACAACGGGATCGCTGCAGCGGCGGCGATCAAGACCGCATAGAGCACCGCGCGGCGAGTCTCGGTGGAGGCCCGGACGATCGTTGTCCACGCTGATACGGCGGAGTCCCGCTCACGGTCGTCGCGTGCGCGCCGAGCTATCGTCTGCGGGTCGACGATGGCGTCTTGGATCACCGCGGTAAGGCCGAGCACGAGCCCTGCGACGACCATGAGGTTCACGGTGGTGCCGCGAAGGTACAGCACGGCCGCCGCAGCACCGAGTGACGCGGCGATCGCGGCGAGACTGATCAGCACACGCCGCCAGTCCCAGAAGAACGCCCCGATCACCAGCAACAGCAACAGTCCACCAGCCAGCAGCGCCCACCAGAGATTCTGGAAGGACGATTCGATGAAGGAGGCCGGACGGTAGACGGTCGAATCGATCCGAATGTCGCCAAGGCCTGGCCGCATCGCGTCGATTGCTGCGTCGACATCGTCGGTGACCTCGACAGTGTTAGCGTCGGGGAACTTCTCGACGACGAGGAATATGCACCTGTCATCGCTGGGGCAGATTGCCTCCCCGATCAGCGGTTGAGAATCCTCCACCACCGTCGTGACATCGCCCAGGGTGGCAGGTGTGGCATCTCCTGCCGCCGCACCTTCGAGGGGAACTTGGGACAGTTCCTCGGCCGTCGTGATGGCCAGCTCGTGGAAGATGTTCAGCCGTTGGTTGGTGGTGTCGATGAATCCCCCGGTGCCGGGTGTAGATGCCTCCAGGAAGGACAGTGGCGAGACTTCGAGCGCGTTGCCGGCGGTGTCGATAACTTGGGCGAGAGTAGTGCCGCTTTCCTGTAGCCGTTCCGGGTCGACGAGGACCTGCAACTGCCGGTCCCGGAAGCCCCAGACGGTGACGTTGGCGACGCCTGGCACGCCCATCAGCCGCGGGCTGATCACCCACCGGGCCAGCACGGATACGTCGATCGGAGTCAACGATTCCGATGACAGCTTGATCATCGAAACCCGCCGGTTCGCGGACACGGGCTGGATCATCTGTGGAGGCTTGGCCACATTCGGCAGCCCGGCGACGCCGACGGCCTGAGTGAGGCGTTCCTGCACGACCTGGCGCGCGTCGAGCAGGTCAGTGCCCGGCTCGAAGGTCATGAGAACCGACGAGAGACCAGGAAGCGACGCAGACTCGATCTCGTCCAGGAAAGGAACGCCGACGAGCAGGTCCTGCTCCAGTGGCACAGTGATCAACTGCTCGACTTCCTCGGCCGACAGTCCGAGTGCCTCGGTCTGCACCTCGACTTGCGTGGGCGTGAACTCGGGATAGATATCCACGGGCATACTGCGTAGCTGCGCGAAGCCGAAACCCGTCAGTGCAGCGACAGCGGCCACGACGAGCAGCCGAAACCTCATGCTCGACTCGATGATCCAGCGCATCTCTCACGCCCTCATGACTGTCGACGCCATTCGCTGGGGGGCCATCACGACTGCCCCGCCGCGGTCGCTGGAGCCGTGTGACCGTAAACGTCCTTGCTGTGCTCGTAGGCGCTCTGCTCCAGCTTCAGCGCCTCCGCTCGAGCAGCTTCGAGCTCCTCCGGTGACAGCTGGGCAGCCTCGACCAGTTCCAGCGTCTCCTGGGTCGGATCGTCGCCGCCGAAGCCGACCTGCACGTTGCCAACGCCCGCTGCGTAGTACTTGTACTGCACGGCGCCGGGCTCGTCCTTGGAGGTTTCGCCCACTATGAGGACGTGGTCGTAGCAACCGGCCTGGACACAGGTCCGCTGGCCAACCGTGTCGACCTTCGCCCGGTCGGTCCATTCGACCTCCGGCCCCCAACCCTGGGCGTGACCGGGGTCGCCGGGCCGGTAGTCCGCCTTGATCATGATTCCGGCCTGCGCGTCCTGGATCCCGTGGATCCAGGTGGGCGCGTCGACGAACTCGCCCTCTTCGTACTCTTCCGGGTACTCGCCGAAGAGCCAGATGTCCCCGTCGTCAGCCTGGGCGAAGAATGCGAGCTCGGCCTCGACCAGTTCGTCGTCCTCGTAGTCGCGGTCCCAGACGACCACGGTGCGTACTCCGTCGATTTCTTTGGTGAGATCGGTCACGATGCTCACGAAACGATGCGGGATGTGTTCGCCGTCTTCGACGCTTACTCCCTCGAGGATGAGTTGAGCCCCCGGCCGTAGCGGCAGCCATTGGTTGTCGATCCGCGTCGGATCGGAAAAGCTCACCTGGTCATAACCCGGCTGGGGACCGTCATCCACAACCGTCGGGCTTGGGCTGGCTGCTCCGCCTGCCGTCGTGTCGGCCGTGCCGGCGGCAGAACTTGAGCTCGTGCTGGAACTTTCTGAGCCGCACCCACCGGCGAGCACGCATGACGCTATGACTCCGACCGTCATCACCCGCCGGCAGCCGTAGCGAAGACCCTGCATATTCGGCCTCCCCCGCCAGGCTTTACCGGATAACTCGGCCGGCAGGGGATCCGACTCATCAAGTCTCAATCGCCTGAAGCGTGCTGTCTTCCGCCCGAAGGCGCCGTCCGGTCTGCGCCCATTGATGGTGACGCATATCGACCCTCGGCGGAGCCTGGCTCCTTCTCAGGGTGAGGTTGGACACACCTCCAATCATTGAAGAAATTCCGGTCGGCCACTCCAAAGCGCCGTACGCTTTGATCATGGGACCCGCTGGGACAGCGTTGACCCGCGGCGTCCACCGGGGGAACCTGCTGGTCGCCGACGGCATACTCGTTTTCCTTGTGACGGTGCTCGCGTTGAGCACGCTGATCTACCGAGCCATCGAAGGGCCCGAGATTCTCGCCGGCGCCATCCAATTCGACTTCGCCAACGCAATCTCGGTTGCCCTGTTACTCGCTGGGCTGTCCTCGCTAATCTGGCGGCGCCCACCGGCACTTCCGGTGCTGATGGCAAGCATCGTGATCTTTGCTCTCTACGACCTGGCCGGATCGGCATCACCGCTGCTGGCTTTTGCACCGCTGATGGCGCTCTATGCCGTTGCGGCCAACAGCAGACCAGTCGTCTCCGGCGGGGCTGCGGCCGCATTGGCTGTCGGTGCCGTCGCAGTCTTTCTAGCCAACACCGGGCCCCTGGACGATGACATTCTCGACTACCTATTGTCCGTGGCGACTGCCTGGTTGCTCGGTTATGGCGTGTGGCTCAACCGGGCGCGCACGTCATTGCTGGCCGATCAGGCGGCGCAGCTCACCCGAGAGCAGGCCGCCCAGACCCAGACCGCGGTCAGGCAGGAGCAGACGCGCATAGCGCGGGAGTTGCACGACATCGTGGCGCATCGCGTCGTTGTCATGGTCGCCCAGGCTGGTGCGTCAACTCGGATGTTCGACGCCGACCCTCAGCGGGCAAGACACGCGCTTAAATCGATCGAGATCCTGGGCCGGGAGGCCTTGACCGAGATGCGCCGTCTCCTCGGCGTGCTCTGGACCCATGACGAAGGGTCGAAGGCGCCACAGCCCGGGCTGGCCGACCTGCCGGATCTCATTGCCCAGATAGAACGGGCAGGGCTTCCGGTCGAACTCAGGATCTCCGGACAACCGAGGACACTACCGGCGGGTGTCGAGCTCAGCGCCTACCGCATCGTGCAGGAGGCCCTCACCAACACGCTCAAGCATGCCGGCCCCGCCCGGGCCGACGTTGAGCTCCGCTATCACCCAGACCTTCTCGAGGTGCGGGTCGACGACGACGGGCAAGGGAGCTCGTCGCTCCTCAAGGCGGGCCAAGGGGTGGTCAGCATGAGACAACGAGCCGCATTGGTCGGCGGCGAGGTGAGCCTGGGACCGCGGAGCGGTACCGGTTTCCAGGTCGCTGCGAAACTGCCACTGAATGGGGAGCCGTGACCATTTCCGTGCTGATCGCAGATGATCAGCCACTCATGCGAGCCGCGTTGCGCATGTACCTGGAGGCCGAGAGTGACATCGACGTCGTGGGCGAGGCAGGTGACGGCGAAAGAGCAGTCGCACTGGCTGAACAGCTACGACCGGACGTCGTGGTCATGGATATCCGGATGCCCAATCTCGACGGTGTCGAGGCGACCCGGCGCCTGACGACCGGGGGCACCGGTGAAGCGGTCAAGGTGCTCGTCATCACGACTTTCGATCTCGACGACTATGTCGTCGAGGCCTTGCGTGCTGGGGCCAGCGGCTTCTTGCTCAAAGACGCGACAGCCGACGAGCTGGTGCATGCGGTCCGGGTTGTCGCTGCTGGCGATGCTCTGCTCGCACCCGCCGTCACCAGACGGCTGCTGGACCAATATGCCCACCGTCTGCCACCGCCCACTCCAACGCAGTCGCAACCGGTGAAGAACCTCACCAACCGGGAGCATCAGGTGCTTGCGCTGGTGACACGGGGTTACTCCAACTCCGCGATTGCTCGGGAGCTTCACCTCGCCGAAAGCAGCGTCAAGACGCATGTGAGTCATCTGCTGCACAAGCTCGGCCTGACCGACCGCGTCCAGTTGGTGGTGTTCGCCTACGAGAACGGATTGGTGCAGCCAGGAGCGATTTGACGTCTGCGCCGGCCGGCGGTAGTGGCGTCGGCGTGGCACGAAGAACGTGCTCTCCAGCCGGTTAGGGTGCCGAAATGTGAGGGCACGCTCTGGGATCGCTCAGGCGGCAGCGCTGGTCACCGGGCTGACCGCGCTGTCGGCGATTCTCGGCTTTCTGCGCGATGTCGTGATTGCCGGTGTGTTCGGCGCCGGCGCTGAGCTCGACGCGTACCTCGTGGCGCAGGGACTGATGAATCTCGTGCTGGCGCTGATCGCCGGCGCGATGGCGAAGGCAACCGTGCCGGTCCTAGCTGCACAGAACGCCAGAGACGGCGGGCCCGAGCGGACCGGTCACACGCTTTCGGTCGTGCTGACCGTGACATTGCTGGTGCTCGGCCTGGGATCGCTGGTCATGGCGCTTGCGGCGAGCTCGGTCGTCACGGTGCTCGCGCCGGGCTTCGAGGGGCCGGAAGCGGAACTGGCGGCGGGTCTGACTCGAGTCGTGCTCCTCTCCACCGTGCTGATCGCTGGCACCAACCTGCTGGCTGCTGCAGCCGAGGCTCATCGCCGGTTCTTCTGGGCCGGGGTGCAGGGCATTCCCTTCAACCTGATCATGATCGTGTCAGCCGTCCTGCTCGGTCCGCGCTACGGAGTCGCGGCGCTGGCAGTCGGGTTCGTGGCGGGCTCTGCGGCCCGGCTGGTGTGCCAGCTGGTGCCACTTCGGGCCTTGGGACTGCGGTTGCGGGCGTCGTTTGACCTGAAGGATCCGGGCTTCCGAGCGATCGCAACGCTGGTCCCGCCGTTGCTGCTCGGCAGTGCCCTGGGCAACGTCAACACGCTGGTCGACCGGGCGGTCGGCTCGATGGTCGGTGAGGGAACCATCTCCGCGCTCAGCTATGCGTGGCGGCTGATCAGCCTCGGCGAGACCCTGCTGGTCGCGTCCTTGCTGGTCGCGCTGTATCCGGCCTTCGGCGCGGCCGCCGGAGGTCGAGATCTGGTCGAGATGAGGCGGCTGGTCGGCCGCGGGCTGGCCACGGTGGCGACCGTGCTCTTTCCGGTGTGTGGGTTCCTGCTGGTCTGCGCCGGGCCGCTGGTCGCTCTCATTTTCGAGCACGGCAGCTTCGGTCCGGCCGACACCCGAAGGACCGCGACCGCCGTGCTCTGGTATGCGCCTGCCCTGCTGGCCTTGGGCTGGCGAGAACTCGTCGTGCGGGCCTCGTACGCGCTCGGGGACTCACGCCGTCCGGTGATCGTGGCGGTCATCGCCATGGCAATAAACGTGGCCGGGGATCTGACCTTGGGGCTGGCGTTCGGCATCGCCGGGCTGGCCGCATCGACGTCGCTGTCGCTGGTGTTCGCGGCCGCCGCCAACACCTGGCTGCTGGGCCGTCGTCATGACGCCGTGGATTACCGGTCAACGTTGGCGATGGTGAGCCGCACATTCGCCGCCGCGGCCGCCGCTACCCTCGCCGGTGCCGTGCTGAACCGGCTCCTTTCCCCGATATTCGACGCCGGCGTCGGCGACGACCTGCTGTTGCTGTCGGCGGTCGGACTCGTCGTGGGAGCTGTGTTCTTTGCAGTGTTACACCTGCTGCGTGCGCCCGAGCGCAGGTTGTTGGCCGAAGCCGTGGAGGTCGTGACGCTCAGGCGACGCTGACCGGCACCGGCCCAGGGCCATCTGTGCGAGATCCGGCTGCTCGGACGATGATGAATGGTGTACTCCGCAGGCGCTGGCCCATCGGGTTGTCGGCGAGGACGGCTGCGAGCGTGGCCGTAGGAAGTGACTTGTCGGAGACCGCACGGATCGAACCGCCGAAGTCGTTGAGGTCGACGATGCCGACGCCGATTCCCAGCACCCGCTCCAGGTCGGCGCAGATCTGTTGCGCGGCCGAGGTCTCCAACGGCGGGAACAGCAGTTGCTCATACGGTGGGCGACCGCCGTCGATGTCCCGTGCGATCGATCCGGCCAGCCGATAGAACGTGCCTCGCACTCCCAACGGCCGGGTCACAGCTCCGGCGACGGCCGCGGCGACCACTCGGCCGGAGCCGATCGTGCGGACGACGTACTCCATCTTCTCGGGCACCGACAGGCCACGGGAATCGGTGCGGCAGCGGACATGACCCGCCAGCTGACGAGCCAGCCAACCCGGCTGCATCGTGTTGATATCGAGCGTCCTGCCGGTGAGCAACAGGACAACCTTCTCGCTCACGGCAACGGTGTCGCCGGGTTGAGCGACCCCGAGGTGCTCCTTCAGCGACTGGACGAGTTCGTCGGCTTCGGTGAGCCAACGGGTGTGCAGAAGAAGGCGCAGGTAGTCCGTCCCGTCCACCGTTACGCGGCTCCATGCGTCAATGCGTTCCTCGGTGTGCAGAACGGCCGAAGCTTCGATGCTCATGCTGACTCCTGCCCGATGTTTACCAAGTGACCAATGTGACTTGTGTGCTTGGTGTGAACAGTGTGCCGAGTAGAACCGAGTCTGGGAAGCACGTACGAATCGGGATTTCGGCGTGTCGCCGGGTGGAGGGGCAGCACCCTGGCGGCAACTTCAATGATCAAATCCGCACCAACCGACTCCAGGTCGGTTCTTGACGCGGTCTTGATCATTGAAGTCGCAAGCAGGTTTGGGGGCCCCGCATGATCGGCGGCTAGGCTCGTCGCCTCCCCGCGAGCAGGAAGGGGCGAGCGTGGATGTCGACTCGCTCAACGTCTTTCTGCTCGTCGGCGCGCTGGTCCTCGTCGCCGCCGTCGTAGCAATCAAGTTCAGCATCCGGCTGGGCCTGCCCAGCCTGGTGATCTATCTGCTGATCGGGGTGGCGATCGGTGAGGCCGGTCTCGGGGTGCCGTTCGAGGACGCCGAGCTGGCGCAGGTGCTGGCGTTCGCTGCGCTGGTGGTCATCTTGGCCGAAGGCGGCCTGAGCACCCGGTGGGACGAGGTGCGGTCGTCCTTCGCGGTTGGGCTTTCGTTGGCGACGATCGGGGTCGCGGTCAGCACGACGATCATGGCGCTGGTCGGACACTACGTACTTGGCCTGGACTGGACGCTGGCCGTGCTGCTCGGCGCTGTGTTCGCGCCGACTGACGCGGCGGCCGTGTTCTCGACCCTGCGCAGGGTTCCGCTGTCGCCTCGACTGTCGGGTGCCCTGGAGTCAGAGGCCGGCCTCAACGACGCGCCAACCGTCGTTCTGGTCACGCTCGTCAGCGCAGGCGCGGTGGCTGAGGAGGGAGTCGGTGAGGTCGCGCTGACCATCGGGTACGAGCTCGTCGCCGGTGCCGCCATCGGGCTGGCGGTCGGTTGGCTGGGCGCCCTTGTGGTACGCCGGGTGGCGTTGCCTTCCGTCGGCCTCTACCCGTTGTTGGTCATGACGTTGGCCGTGCTGGCATACGCGGCGGGTGCCGTGGCCCATGCGAGCGGATTCGCGGCGGTCTACGTCGCCGCGCTGGTCCTGGGCAACTCGGCGCTGCCGCACCGGGCGGCGACCCGGTCGTTCGCCGAGGGCTTGGGTTGGGTCTCGCAAATCGGCCTGTTCGTCATGCTCGGGCTCTTGTCCTCGCCGTCGAAAATGCCGGACGCGTTCGTACCTGCCATCGTCGCCGGATTTGCGCTCACGCTGTTCGCCCGCCCGATTGCGGTGTTCGTTTCGACAATGCCGTTCGCCTTGGCAATACAGGAGCGGGTATTCCTGTCGTGGGCCGGTCTCCGAGGGGCGATTCCGGTTGTGCTCGCGACGATCCCGCTGGCGGATGGGGCCGAGGACGCCGCGTGGCTGTTCGCGGTCGTCTTCATCGTGGCCGTTGTCTTCACCTTGCTCCAAGCACCTCCGTTGCCGTGGCTGGCCCGATTCCTCGGCGTGGGCGGAGATGCGGTAGCCAGCGACACCGACGTCGAATCGGCGCCGTTGGACCGCATGCACGCCGACCTGATTCAGGTTCGCGTACCCGGCCGGTCACAGCTGCACGGCGTGGAGATCGGTGAGCTCCGGCTACCGCCCAACGTGGCCGTCGCCCTGGTCATCCGCAAGGATTCGTCGTTCGTGCCTGCTCCGACGACGCGGCTACAGCATGGCGATGAGATGCTCATCGTTGCGCCTCGCAGATTGCGGGACGCAACCGAACGCCGCATCCGGGCCATCAGCCGCAGTGGCCGGCTGGCCGGTTGGTTCGGTGACCGAGGACGCCCTGCTGACGATGATGCTGGCGTTCGCCGCTGGCTCAACCGGTTCCGCCGCTCCCGTACAACGCAGGAATGACGATGGCCGGCCTAACAAGCGGGCAGCGGCGCCCCGGATGGGGCCGGTGTCGGGGCGACGCCCGCGGGAGCGAGTGCCTCGAACGCATCGCCGACCACCAAGTCCACGGTTCCGCCCGCGCGGGCGTCGAAGACGACAACCGCGCCGGGCACCTGCGCGACGACCACTGCCGCCGCGGCCTCGTTGCCTGCTCCAGCTCGAACCTCTGCGGTGCCGGTGACCGTCTTGTCCAATGGGTCGTTCGCGACGTCGACGATCGCGAAACCGCGCGCCCGCATCTCCCGGGCTGCGCTCGACGCAAGTCCGTTGCGATCGGTTGCGTTGTAGACATTGAGCCGGATGTCGGCTGGAGCTGGCGCGTCCGTCGGGACAGCTGGAATGCAGGTCGTGGCCGTTGTCGGGCCGCTACCCGTGGTGGCCGACTCGGGTTGGGTGATGATGTTCCATGCATACCACCCGGCGAACGTCACGAAGACGGCGAGCACCAGCATGGTGATGGCCGTCCGGAGATGCCGATCGGCGGGACGGCGAGTCTGTGTGCCGAGATTGCGCGACACCACCGAGCCTCCCGGTCAGGCGCTGGGCGCCAAGGTCTAGTCCGGTGAGCCTAGCTCCGCCGAGTCTGCATCGCCGCCCAGCACCAGGACCCGGGCGTGAATCACCGGGCGCTGTTGCAAGGCGGCCCGCAACGCCCGGTGCAAGCCGTCTTCGAGGTACAACTCGCCGCGCCATTCGACGACATGGGCGAACAAGTCGCCGTAGAACGTCGAATCCTCAGCGAGCAGCGCGTCGAGGTCAAGTGTCCGCTTCGTCGTGACGAGTTCGTCCAGGCGTACCTGGCGCGGCGGCAAGTCCGACCACACTCGGAAGGTGGTGCTGTGGTCGGGATATGGGCGCCCCTCCCCGACCCGCTTGAAGATCACCCCCGCATTCTAGATCCCCGTCGATAGGCTCCCGAGGACGATTCTCAGGGCGCGGGAGGCCGACGTGGCCAAGACCAGTACCGACATCGCGACGGCCGTTCGCGAGGGGTACGCGTTCGAGGGACCGTGCGTCGAGCTCGGGGCGTTGATCGTTGATGACGGGCCGCGGGCGGACACCAAGGTGCGAGTCCCGCTCGCCATGCTCAATCGCCATGGCCTGGTGGCGGGAGCCACCGGAACGGGCAAAACCAAGACCCTGCAGTTGATGGCCGAGCAGCTGTCGCTGATGGGTGTTCCGGTGTTCGCGGCCGACATCAAGGGGGATCTTTCTGGACTGGCGTCGCCGGGGGAGCCTGGCGAGAAGATCACCGCGCGGGCCGAAGGCGTCGGCCAGCGTTGGGAGCCGACCGCGTACCCGGTCGAGCTGCTTCGCCTGGGTGACACCGGTACCGGTGTGCCGGTGCGGGCGACAGTGACCTCGTTCGGGCCGACTCTGCTGTCGAAAGTGCTCCAGCTCAACGACACCCAGGGGAGCTCCTTGGGGCTGGTATTCCACTACGCCGACAAGGCCGGGCTACCGCTGCTCGACCTCAAAGACCTGCGCGCTGTCATCCAGCATCTGACCTCGGACGAAGGCAAGGCCGACTTGGCGGACCTCGGTGCGCTGGCGAAGCCCACCGCCGGCGTCATTCTCCGGGCTCTGATCAACTTCGCTGAGTCCGGCGCCGACGCGTTCTTCGGAGAACCGGAGTTCGACGTCGGGCACTTGATGCGCAACACGGCTGACGGACGTGGCGTGATCACGCTGCTGGAACTGCCCGGGGTTCAGGACCGCCCCGTGTTGTTCTCGACGTTCCTGATGTGGCTACTCGCCGAGCTGTTCGAGACGTTGCCCGAAGCCGGCGACGTCGACAAGCCGAAATTGGTGTTCTTCTTCGACGAAGCCCACCTACTGTTCAAGGACGCCTCGCGCGGGTTCAAAGACGCGCTGATTCAGACCGTCCGGCTGATCCGCTCCAAGGGTGTCGGCGTCGTCTTCGTCACCCAGACACCGAAGGACGTCCACGAGGACGTGCTGGCCCAGCTCGGCAGCCGGATCCAGCACCAGCTTCGCGCATTCACCCCCGACGACGCCGCTGCGCTGAAGGCAACCGTGCGGACGTTTCCGACCTCGCCGTACGACCTCGAGGAGCTGCTCACGACCGTGGGCATTGGCGAGGCTGTGGTCACTGTGATGTCGGAGAAGGGTGCACCCACACCGGTGGCCTACACCATGCTGCCAGCTCCCCAGTCCCTGATGGCGCCATCGTCGGCGGAGGTACTTGACGGGATCGTCGCTTCCTCGCCGCTTGCATCGCTCTACACCGAGGCTCTGGACCGGGAGTCCGCGTACGAGAAACTTACCGGGGAGATCGCCGCTGGCCCGGGCGCCCCGCTGGAGGCGTCGCTCGCGCCAGATGGCGGTCCGGCCGGGACACCCGCCCCGCCCCCTCAGGCTGGCGTGTCCGAGGCCGAGCGGCTGGAGCAGGAGATCCGCGGAAGCAGCACACCGACCGTGCCGGTTCCGGCTCCCGAGCCGTCGGCCCGGAGATCGCGCTCCCGCACGGCGGAGCCGCCGGCCGCCGAGGGCGGCGTTGTGGAGAAGGTGCTCGGCTCCAAGGCCGTCGAGGGCTTCCTCCGGTCGGCCGGCACAGCCTTGGCCCGGGAGATCACCCGCGGCATGTTCGGCACCCGCCGCCGCTGACTGTGTCCATCACCAGGCGAGTACGTACATCACCAGGCCTGCAAGGGTGGTGAAGTACCGATAGGGGTGGTGAACGTGGTCATTCCGGAAAGCGGAGGATGCGGGATTCGAACCCGCGAGGGGTTGCCCCCAACACGCTTTCCAAGCGTGCGCCCTAGGCCACTAGGCGAATCCTCCGCCGCCGAGACTAGCCGAGTCCGCAACTGAACCCGGCTCCCCGTTCATGATCAACAGGGTGACGACGGGCGTTGCGTTCACCTGTGCCAAGCGCCGTACACTGGGCAGCCGACCCCTCGTGTGGCGGCATCCCGCTCAACCCCCCAGGGCCGGAAGGCAGCAAGGGCAGGTGGGCTCTACCGGGTGCGCGAGGGGTCCTTATCACAAGCAACGAGGGTTTACGTGCGACCATCATGCGGTCGGACCTCGAAGCTAGGGTTCCAAGGGTGTCCTCGCTCGCGCTGTACCGCACCTACCGCCCCGGCCGGTTCGCCGACGTGGTGGGGCAGGACCACGTCACCGGGCCGTTGACCCGGGCACTGGCCAACGACCGCGTGCACCACGCGTATCTGTTCTCCGGTCCCCGAGGCTGCGGCAAGACGTCCAGCGCGCGCATTCTTGCCCGGTCCCTCAACTGTGAGCAGGGGCCCACTCCGGAACCGTGCGAAGTGTGCGACTCCTGCCGTGACCTGGCGCCCAACGGCCCGGGCAGCATCGACGTCGTGGAACTCGACGCCGCCACACACGGCCTGGTCGACGACGCCCGGGATCTCCGGGAAAAGGCGCACTTCACCCCGATCTCGTCCCGCTTCAAGATCTACATCATCGACGAAGCGCACCAGCTCGGCCCGGGCGCGGCCAACGCGCTGCTGAAACTGATCGAAGAGCCGCCGCCGCATCTGCGGTTCATTTTCGCGACGACGGCACCGGACAAGATCCTCAGCACCATCCGTTCCCGAACGCACCACTACCCGTTCCGGCTTATCCCCGGCCGTATCCTCCAGCAGAACCTGGCCTATATCTGCCAGCAGGAGAAGGTGCCGATCGAGCCGGCCGCCCTGGCCCTGGTCGCGCGGGCAGGCGCGGGCTCGGCCCGCGACGCCCAATCGATTCTCGGCCAGCTCATTGCCGGCGCGGGCGACGAAGGGGTCACCTACGATCTGGCGATCACCCTGCTCGGGTTCACCGACGCCTCGTTGCTCGACGAGGTGGTCGACGCCATCGCGGCCAACGACGGTGCTGGTGTCTTTGCCGCCCTGGACAAGGTCATGGACTCCGGCCACGATCCTCGTCGCTTCCTCACTGATCTGTTGGAGCGATTCCGCGACCTCGTGATCGTGCGGACGGTGCCGAATGCGGCATCCAGCGGTCTCATCGAGGCGCCGGACGACCAGGCAGCTCGGATGGCCGCGCAGGCGGGCCGGTTCGGACCAGCCGACCTGGTTCGGTTGGCCGACATCGTCGACGAGGGCATCACCGCAATGAAGGGGGCGACACCGACGCGCCTGCAACTCGAGCTGGTGAGCGCGCGGTTGTTGCTGCCCGGGGCGGGTGGCTCGGCCGTCGCCCTCCAGGCCAGGCTCGATCGCCTCGAACGACGGCTCGGTCTCGACGAAGCGGTCGGGCCCGGGGCAGGTGGCGGCGCAGGAACGCCGGCGGCGGTCGCGGACCAGCAGTCGACGGCGGAACCGACCGCGCCCGCGCCGACTGCCGACCCCCCGCATCGGGAATCGGAGCCGGTCGACGCCCCTCGTGCGACCACAGCTCAGGATCGTGCGCGAGACCCGGCGGTCGGCAGCGGCCCGGCCAGCGGCACTGCTGACCTGCGCCGGCTCTGGCCCGAGGTGCTGGTACGGCTGCGTGAGATCAAGCGCACTCCCTGGAGCCTCATCTCTCAGCAAGCAGCGGTCGTCGATGTTTCCGACGGGGTCTTGACACTGGCCTTCCGCCAGCCGTCACTGCGCGACACCTTCGTGCGCCGCGATGACTTTCAGGCCAATCTCCGGGAGGCCCTCGCCGACGTACTCGGTGTCGACCTGCAGATCGAGGCCATCGTCGATCCAGCGGTTCAGGCTGTCTCACCGGCTCTGGCCGGCAGAGACCCCAAGCCGGATCCCGTCTCGTCAGCCGCACCCTCGAGAGCCGCCGGGAGCACGAAGTCGTCAGCACGTGAGCAGCCAACCGACGACGACGCCCACCCCGACGACCCCGATCACGACGCGGACAGGCTGTCCGAACGCGAGCTGTTGGAACGTACTCTCGGCGCCCGTGTTATCGAGGAGATCGAGCACGGCTAGTTGACCGACGAGCGCAGGTTAGGCTCCGTTCCAGGAGTGACCAACAGCGCCACACCGAACCCAGCAACGGAGGCATCGAGTGTTCCCGCCCGGCTCGGAAGGCATCGACGTCCAACAGCTGCTTCAACAGGCGCAGCGGATGCAGGAACAACTGATGTCGGCGCAACAGAACCTGGCCGAGGCCAAGGTCACTGGTACTGCCGGCGGCGGTTTGATCACGGCCACGGTCACTGGGGAAGGTGAGCTCGTCGCGCTCGAGATCGACCCGTCGGTCGTCGATCCCGAGGACGTGGAGACACTGGCAGACCTCATCGTGGCGGCGGTGCGCGATGCCAACGCCCAGGTGCAGAAATTGGCGGCTGAGCAGATGGGTCCGCTGGGCGAGGGTCTCGGCGGCATGCTCGGGGGACCGCCGGCTGATCAAGACCCACCGGCAGTTGCTGGCAGCTGAGGCCGGAGTTAGGGCCCGCTATGTACGAGGGCGTCGTCCAGGACCTCATCGACGAACTCGGCCGGCTACCAGGCGTCGGCCCGAAGAGCGCTCAGCGGATCGCCTTCCACGTGCTCGCCGCCGACCCGATCGACGTGCGCAGGCTGGCGGCCGTCCTGGTGGAGGTCAAGGACAAGATGCGGTTCTGCGTCGTGTGCGGCAACGTGGCCGAGGAAGAACAGTGCCGTATCTGCCGCGACCCACGGCGCGACGCTGCCCTGATTTGCGTGGTCGAGGAGCCGAAGGACGTCGTCGCCATCGAACGCACGCGGGAGTTCCGCGGCCGTTACCACGTTCTCGGCGGTGCCATCAGCCCGATCGAGGGAATCGGGCCGGACGATCTCCGGGTGCGCGAGCTGATGCTCCGGCTGGCCGATGACGCGGTCACCGAGGTCATCCTCGCAACCGACCCGAACCTCGAGGGCGAGGCGACTGCGACCTATCTGGCCCGGTTGATCAAGCCGCTGGGGTTGCGCGTAACCCGGTTGGCCAGTGGACTTCCGGTAGGAGGTGACCTCGAGTACGCCGACGAGGTCACCTTGGGCCGAGCGTTTGAAGGGCGGAGGTTGCTCGATGTCTGAGCCGGATGCCGCCGAGGAGTACGCAGACTTCGCCGCCGAGATCGCCGACCAGATCGAGAGCTTTCTGGTCGCGGTGCGGGAAATCGCCCGGGCCGAGGACACAGGCAGCACGCTTTCGCTGCTGCTGTTGGAAATCAGCCAGCTTGCGCTCGCCGGCGGCCGGCTCGGCGCTATCAGCGACGTCGTCCCGGACGAGCGATTCGAGCCGGACGCGGGACCTGATCCCGATGTGGAGGAGTTGCGGGAGCGACTGGCGCGCTTACTCGCCCCTGTCGACGACTACGTCGAGATCGTCGACCCGATGGATCCAGGACGCGGTGCCGACGGGTTCTTGATCTCCGACGACCTGGCGAGCATCGCCTCTGACCTGCTGCACGGGTTGGCCCACTACCACGACGGGCGCACGCTCGAGGCGCTGTGGTGGTGGCAGTTCTCCTACCTGTCCTCGTGGGGGGCAACCTGCGGCGGCATCCTGCGGGCGCTGCACTCTCTCATCGCGCACACCCGACTCGACCAGCACGGCGACCCGGTGAGTGAGGCCGAGGACGAGCTGTTGGCAGATGTGGTCGCCGACGCCGCCGAGCACTGATCGGTGCGCGCGGTCGAAGGTTCGGGAGGACCTCGGCCGGCTCGGGGTCAGGCCACTCGAACGCCGCGGGGAAGGCGTCCGTACGGCGTTCTCAACCGACGGATCGTGAGAGTGAGAGCGCCGACGCCGATCAGCAGGTAGAACGCCAGACCGTATGGCCAGACGGCCTTTTCCGTGCTGGCGACGCCACTCCAGCCCGAGTCGGGGTCGCGGGCGGATCGCACGCCTTCACGAATCGTCTGCAGTGGGTCGAATCCGGTTCGCTCCCATTCGACGGTTCCGCTCGTCGAGTCGGCAAGGACCGCGAACGGGTTCGGCGCCAACAACCACCAGACCTTCTCCGTCTGCTGGACCGATGCCTCGTACTCGGCCGTCTGCCAGCGATCGACGTTGATCGGCTGACCGGTCTCCTCGTTGAACTGGGGTTGACCGTTGTCCCACACCGGAATCCGCTCGGTGACCGTTTCGGTCTCGGTTGTCAGCATCAGCCCGATGAAGAATGCGATGAGCGTGCCGATGCTCAGGGCGAAGACCACCAGGTATGACATGACAGCCGAGGTCGTGCTGCGGGCGAACACTGCGGACAGACATTGCGCGATCGCCGCCAGCGCCCCCAGCAGCAGTGCCGTCGCGATCAACGTGCCGATCACTCGTCCGACCGATACGCCGCCCTCTACCAGGCACCAGACGATCAGAGGAAGCGAGACCGCCAAGAAGACCAACGTTGTCGCCCAGGCAGCGACCAGCTTGCCGATCGCGATCTCGGCCGGGGTGAGCAGCGTGGTCTGCAGTGTCGCGAGGACACCGCGCTCGCGATCGCCGTTGATCGACTGCGCGGTGAGCGCCGGGACGACCAACATCGCGAGCGCCAGCATGAACAGCATCAGGCCGCCGAACATGTCGACGCCGCGTTCGGCTGCCCCGGTGGCGACCAGCGCCGCCCGGAGTCCCCAAGTGAGCAGCAGCAAGGTGACGAACCAGGCGGCGAGCAACCAACGCCAGCGGCCGGCCCGAAGCCGCAGCCGGAATTCGTGCTCGGCCATGGTGCGAACACCCCACCAGCCGATGGCGGCCCCCGTCGACTGGCTGGGCGCCTCGTCGGTCACCGACACAGGCGAGGCGCCGGTCATCGCCGGTCCTCTGTCATCGCCAGATAGGCATCCTCCAGGCCGCTACCGACCGGAGCGCACGTCGTCACGCGAACCTCGTCTCGGACGAGCCGAGCGAGCAGTTGGGCCGCCGCCTCGTCTCCGGACAGCAGAACCTCCACTCCGCTGGCGTCGGGATCGGCGTGTTCGATCCCATATCGGTCGAGCGCGTCGACCAGAGAGTTCGGATCCAGCGCCTGCATACGCCATGGCCGTCGCTCCGACCGAGGCAGGTCGGCAAGCTCCTGCTCCGAGACGGTCTGTCCGCGGTCGACGAAGACGACCCGATCGGCCATGGTTTCCAGCTCGGCCAGGACATGGCTGGACACCAACACCGCACGCCCGTCGGCGGCCAGCCCACGGAGAATCCCGCGCAGTTCGATCCGGCTGCGGGGATCCAGACCGGCCGCCGGCTCGTCGAGGAGCAGCACAGTCGGGTTGTGCACGAGCGCCCGCGCCAGGCCGAGCCGCTGCTTTTGGCCGCGCGAGAGCACGTGCACAGGCAGGTCCGCATGGTCGGCGAGATGGATGAGCTCGAGCAGTTCGCGAGCCCTTTGTTCGCCACGATCCCGTCGAAGCCGGTATGCGCTCGCGGCGAATTCGAGCACCTCGCGAGCGGTCAGCGTGTCGTACGTGCCGAACGAGTCGGGCATCCAGCCGGTCAGCGCCCGGACCGCCTGGGGGTCGGTGACCGGGTCATGGTTTGCGACCCAGACCGTGCCCGAATCCGGGCGAAGGAGAGTGGCGAGAACGAGCAGCAGCGTTGTCTTCCCCGAGCCGTTTGGCCCCACCAGGGCGGTCACGAAACCCGGCGGGGCAGCAAGGTCGACGTGATCGACAGCGATGACTTCGCCGAAACTGCGCCGAATTCCCGCGACCTCGACGCCAGCACGCTGCTCCATCGCTGTGGTCGCCTCCGCCGAGAACTCAGGCTTGCATCGTAGTGTCACGGCGTCGAACGACCCGCGGCCAGCACATCCCGCGATTCGAAACGGCCCCAGGGCCTACAAGTGCGTCGCCTAGACTCACCCAGGCCAGGACTGGAGCGGCCGTAGAAGGGAGTAGCACCGGGGTGGGCTTGATTGTCCAGAAGTACGGGGGCTCCTCGGTCTCCGACGCCGCAGCCGTCAAGCGGGTCGCGCAGCGCATCGTCGCCAGCAGCAACGATGGGCACGAAGTCGTAGTTGTGGTCTCGGCGATGGGAGACACCACCGACGAGCTGCTTGATCTCGCCAGCCAGGTGTCACCGCTGCCAGCCGGGCGCGAACTGGACATGCTGCTCACCGCGGGCGAGCGAATCTCGATGGCGCTCTTGGCTATGGCGATCGGCGACCTGGGCCACCAGGCACGGTCGTTCACCGGAAGTCAGGCCGGGGTCATCACCACGTCGGCGCACGGTAGCGCGCGAATCATGGACGTCACGCCCGGCCGAATCCGACAGGCGCTCGACGGCGGTGCGGTTGCGATCGTCGCGGGGTTTCAGGGCGTCAGCCAGGACAGCAAGGACGTGACGACACTCGGCCGAGGCGGCTCCGATACGACGGCGGTTGCGCTCGCGGCAGCGCTGGGCGCCGACGTCTGTGAGATCTATACCGACGTCGATGGCATCTTCACCGCCGACCCCCGGATCGTCCCCACGGCCCGTCGGATCCCACGCATCACCTACGAGGAGATGCTCGAAATGGCCGCATGCGGCGCCAAGGTCTTGCACCTGCGGTGCGTAGAGTACGCGCGGCGCTACGGCCTACCGATCCACGTCCGATCGAGTTTCTCCTCACTCGACGGCACCTGGGTCACCGACCGGCCGGAAAGGAGTGACGAGGCGGACATGGAGCAGCCGATCATCTCCGGAGTCGCGCACGACCGAAGTGAGGCAAAGATCACCATCGTCGGGGTTCCCGACAAGGTCGGCGAGGCGGCCACGATCTTCCAGGCAGTCGCCGATGCGGAGATCAACCTCGACATGATCGTGCAAAACGTTTCGGCTGTGGCCACCGGACGGACGGACATTTCCTTCACCTTGCCGAATGCCGACGGCCGCCGAGCGCTGGCCGCTTTGACCGACATCCAGACCCGTGTGGGCTTCGAGTCGCTGCGTTACGACGACGGGATCGGCAAGGTGTCGCTGATCGGTGCGGGAATGCGCAGCCATCCGGGTGTCAGCGCGCGCTTCTTCAGCGCGCTGGCGGCGGTCGGCGTCAACATCGAGATGATCTCCACCTCAGAAATCCGGATCTCCGTTGTCGTCCGAGGAGACGACGTCGACATCGCCGTGGCCGCAGTCCATGAGGCCTTCGACCTCGACGCGGCGGAGGTCGAGGCGGTGGTGTACGGCGGGAGCGGCCGATGAGCGCGCGCAAGCCAACACTCGCCGTCGTCGGTGCGACCGGAGCCGTCGGAACCGTGATGAGAGACCTGCTCTCTACCCGCAAGGACGTCTGGGGCGAGATTCGGCTCGTCGCCTCCCCGCGGTCGGTCGGCCGCCGGCTCCAGGTTCGCGGCGCCGAAGCTGAGGTCCTCGCCCTGAGCGCCCAGGTCTTCGATGGCATCGATGTCGCGATGTTCGACGTGCCTGACGACGTGTCAGCGCAGTGGGCTCCGGTCGCGGCCGAGCGCGGGGCGGTTGTTGTCGACAACTCTGCTGCTTTCCGGATGGATCGGGCCGTGCCGCTTGTCGTGCCCGAGGTCAACGCGCGCGCTGCCCGCACGCGACCGAGGGGCATCATCGCCAACCCCAACTGCACGACGCTGTCGATGATCGTCGCGCTCGGCGCCCTGCATGCTGAGCTGGGTTTGACCGAAATCGTCGTCGCGTCGTACCAGGCGGCATCGGGAGCCGGCCAGGCCGGCATCGACACGCTGCACGACCAGATTCAGAAGGTGGCTGGCAATCGCGAGCTGGGCACCCATCCCGGCGACGTGCGACGCGTGATCGGAGACGATCTGGGCCCGTTCCCCGCGCCGCTGGCGCTGAACGTCGTCCCGTGGGCGGGATCGCTCAAGGACGACGGCTGGAGCTCGGAGGAGCTCAAGATCCGCAACGAGTCGCGCAAGATCCTCGACCTGCCCGAGTTGCGGGTGTCGGCAACCTGCGTCCGGGTCCCAGTCGTGACGACGCACTCGGTGGCTGTGCATGCCGTGTTCCAGCGCGAGGTTACCGCCGACGCCGCGTGGGAGATCCTGCGCAATGCTCCGGGCATCGTGCTCTACGACGACCCGTCCCGCGGCGAGTTTCCGACGCCTGCGGACGTGGTGGGCACGGACCCGACCTGGGTGGGCCGGGTGCGTCGCTCGGTCGACGATCCAATGGCGCTGGACCTGTTCGTCTGCGGCGACAACCTGCGCAAAGGTGCGGCGCTCAACACTGCCCAGATCGCTGAGCTGGTCGCCGCCGAGCTTTCGGCCGCCTGATCAACGGATCGTTCTGGGCGACAACCCCAATCTGAATGATCCGTGGATCATGCGCCGGCGAGACGAGCCTTGACCGCAGCGGCGACTCGGGCACCGTCGGCGCGCCCGGCGACATCGGTCGCCAGCCGCCTCATTACCGCACCCATCTCGCGCAACGAGTTCGCGCCGGTCTCGGCGACGGCGGCATCGACGAGCGCATCGAGCTCGTCGTCGGTGAGGGGAGCGGGAAGATAGCCGGCAATCACTGCGGCTTCGGCGTCCTCGCGTTCGGCCAGGTCCGGCCGGCCACCCAGGCGAAACGCGTCGGCGGCATCGCGGCGCTTCTTCGCCTCCTTGGCCAGCACGCCGACTACCTCGTCGTCGCTGATTTCGCGCGCCTGGGCGCCGGCTACCTCCGCGTTCGTGACGGCAGTGAGCACCATCCGGATGGTCGCCGTCCGCAGCTCGTCCCGGCCACGCATGGACACCGTGAGATCGGAACGCAGACGGTCTTTCAACGCGGCCATGGGGTCAGTCTGGCAGCCCTCAATTCTCGATCGGGCGCACCGGATGCGTCGCGGTCCCGGTCCCGGTCCGACCAGAGATTGGGTTCGGCTCGTCCTTCCGGTATGACAGCCTTGCCCGATGCCGATTGTGCCGAAGACGACGGCCGCGCAGGTTGCGGCGGCCGTAGCGGCGGCGGCCGTCGGTTGCCTGGTCTATGCAGCCGGATACGAGGTGCAGGCATACCGGCTTCGTCGTGTTGATGTCCCCGTGTTGCAGGCCGGCCAGCGTCCGCTGCGCGTCCTGCACATCTCCGACCTGCACATGACACCGCGACAGGACAAGAAGCGTGCATGGGTACGTTCGCTCGCGGCCCTCGAGCCCGACCTAGTCGTCAACACGGGCGACAACCTGGCCCACCAGGGGGCAGTGCCAACAGTGCTCGATTCGCTCGGCCCGCTACTTGCTCGACCGGGCGCGTTCGTCCTCGGGTCCAACGACTACTACGCGCCGATGCTCAAGAACCCGGCCCGTTACCTGCTCCCGTCGTACCGGCCGACCTGGTCCACCACGCCAGACCTGCCGTGGCAGGAGCTCAGGGACGGGCTTCGCGACGCCGGTTGGCTCAACCTGACCAACACTCGAGGACGTCTCGAGGTCGACGGGCGTGCGCTCGCATTCGCTGGGGTCAATGACCCGCACACGGAGATGGACCGTTACGGCGACGTCGCTGGGCCGGCCGAGCCTGCTGATCTCACCGTGGGTGTCACCCATGCGCCATATCAGCGGATCCTCGACGCGATGGCGGCCGACGGTTACCGGTTGCTTCTCGCTGGACATACCCACGGGGGCCAGCTGTGCGTTCCCGGTTGGGGTGCCCTGGTGACCAACTGTGATCTCGAGCCGCGCCGGGCAAAGGGGTTGTCTCGTCATCCCACCGACGGAGAGCCGAACGGGTCATGGCTGCATGTCTCTGCTGGCCTCGGCACCTCGCCGTACGCGCCGGTGCGGTTCGCCTGCCCGCCCGAGGCCACGCTGCTGACCCTGACGGCTCTGTGATATCGCTCATTCCCACGCGAATCGAGACGGCTCGGCTGGTTTTGCGGACGTGGCGGCCCGCTGACCGGCCGGCGTTCGCCGAGATCAACTCTGATCCGGAGGTCACCGAGCACGTCGGTGGTCGGCCGCTGACTCGCGCCGAGAGCGATGCGATCGTCGTCCGGGCCGAGCGTTCGTGGGAGGAACGGGGCTACGGCTGGTACGCCCTCGAGTCACAGGAGACCGGCGATTTGTTGGGTTTCTGCGGTTTGCAGCACCACCGGGCCATCCCGGCCGAGGTCGAAGTGGGCTGGCGGCTCGCCCGCCACGCGTGGGGCCGTGGATTCGCCACGGAAGCGGCGTTGGTCTGTCGCGACCTCGCCTTCGACGTGCTCGATCTCGACCGGCTGATTTCGGTCACGATCGAGGCGAACACCCGCTCGTTGCGGGTCATGGAGAAGCTCGGGATGCGGCCGTGGCGCCGGCTGCCCTTCGAGTCCTGGGAACTGTGGATCTGGGCCATGTCAGCGGTGGACCGCTCCTCGGCGGCACCTGACCCGAGATCGTGAAGATCGTCGGGTTACCTCTGCCGCAGCGGATGTGCACCAGCCGACACGGCGATCTGCGCTGCCCTGCGTCCTCGGCGCAGATTTCGGGCGGCATCGACTGCTCGGCTATGCTTCCGGCGTACCTCGGGGTGTGGCGCAGCTTGGTAGCGTGCTTCGTTCGGGACGAAGAGGTCGTGGGTTCAAATCCCGCCACCCCGACACTTGGCATAGAACCGGTCATGGTCGCATACCCGAACTTCCGGGCTTATGTGACGTCGTCAGGGCTCGAATCGGAACCGCGTGCAGTCCGTCGGAAAAGAGAACCACGCCAGCGCGCGGCGCGGCGTCAGCACACACAGCCCGCCACCGTCTTCACCGGACCAGGAGTCCGCGCCGGGGGAGTATCCCAGCTCGTGGTACTTCCCGAACGCCTCGGCCAGCCGATTGCCGAGGCCGTCCGCGTCGGCTCGTGTCGGCGTCGAGGTGCCCTCGACGATGACCGCTTCGGCGCCGTTCTCCAGGTTCAAGGAGCATGCCGGGTTGGCGGCGATGTTGCGCGCGTGCCGGGTGGTGGGCGCGCCGTCGTACCAGAACCGACCGTCCAGCCACACTCCCCACCGCGGCACGACATGCGGCGTGCCGTCGGGCCGGACAGTAGCCAGCCAGTAGTGCAGCGCTGCGACCAGCCGCGGCTCGACGTCGGTCCAGGCGAGTAGCCCGCGGGTGGTCGTCGGCACGCCGTAGCCCTGCGGGATCAACGGGCGGTCGGTTACGGGGACCGGCGTGGTCGGATCAGCCATGGGACAGCACGTTAGCCGCCAGTACCGACACCGAACCCCTCCTGCTCATCCATCGCAGGTACGACCCCGTCGGTGCCAGCGGGCACACTGCTGGGGTGCGTCCGGCGGGCTGGGTCCTGCACTTCGACCTCGACCAGTTCATCGCAGCGGTCGAGGTGCTGCGGCGTCCTGAGCTGGCGGGCCGGCCGGTGGTCGTCGGCGGCGCGGGCGACCCGACCCAGCGTGCCGTGGTGGCCACCGCGTCCTATGAAGCACGCACGTACGGCATTCATTCGGGAATGCCGTTGCGTACCGCGGCGAAACGCTGTCCGGATGCCGTCTTCCTGCCGAGCGACTTCGCGGCATACGAGGAAGCGTCGGCAAAGGTCATGGCCACGCTGCGCGAGTTCGACGTCATCGTCGAGGTGATGGGATGGGACGAGGCGTTCCTCGGCGCTCTCACCGACGATCCAGAGGCTCTGGCCCACGACGTTCAGGACGCGGTGCTGGGCGCCACCCGGCTGTATTCGTCGATCGGGATCGGAGACAACAAGCTCAGGGCGAAGCTGGCGACCGGTTTCGCGAAGCCCGCCGGCGTGTACCGGCTGACGGCAGAGAACTGGTACGAGGTAATGGCCCACAGGCCGACCGACGCCTTGTGGGGCATCGGCCGTCGGACCGCCCGCAAGTTGGCCGAGCTCGGCCTGATCACCGTTGAACAGCTGGCGGCTGCTGACCAACAGCAGCTTGCGGAGCGGCTGGGGCCGACCATGGGCCCCTGGTACGTCCGGCTCGCTCGCGGCGGGGGCATCTCACCCGTCGTCGGCACGCCGTACGTGCCGCGCTCGAGAAGCAGGGAGACGACATTCCAGGCCGATCTCGCCGACTGGGATCAGGTCCGGGCGGAGGTCGCCCGGTTGGCCCAGCGGGTGACCGCCGACGTCGTCGCGGAACGGCGCCCGGCGATCAGGGTCGGGGTGAAGGTCCGGTTCGCACCGTTCTTCACCCACACCCGCAGCATGACCCTCGACCACCCCACCAGCGACGCCGCCGAGCTCGAAGCTGCGGCCCTCATGGTGCTGGATCGGTTCGAGGATCGCCGGCCGGTTCGGCTGCTCGGCGTCCGCGCCGAATTCGTTCATTGACGGACCCGGCTGCGGCGGGCGGCCACCGTGTGGTTATCGGCCTATTCTGTCCTGTTCAGAACGGCAGTCAGTGCCCTGAGAACGCGCCGGGCTGCGTCGAGATCGTCCGTGTCGACGCCAGCACGGTCGAGCAGCTCGGCACGATCCTTGTCCGAGCGACGCACCAAGGTTTTCAGGGTGAGCTGGCCGGCGGCCGTGACCTGGACCAGTGGCGCACGAGCATGATCCGGGTTGCGGATCAACTCGACCTGCCCGGCAGTAGCCAGGTCATCGACGACACGCTGAACGCTTTGTCGGGCCAGACCCAGCCGTCGCGCGGCACTGGCGACGGTGCGCGGTCCGTCAGAAAGAACGCTCAAGACATGCCACCGTGCGGCAGTCTGGCCGGCCTCGTGTGCCAGGGTCTCGCTCGTTCGGCGCGATGCGCCGGCGAGCTCGTAGACGTCAGCGATCAATAGTCGGTAAGCGGTCAAGGCCGCTCTGCGGTCGGACACCATAGTTGACAGCATACTGTCTGACAGGGTACTGTCATGTTGACAGGATACTAAAGGAAGGAAGGTACGTCATGTTTGCGATCACCTGCCCGGTCACGCATCAGCGGTCGCTCGTCGGGATGTCCCAGATCTTGTCGATAGACAACGGCCCACAAGGCATCGCTGTGCTGCTGCGCTGCCACTGTGGTCGACCTGCCGTGTGGCTGACGGGACGTGACCGGTCGGAAATCTTGCGTCATGAGGCTTCGCCCCGAACCGAAGACGCTGCGTGACCGGAGTAACACCAGAACCGACCGGCCGTCGGTCACTGGGGATTGGCGGCAGGATGCTCATGTGATCGTCGCCATCTCCGCCGACTGGCATCGGTAGTCGGTGATGGCCCGTTCTGAGCCATCCCGCCGCAACCGGGCGGCCGCTGCCCTCGGCACTCTGCGTCCGGCGCTGGTAGCCGAGGTAGAGAGACTTCTGGGTCGGCCCGAGGCAGCGTCGTTCCTGGCTCGGCTGGACGTGCATTTCCTCGACGTCTACGAACCACTGGATGTGCTCTACGGCTCGGGCCACGACGTCGACGTTCTTGTCGATCGGCTGGTGCGACTGGCATTGGCGGCCGCGGCCGAACGCCCACCCGACTTGCGAGAGCTCGACCGACAGCGGGAGGTCGATCAACACTGGTACCAGCGGGCCCGGATGGTGGGTTACGTCTGCTACGTCGACCGGTTCTGCGGGACGCTTGCCGACCTGCCGAACCGCCTCGACTATCTCGCTGAGCTGGGAGTCACCTTCCTCCACCTGATGCCCGTGCTGAGACCACGTGACGGCGAGAACGATGGCGGCTATGCGGTCGCGGACTATCGGGCGATCGACCCACGGCTGGGCACGATGGCCGAGCTCGAGGAATTGGCCGGAGTGCTGCGCGCCCGTGGGATCAGCCTGTGCATCGACGTCGTCCTCAACCACACCGCCAAGGAACACGAGTGGGCTCGCCGCTGGCTCGCCGGCGACCCGGCGTACGCGGACTTCTACACCGCCTTTCCAGACCGCACCATGCCGGACGCTTACGAGCGCACCATCGCGCCGGTGTTTCCCGACCGCGCGCCCGGCTCGTTCACCTGGTTCGACGAGGCGAATGGCGGATCCGGCGGCTGGGTGTGGACAACGTTCTGGTCGTACCAGTGGGACCTCAACTACACGAATCCGAACGTCTTCGCGGCCATGCTCGACACGATCCTGTGGCTCGCCAATTGCGGCATCGACGTCTTCCGGCTCGATGCCATCCCGTTCGCCTGGAAGCGGCTCGGCTCGACGTGCATCAACGAGCCGGAGGTGCACAGCCTTGTCCAGGCGCTGCATGCACTGGTGAAGCTCACGGCGCCGGCTGCGATCTTCAAGGCCGAAGCGATCGTCGCCCCCGAGTACCTGGTGCCCTACCTGGGTGGTCATGACCGGTACCGGCCGGAGTGCGAGCTCGCGTACCACAACCAGCTGATGGTCATGCTGTGGAGCAGCCTCGCCGCCAAGGACGCGCTGTTGGCCACCCAGGCGCTGCGTCGGATGGCGGCGGCCCCGGCGCAGACGTCATGGGTCACCTACGTGCGCTGCCACGACGACATCGGCTGGGCGGTCAGCGATGTGGACGCGGGCGCAGTCGGTCTGGGCGGCTTCGAGCATCGCCGGTTCCTCAGCGACTTCTACTCCGGTCGATTTCCGCTCTCGTTCGCTCGTGGTGCTCTGTTCCAGGAGAACCCGGCTACTGGCGATTCCCGGATCTCCGGATCGGCCGCCTCGCTGTGCGGCATCGAGGACGCGCTCGACCGCGGCGACGAGCATGCCCTCGAGCTCGGCATCCGCAGGCTCGTGCTGCTCTACTCAGTGGTCTTCGCCTACGGCGGCATCCCGCTGATCTACATGGGCGACGAACTGGCACTGCGCAACGACGTCGGCTATCTCGACGATCCCGAGCTCACGGCCGACAATCGGTGGATGCACCGGCCGCCGATGGACTGGGCGGTGGCCGCTCGCCGGGGCGATCAGAGCACCGTCGAGGGCCGTGCCTTCGGCTGGATACAGCGGCTGGGACGGGCCCGGAAGGATCTGCTCGCTTTGCGGACGGGCGGCGAGTTCGACGTGGTGACCGTTGACAACCCGCATGTGCTTGCCTGGCGCCGGCGACATCCGCGTAGCGGCAACTTCGTCGGGCTGGCGAATTTCTCCGACGCCGATCAGTCGATGGACACGGAACCGTTCCGCGCGCTAGGCCGGCTCGAGACCGTGTTGTCCAGTGACGGCCCGCTCGACGTGCGGAATGGCCGTGCGTCTTTGCCAGGCCTCGGGTTCGCCTGGCTGGTCGAGCATTGACTAGCCACGCGAACCCGCGAACTCACTCCCGGACGATCCGGCAGTCGTTGGGCTCGGCGCACGCACCGCTGCCCGTGATCGTCTCGGGGAACGGCGGGCTGACCGGCGAGTTGGTCCACTGTGCACCCGGCGTTGAGGGTGTCCGAGAGTCATTTGGGTGACGGGTGGTCGACCCGCCGACGACTCGTGAGTCGGCTCTTGAGGGCTACGTCGGCGGTGGCGGGATGATTTTGGGCGGTCGGCCGCGGTCCTGGTCGCCCGACGCCGGCGGATTCGGGGATTCCTCGGGCTGACCGGAGCTGAGGATCAGCCCCACCGAGCTTCCGGCGGCCACCTCGTCGCCTGGAGCCGGGTCGGTGTCCACGACCAGGCCCCTGGCGATGGCAGAGGCGACCTCGCCCGCGAGATAGGCACCGAAGCCAAAGTCGCCCAACCGGTCCGCCGCGGCGTCGAAGTCCATGCCCCGAACGTCGGGCACCGGTTCATCGATGCCACGCACCACGTCCGGGTCGGGCTTAGCGAACTTGGCCTCCTGAACATCCTTGAGCGCAGCATCCATGGCGTTCTTCCATATGGGCCCTGGAATGCAGCCACCGCAGGCAGTTGAGATCCTGCTGCCGTTGTAGGTCCGGCCGTCCAGCGAGGTCTGCTCGTCGTCGACGTCGGCTACGGCAACCGCCGTCGACAGCTGTGGTGTGTAGCCGACGAACCAGACGGCTATAGCATTGTTTGTCGTTCCGGTTTTTCCGGCGGCTGGCCTCCCACCGTCGAGACGCATTCGATTACCGGTCGCGCCGGGATTCTGGATAACGCCCCTCAGGACATCGTTGACACCGTCGGCGACGCCTTCCTCGAGAACCCGTGTGCACGTCGGCTGGCGTTTGACGAGCTCCTTGCCTGTGCGATCAAGGACCTGGAGCACGGCCAGCGATTGGCAATGGACGCCACGCGCAGCGAACATTGCATACGCCTCCGCCATTCCGATCGGCGATACCTCGTTCGCGCCGAGCACCATCGAGGGCACCTGGTTGAGAGGCTTGCCATTAGCCAACGTGAGTCCGGCATCGGTCGCAATCTTCCATGGTTCACAGAGGCCGGTTCGCAACTCGAGCTGAGCGAAGTACGTGTTCACCGACTTCTCTGTCGCCTGGCGAAGCGTGAACGTTCCGGAGCCGGTCGAGTTTTTGGGCTCCCATGGCGCACTCACCGGGTACCGACCGTCACACGTCGAGAACTCGTTCTGCCGGATCGAAATTCGTTCGGGGGCGTTGATCGTCATGTTCAGCGAGAGGCCTTGTTTGATGGCCGCCGCAAGGACGAATGGCTTGAACGCCGAGCCAGTCTGTATCCCGTTGCTTCCGCCGCCGGAGCCCATGTTCTTGTCGGCTGCGTAGTTGATGTAGGTCTGTCCGTTCTGCTCCCCGTACTCACGGGAGTTCACGATCGCCTTGATGAATCCGGTCCCTGGTTCGACCATTGCCATAACGCCAACGGCACTGTCTGTGGGAGCGATCCGGTCGGACATGGCCGCTTGGGCCGATCCCTGCGCCGTGCGGTCCAGCGTCGTGATGATAGTCAAGCCGCCGCGCATTAGAGCGCGTTCACGCTCCTCGGGCGTTTCCCCGAGTTCGGGCATCTGCTTGATCTCGTGGACGACGTAGTCGCAGAAGAATGGCGCCCACGTTGGTAGGCAGGTGTTGATAAGCCGGCCGACCTTCAGACCGAGGTCGGACTGGCGGACTTGACGCGCCTCCTCTTCCGTGACCATGCCCTCCTCGGCCATGCGGGTGACCACTTGGTTCCGCCGACCGATCGCCTTCTCCGGGTTGTCGATCGGGTTGTACTCCGACGGTGCCTGGACTAGCCCGGCCAACAGCGCCGCCTGGGCGAGAGTGAGCTTGTCCGGTGTCGTGCTGAAGAACAACGAAGCGGCGGCTGCGACGCCGTAGGCGCCGCCACCGCTGCCGCCGCCGCCACCGAAGAACGCGATGTTGAGGTACCGCTCGAGGATCTCGTCTTTGCTGAGTTGGTCCTCGACGGCGGCGGCGAGGCGAAGTTCTCTGAGTTTCCGTACATATCCCTGCGCGCCCGTGCTCCGAATGGCGTCGAGCCTCTCCTCGGGTGTCTTTGCCTGGTTGAACAGCACGAGCTTGACGTACTGCTGCGTGAGCGTAGATCCGCCGCCAGTTACCTCGCCCGCGTCGAGGTTGTTGACGAAGGCCCTAGCGGTCCCGCGCAGGTCGATGGGCCCGTGCTCGTAAAAGCGGTGGTCCTCGATCGCAATGACGGCATTCCTCATTACTGGGGCGATCTTGTCGAGCGTGATCGATCGGCGGTTCTCCTCGTAGAAGTACGCCAGGGTCTTGCCCGATGCGTCGGCTATCCGAGATCGCTCGGCGAGTGGCTGGACGTCGAGCTCCGCCGGCATGTCGTTGAACGCCTGGGAACTCTCCCTGGCCGCCAGACCGAGGCTTGCCGCCACCGGAAGGGCGAGCCCGGCAACCAGAACGCCGGCCAGCGCGCTGACTCCGATGAGCAGGAGCGAGCGGCGGACGGCGGCGACGACGACGTCGAGGCGGAACGACGACATGGAGGCACCTTACGTGGTTGCCGGCGCAGTACGAGAACGGCCGACGTGTGCCCGGACGGCCGGCCGATTGTGAGCCGAGGAATGATCCATTGAGGGCTGTCGAGTTGAACCGTACTGTCGTACGCTTTCTGACACGTCGATCTTAGTGGAGCGCTGGCGCCGGACGGGGGACGTCAGGGTAAGCGCTTCGCGGCGGGGGAGAGCGATGATGTGGGTGACCGATTGGCCCAGCCAGGCGGCGTGTCGCACGGCCGGACCGGACGAGCTGTTCGTGCCGGGCGCGGCGCAGAATCGGGCCAAGGCACTGTGCACCGGGTGCCCGGTGCGGACCGAATGCCTGGCTGACGCGCTCGACAACCGTACCGAGTTCGGGATCTGGGGAGGGATGACCGAGCGCGAACGCCGGGCACTGCTGCGCCGACGGCCTCGGGTGATCTCCTGGCGGGTGCTGCTCGAGGCGGCCCGGGTCGAATATGAACAGGTGGCGCACGCAGGCTGATGTCAGCCTTCGGCGAGTCGGTCGCCGATCTCGCGCAGGCCGTCGAGGTCGTTGACGTCAATAGCCAATGCGGGAATTCGGGCGACCGGGACGTTCGGATGCGCAGCGACGAATCGTGACGCCCGCCGGGAGTCCCGCGCGGCCAGCCGGCGATTCTCTGCGTACAGGCGCAGCAGCGCGGCGGTCAGCTGGTGCCCGGGCATGCCGTCGAGACGCTCGGCGCCGCCGGATGCCTGGTGCTCGCCGAGCTTCGCGTCACCGTCTGGGTGGACGCGGTTGAGCACCAGCCCGGCCAACGGCATGGCGTTTGCCTGGAGTCGTTCGGCGAAGTACGAGGCCTCCCGCAAGGCATCGGGCTCGGGCGTGGCCACAATGATGAAAGCTGTCTCAGGCTGCTTGAGCAGTGCATAGGTCTGGTCCGCGCGTTCGCGAAAGCCACCGAACATGGTGTCCAGCGCACTGACGAACGTCTGGATGTCGCTCAGCAGCTCGCCCCCGAGGATCTTGTCGAAGGTGCTGGTCACCGCGCCCACGCCGGCCGAGAAAAACCGAAGGTATGCCTTTCCGCCGGCCCTGGCCGGTGCCATCAGGACGCGGATCAACCGGCCGTCCAGGAACGACCCCAACCGTTCGGGTGCGTCGAGGAAGTCCAGTGCCGACCGTGACGGTGGGGTGTCAACCACGATCAGGTCCCAGTCGGCACGAGCACGGAGTTGGCCGAGCTTCTCCATCGCCATGTACTCCTGGGTGCCGGCAAAGGAGGAGGACAGGGCCTGGTAGAAGGGGTTGGCCAGGATCTGGGCCGATTTTCCTGGGAGAGCGTGAGACTCGACGACCTCGTCGAACGTTCGCTTCATGTCGAGCATCATGGCGTCGAGGCGACCGCCGGCCGTCGTGTCGACGCCGTCAACCTTGCGCGGCACGTTGTCCAGCTCGGTGAGGCCCATGGACTGGGCGAGGCGACGGGCCGGGTCGATGGTCAGGACGACCACCTGGCGGCCGTGCTCGGCAGCGCGGAGGGCAAGTGCGGCGGCCGTTGTCGTCTTGCCGACCCCGCCGGATCCGCAGCAGACGACGATGCGGCATTGCGGATCCTGGACCACCTGATCGATGTCCAACCGGTCGGCCGTGGCCATCGTCACCGGGCCCCCTGTGCGGCCAGCGCCTCCGCCAGTTCGTACAGCGCGGCCAGATCGATCCCGTCGGCCACGAAAGGTAGCTCGTACGTCGGCCGGTCCAGCCCGGCAATGACGGCACGTTGTTTCTTCTCCTGCCCAACTCGATCGGCGTGTGCGCCGGCTTCCTCCACCAGCCGGTTTACGAGCACGTCTGTGGTCCTCAATCCGGCGGCCCGAAGCCCTGCTTCCAATCGGTCCCGGTCCAGCGACCGGCGGCGGGCAGCGGCGAGCTCGCGGATGTTCAGATGCGGCCGGCGCACCTGGTTGACGATCACGGCCCCGAGCGGGATGCCGGCGTCGTGCAACTCGGACAGCGCATCGGCGGTTTCCTGGATCGGCATCTCCTCGAGCACGGTGACGATGTGGACTGCGGTGCGTGCCGAGCAGAGAAATTCGGTGATCGCCATCGCGTGCCGGTGAATCGGTCCCACCCGAGCAATGGAGGTCACCGCGGCATTCACGCCGAGAAACCGGCTGATCCGGCCGGTCGGCGGCGCGTCGAGCACGACCGCGTCGTAGACGAACCCTTGGTCAGCGCTACGGCGCCGGGTTGCCTCGTAGGTCTTGCCGGTCAGCAGTACGTCACGCATACCGGGCGCGACCGTTGTCGCGAACTCGATCACGCCCATCCGGTCCAGCGCCCGGCCGGCCCGACCGAGCCGGTAGTACAGGTCGAGGTACTCGTACATGGCCTCGTGCGCGTCGATGGCGAGCCCGTACACGTCACCGCCTTGCCGGGCCACAGCCAGCTTTCGCTCCTCAAATGGCAGCGGCGGCAGGTCGAACAGCTGGGCCAAGCCCTGTCGCTCTTCGACCTCCACGAGCAGGGACTTGCGCCCTCCGGCTGCCAATGCCAGCGCGAGAGCCGCGGCCACCGTCGTCTTGCCAGTACCACCCTTTCCGGTGACGACGTGGAGCCGCACACCCTCCCAGTCGCCCACGTCGACCGAGCGTAGGCGAGCGCTCCACCGGGGCCGAAATGACCAGGTGGTGGCTTCGCAAAGCTGATTGCCCGAACGGTGGAACTCGCGCTGCTAGAGGTCGGCCAACAAGCCGACCGGTCGCTCGACGCAATCGGCGACGTACCGCAGGAAGCCGCCGGCGGTTCCGCCGTCGCAGACGCGATGGTCGAAGGTCAGCGACAGCTGGGTCACCTTGCGCACCGCTAGTTCACCCTCGACGACCCAGGGCTTGTCGACGATCCGGCCGATGCCGACGAGCGCGGACTCGGGATAGTTGATGATCGGCGTCGAGCCGTCGACCCCGAAGACGCCGTAGTTGTTCAGGGTGATCGTGCCGCCGGTGAGATCAGTGGGGCGGAGCGTACCCGTGCGAGCCAGAACGGTGAGCCGTTCCATTTCAGCACCGAGCTCCAACGTCGTCATTCGATGTGCGTTACGTACGACCGGGACGACCAGTCCGCGCTCGGTCTGGGCGGCGAAGCCCAGATTCACGTCGGGGAGTTGAACGATCTCAGCATCATCGACACGGGCGTTGAGCTCTGGATACCTGCGCAGCCCGGCGACGACGAACCGCCCCAGCAGTGCCAGCAAGCCGACCGGACGATCCGAATTGGCCCCCCGGAGCGCGTCGCGCGCCTCGACCAGTCCGGTGGCGTCGACGTCCACCCAAGCCGTGGCGTCGGGGATCTCCCTGCGGCTGCGGGTCAGCTTTTCGGCGACGGACCGGCGGACTCCGCGCAGCGGGATCCGCACCGGCCCCGCCTCTTCCTCTCCGGTGACATGATCATGGGGAAGGAGGGCGGCTTCGACGTCGCGGCGGAGCACTACGCCAGCCGGACCCGACCCGGCCAGCGCCGCCACGTCCAGGCCGCCGTCCCGCGCAAGCTTGCGCACCACGGGGGAGATCACCCTCGGCGCCAGGTGTCCCCGACGCGGTGCTGCTGGTTTCCGACGTCGGGCCGGGCCATGACCTGTTCCGTAACCCACCAGGACCGCTCCGGATCCGCCGCGATCGTCGGCCGGCTGGGGGTCGGCAGCGGCGCCGACCGCGTCGACCGCGTCGACAGGCTCAGCCACCGTCATCAGCGGATGCCCGACCGCGACCACGTCCCCGACCGCTGCATGCAACGTGGCGACCCGGCCCGCAAACGGGCAGGGTACCTCCACCGCGGCCTTCGCGGTCTCCACCTCGACCACGATGTCGTCGACCGTGACGTCGTCGCCCTCCGCCACCCGCCAGGTCAGGATTTCCGCCTCGGTCAGCCCCTCGCCGAGGTCGGGCAGTGAAAACGTCCGGGCCGCGGTCACGCCGAGATCCCGGCAAGCCACCGACGGTCGGGATCGTCGTTCCACTGCAGCCGGCCGACAGCGTCGAGAATCCGGTCGACGCTGGGCAGGTGGTACCGCTCGACGATCGGCGGCGGGTAGGGGATGTCGAATCCGGTCACCCGAAGGACCGGGGCGTCCAGCGAGTGGAAGCAGCGCTCCTGTACCCGGGCGGCAATCTCGGCCCCGACGCCGGAAAAGCCCGCCGCCTCGTGAACGACCACGCAACGGCCGGTTCTGCGCACTGACGCAGTGACCGTGCCGTCGTCGAACGGCACCAACGTGCGCAGGTCGACGACCTCGAGGTCCTGCCCACTCTCCGTAGCGGCCTGTGCTGCCTCCAGGGCCACCGGAACCGACGGCCCGTAGGCGACGATCGTCGCGTCCGTGCCGGCCCGACGGATCTCGGCCGTGCCGAACGGCGCGGTCTCCACTGGCAGGTCGAGCTCGGCCTTCGACCAGTAGAGCTTCTTGGGCTCCAGGAACACGACGGGGTCGGGATCGGCGATCGCCTCGCGCAGCAGCGAATATGCGTCGGGCACGGTCGCTGGCGTCGCCACCTTGAGGCCGGGCGTGTGCACGTAATACGCCTCGGACGAGTCGCTGTGGTGCTCGACTCCGCCGATCCCGCCTGCGTAGGGAACCCGGATCACCATCGGTACTCCGACCGCGCCCCGGGTCCGGTTACGCATTCTCGACACATGGGAGACGAGCTGCTCGAACGCCGGATACGCGAATGCGTCGAACTGAATCTCGACGACCGGCCGGAACCCGTTCATTGCCATGCCGAGCGCAAAACCGACGATCCCGCTCTCGGCCAGCGGAGTGTCGAAGCAGCGGTCCTCGCCGAGGTCACGGGCGAGCCCGTCGGTGATCCGGAAGACGCCGCCGAGCGTTCCGACGTCCTCACCGAAGACGACGACGGACTCGTCGTCGGTCATCGCGTCGCGCAGCGCGGCGTTGAGCGCCTGGGCCATCGTCGTTGTCATCGCTCATCGCCCCTGGCCGCCAGCTCTTCGCGTAACCACGTGCGCTGCTCGCGCAGCTGCGGCGTGGGCTCGGCGTAGACGTGCGCGAACAACTCATCGGGATCGACTTCGGGGTCTTCGTTCATCCGCTCCCTCAGCCTGTTCGCGAAGGTCTCGGCTTCCTGACGCGCGGCGCCGATGTCCTCGTCGGCCAGCGCGCCAGAGTCGGTGAGGTATGTCTCCAGCCGTGGGATCGGGTCTCTGGCTTCCCACGCCGCTACCTCGGCGGCGTCGCGGTATCGCGTCGCGTCGTCGGCGTTGGTGTGTGCCTCGATGCGATAGGTGTGCGCTTCCACCAGGAACGGCTTGCCGTCCCCGCGGGCGGACTCCACCGCGTGGCGAAGCACGGCGAGCACGGCCACGAGGTCGTTGCCGTCCACCTGCTCGCTGCGGATGCCGTACCCGACTCCCTTGTGCGCAAAGGACGGCGCCGCAGTCTGTTTCGCCAGCGGCACCGAGATCGCGTACCGGTTGTTCTGAATCAGGAACACGACCGGCGCCCTGAACACGGCGGCGAAGTTCAGCGCCTCGTGGAAGTCGCCCTCGCTGGTTCCACCGTCGCCGACGAACGCCAGCGCCACGGTGTCCTGCCCGCGTCGCCGTGCGGCGTAGGCGAGGCCGGCGGCATGCAGGCTGTGCGTTGCCAGCGGCGTGCACTGGGGAGCGGTCCGGGTGGTCGTCGGGTCGTAGCCGCAGTGCCAATCTCCGCGAAGAAGCGTGAGAGCCTGTACTGGGTCGATGCCGCGGGCAACGAGCGCCATGGACTCCCGGTAGGTCGGGAACATCCAATCGGTATCCCGCAGGGCGAGCACCCCGCCCACTTGGCAGGCCTCCTGCCCGTGGCTCGAGGGGTAGACGGCGAGGCGACCCTGCTTGGTCAGCGCCGTTGCCTGGGCGTCGAACCTCCTGCCACTAACCATTCGCCGGTAGCCCTCGATCAGCAGGTCGACGGGCGGCACCTGATAACCGGCCCGCTCCTGCTCCGCTGTGGGCCGGCCCACGTCGTCGAGGAACCGGACCGGTGTCGGAGCTGGAAGCAGACGAGTGGCCGGGTCGGGACCAGTCTCACCCGGTGTGGCCGGGCCCGGTGTGGCGGCGGTGTGGCGCTGGGCTTGCACGGTCATGGTCACTCAACCTCGATGCTGCCGGCCTCACTTTGACTACTGATCCTGCTCCGATTGAGATGGTCATCTCCAGTGTCCAGCCGAGACTGTGACAGATGGCTACGATGAGCCACCATGGATGGCCGAACGTCTCAGACAGACGGTACTCAGACCTGGCGAACCGGACGTTCGGCCCGCGCCCTCGACGACGTCGATCGCCGGATCCTCGCTGAGCTGACCCGCGACGGACGGGTGTCGATTCGGACGCTTGCCGAACGGGTGCACGTATCTCGGGCCAACGCGTATGCGCGCGTCGATCGGTTGGTCGGCGACGGCGTCATCACTGGCTACACCGCGCAGATCGATCCGGAGCGGGCCGGGCTTGGGACCAGTGCCTACGTGTTGCTGACGATCCAGCAGAACACGTGGCGCGAGGTCGCCGCAGCGTTGAATGCTCTTCCGTACGTCGAGCACTTCGCGCTCGTCGGCGGCGATTTCGACGTGCTGGCGCTCGTCCGGGCCCCGAACAACGCCGAACTGCGCCATGTCGTCCTCGAACGGATCCAGGACATTCCCGGCGTGCGTGGGACGCGCACCTGGTTGATCTTCGACGAGCACGAGGGCCGGGGCGTCGGGTGGCGGTAAGTGTTGTCAGCGAAGAGCGCGACGGGCGAGGCCCTCGATGGCGTCGAGCACCACCGGCCAGGCCGCCGACCGAGGGTCGATGAGCTCGAAGTGCCCGGTCCCGTCGAGGAGCCGCAGCTGCGCGGCAGACTGCGTGGCGTATCGACGCGACAGATCGGGCGGAACGGTGGCGTCGTCCGCCCCGTGCACCACGACGACAGGCACTGACGGCGCCGGAAGGCGGCACGGGTCCGCGTGATCGTAGCGGTCGGGAACCTGGTCGGGCTCGCCGCCGAGAAGCTCCCGCACGGCCCCCGAGTCCAGGTCGAGCCGGAATGCCTCGGCGAGGTCGGCGACCGGTGCCAGCGCTACGACGCCCACGTACGCGCCAGGCAGCTGCAAACCCGCGCACCACAGCGCCAGGTGTCCGCCGGCGGAGTGCCCGGCCAGGATTGTTGTCGTCGCATCGACGTCCGTGCCGACCGCATCGGCGACCAGTTCCGGCACAAGGGCAACCGCGAGTGTGATGTCGTCGAAGGTCGCAGGCCAGCCCCCGCCGTCGCCGGTCCGGCTGTACTCAGGGGTGGCGACGACAAATCCGGCATCGGCGAGCCCGTCTGCCATGGGCCTGGTGTGTGTGCGGTCCCAGGCGACCCGCCAGAACCCACCGTGCAGCAGGACCACGAGCGGCGCGCTTTTCCGCAAGGGCAGCCTGAGGTCGACCTGCTGGTCGTCCCGCGGGCCGTACCGGAGCACAGCGTCGGGTGGCGACGCCGGACGCGTGAGCACATTTCGCTGTTCCGGCTGCACCTGTTCATTCTCCGGTGAGCGTGTCGACTTTGCCGGCGTAGACGGCAGCACAACGACATGATCATGGGATCCTGGGCGTCCCAGTAGGCTCGCCGCCATGGTGAAGTGGGAGTACGCGACCGTGCCGCTGTTGGTTCATGTGACCAAGCAGATTCTCGACAACTGGGGCCAGGACGGTTGGGAGCTCGTCCAGGTCGTCCCCGGCCCCAACCCGGAGAACGTCGTCGCCTATCTCAAGCGGGAGAAACCCGAATGACACCCGAAGAGCGCCTCGTCGAGCTGGGACTCGACCTCCCGCCGGTCGTGGCGCCGGTCGCGGCGTACGTTCCAGCGGTGCGTACCGGGTCGTACGTCTACACCGCCGGTCAGCTGCCGTTACGCGATGGCGCGCTGATGCACACCGGGAAGGTAGGCGCCGAGGTCAGCCCCGAGGAGGCGTACGAGTGTGCCCGGCAGTGCGCCCTCAACGCTCTGGCCGCGGTCCGGTCGCAGGCGGGCGACCTGTCCGCGATCACCCGCGTGGTCAAGCTTGTCGGCTTCGTCTCGTCAGTGCCGACCTTCACCGGCCAGCCGCAGGTCGTCGACGGGGCGAGCGAGCTGCTGGGCCAGATATTCGGCGACGGCGGGCAACATGCCCGCAGCGCGGTCGGCGTCGCCGTACTGCCGCTGGACGCACCGGTCGAGGTAGAGCTGGTCGTGGAGGTCGGCTGACCGGTGCCGTCCTCGCGGTCGCTGCCACCCGCGCTCGCCGCTCGGGCGCGCGAGTTCGTTGCCGGCGAGCTGACGGCCGTGCGTCCGCGGCCGGCCGCGACAGTCGTGCTCCTCCGCGACTCTCCGTCGGGCATCGAGGTCTATCTGCTACACCGCCGGCGGAGCATGCCTTTCGCCGGTGGCATGCAGGCATTCCCCGGTGGCGCCGTCGACCTACGCGATGCCGACGACCCCGCACTCGGTTGGCTTGGTCCACCGCCGTCGGTGTGGGCGACCCGCCTCGGAACGTCAGAACCGGTAGCTCGCGGATTCGTGTGTGCTGCTGTCCGCGAGACGTTCGAAGAGGCCGGTGTCCTCCTGGCGGCCAGCCCCGACGGGACGCTTGTGGATGCGGCCGGGTCGGTGTGGGAGAACGACCGGCGAGCGCTCGTCGAGCGTCGGCTCGTCCTCTCCGAACTGCTGAAACGCAGGAACCTCGCCGTGCAGACGAGCCTGCTTCGGCCGTGGGCTCACTGGATCACCCCGCGGTTCGAGCCGCGCCGGTACGACACCTGGTTCTTCCTGGCCCCGGTGCCTGCTGGTCAACGCGCACGTGACGTGTCCGGAGAGGCCGACCGGGCATTCTGGATGCACCCAGCCGAAGCCGTCGCTGCAGCCGTGGCCGGTGCGGTCGCCATGCTGCCCCCGACCTGGGCGGTGCTGGAGGAGCTCGCGAACTACGACGCGGTGGCCGACGCACTGGCCGCAGCCGACGGCCGCGCCGTCGAGACGGTTCTGCCCGGCTGGATCGAGGTCGACGGCGAGATCAGAGTCGTGCTGCCAGACGACGCGGAGTTTCCCGGCGACGACCCCGGCGACCAGGTGGGCGAGCCGACGTGATGCTTCCGCCCTGGTGCCGGCTGGTCCGGGCAGACAATCCCGGCCCGATGACGCTGAACGGCACAAACACCTATGTGCTGGCAGGCGCTGCCGGCAACGTGGTGGTCGATCCAGGTCCGCGGCTCGACGAGCACCTGCAGGCGGTTGCCGCCCTCGGACCGGTCGCCGTGACGCTGCTCACCCACGGTCACCTCGACCACAGCGGAGGGGCCGAACGCTTTCATGAGTTGACTGGGGCTCCAACCCTGGCGAAAGACCCGGTGCTAAATATCGACGGCGAGCCGCTGACCGTCGACGGCATGACACTCGACATTGCCGGCCTCGACATTCAGGTCCTGCACACTCCCGGCCACACCGCCGACTCGGTGTCGTTCGTGGTCCGTGCGGCCGGCGTGGTGGGCGTCGTGACCGGCGACACCATCCTGGGCCGCGGAACAACGGTCGTCGCGCATCCCGACGGCCAGCTGGGACCCTATCTGGAGTCGCTCGCACGCCTCGGTGAATTACGGGGCGCACTGCTCCTGCCAGGGCACGGTCCGGTTCAGCCCGACGTCGCCCTGGTCGCGGCCGAGTACCTCGCCCACCGGTACCAACGGCTGGGTCAGGTACGCGCCGCCCTGGCCGCCGGAGCCCGGACACCGCGAGAAGTCGTCGAGATCGTCTACGCCGACGTGGACCGAATACTGTGGCCGGCCGCCGAGCAGTCCGTCCACGCCCAGCTCGACTACCTCACCAACGAGAGCGGCTGAGCCCGGCGACCAAGAAAGCTGGATCGACTCCAAACGGCCGATACCGGACTCAACGCGCCCGCCGGCGCAACCGCTCAATGTCGAGTAGCACGACCGAACGCTGCTCGAGCCGCAACCATCCGCGCCCGGCGAAGTCGGCGAGCGCCTTGTTGACGGTCTCGCGCGACGCTCCCACAAGCTGCGCCAGCTCTTCCTGGGTGAGATCGTGCACGACGCGAACACCTTCGTCGGAGACGACGCCGAAACGGGTCGACAGATCCAGCAGCTGCTTGGCCACTCGGCCTGGCACGTCGGAGAAGACCAGATCGGCGAGGGTGTCGTTGGACCGCCGCAACCGCTGCGCGAATTGCAACAGCAGGCCGCGCGCGACTTCGGGGCGGCCGGTCAGCCAGGGAAGAAGGTCGGTGTGGCCGAGTCCGAGCAGCGTGGTGTCCGTAACCGCCGTGACGGTGGCGCTGCGCGGCCCGGGATCGAACAGCGACAGTTCACCGAACATCTGACTCGGCCCCAGCAGGGCCAGCAACTTCTCGCGCCCGTCGGGCGACGTCCGGCCAAGTTTGATCTTGCCGGCGATGACGACGTAGACCCGGTCGCCCTCATCACCTTCCCGGAACAGCACCTCGCCGCGGGCGAGCTTGACCTCGACCATCGAGGAGCGCAAGGCTGCAGCCGCTTCGTCGTCCAGCTCGCGGAACAGCGGCGCTCTGCGGAGCACGTCGTCCACGAGACCTCCTCGTCCCCCGAACGGTGGCCTGGGCGCCCTGAGTGTTTCCCGGTCACATCATCATGACGGATCATGCTCCACGGCGAGTCGGAGCGCGACTCATCGATCCGCCCAGCCGCCGGTCCGCTGCGACCTCTTAGGCTGGAGCGATGTCGGCCCCCGTAGGTGAGGAGTCGCGGCTCGCACTGGTACGACGAGCCCGCCGGATCAACCGCGAGCTTGCGCTGACCTATCCCGATGCACACTGCGAACTGGATTTCACCTCGCCGTTCGAGCTGCTCATCGCCACCGTTCTGTCAGCGCAGACCACTGACGTCCGGGTCAACATGGTCACGCCGACGCTGTTTGCCAAGTACCCCAGTCCCGCCGATCTGGCTGCGGCGGATCGCGCTGACGTCGAGGCCATCATCCAGTCGACCGGATTCTTCCGGGCCAAGACGCAGTCGATCATCGGACTCTCACAGGCGATCGTCGACCGGTTCGGTGGTGAGGTCCCCGGTCGTATGAAGGATTTGGTGACCCTGCCCGGCGTCGGGCGCAAGACTGCGAACGTCGTCCTTGGGAATGCGTTCGGGGTCCCAGGGATAACCGTCGATACCCACTTTGGCCGCCTCGCTCGCCGGTTCGGTTGGACCACCCACACCGATGCGGACAAGGTCGAGGCCGACGTGGCGGCACTGATTCCAAGGCGGGAGTGGACGATTCTCTCGCACCGATTGATCTGGCACGGACGACGCTGCTGCCACGCGCGCCGACCGGCCTGCGGGGCGTGTCCGCTCGCCCGGTTGTGCCCGTCCTATGGCGAGGGGCCGACCGACCCGGTCGTTGCCGCGACGTTGTTGAAAGGGCCTGCATGAGTGTCGCCGGTCAGCCGCCTGGCTGGCTGCGCACGATCGCCGACGCGGTCGGCGAGGTCACGGTCGATCAACTGTCACGACATGCTCCGCCCGAGCCGGGGGCCGGGCGTGCCTCGGCGGTACTAACGCTGTTCGGGGAGTCAGTCATCGACGGTCGGTTGGTTCCCGACGTCCTGCTCATCGAGCGCGCCTCGTCACTGCGCAGTCATGCCGGGACACCCGCGTTCCCGGGAGGAGTGATCGATCCCGACGACGATGGTCCGGTCGGCGCAGCGTTGCGGGAAGCCCGGGAGGAAACCGGGCTCGACCCGGCCGGTATCGACGTGCTTGCCACTCTCCCGGCCCTGTGGCTGCCCGTGGGCGGATACGTCGTCACGCCTGTGCTCGCGTGGTGGCGGACGCCGTCCCCCGTCGCCGTCGTCGATGTTGCCGAAGTGGCGTCGGTGCATCGGATTCCCGTCGCGAAGTTCGTCGATCCGGACAACCGGCTGCGGGTGTATCACCCCAGCGGTTACCTCGGCCCGGCGTTCCGTGTCGACGGACTGCTGGTCTGGGGTTTCACGGCCGGAATCCTCAGCGGCCTGCTCGAAGCCGGTGGGCTGTCCCGGCCCTGGGACCGCGGCCGAGTCGAGCGCGTTCCGGTGGCGGAAGAAGCGAGCGCGCGGTGATCTTGGGGCTCAATCTGGTGGACTGGCTGGTGATCGCCCTGGCCCTGGTCGTGGCGTACACCGGCTGGGTCCACGGCTTCGTGGTCGGCCTGCTGTCTTTCGTGGGCTTCGTCGGGGGAGCAATTGCCGGATTGCTTCTCGTGCCGGTGGTGCTCGGCGGCTTGGAGCCCAGCCTCGGGGCCTCCGTGCTGGCCGTGCTGATGGTGCTCGCCATCGCGTCCATCGGTCAGGGTCTGCTTGCCTGGGCTGGAGGATGGGTCCGGTCGAAGGTGTCGTCGGAGCCGGCCCGCCATCTCGACGGGCTGGCCGGCGCGCTGCTGGCTGTCGTCGGTCTGCTGATCGGTGCATGGGCCGTGGGCCTGGCTGTCTCGTCCTCGGCGATCCCGTACGCATCCGCGGGTGTTCGTGAGTCGAAGATCCTCAGGACCGTCGACGGTGCGATGCCGGTGGCCCCCGACGCTCTGCGCGATGCCTTCGAATCGGTCGTCGCGGCTGGCCGATTTCCAGAGGTCGTCGCGCCTTGGGTGCCGGAGCCCATTCGCGACGTCGGGGCGCCGACTGCGGCGCTGAGCCGCGACCCGGAGATCCGTGCGGCTTCGGCCAGCGTGGTCAAGGTGATCGGTCGGGCCAGCTCGTGTAACCGGGTCATCGAAGGCAGCGGCTTCGTCGTCGCGCCGGAACGGGTGATGACCAACGCTCACGTCGTCGCAGGAGTCGCCGCGCCCATTGTCACCGCACCCAACGCCGAACCGCTGGAATCGCGGGTGGTGCACTTCGATCCGAGTACCGACGTGGCGGTGCTGGCCGTACCGGGACTGGATCGTGCGGCGCTCGCGTTCCGCGACGACGCGGCCACCGGTGCGCATGCTGCCGTCGTCGGCTACCCGGGCAACGGGCCGTTGCGCACCGAGCCGGCGCGGGTCCGTGGTGAGTATGCCTTGCTGGGCAGTGACATCTACGACGACGAAACCGTCAGCCGCGACGTGCTCTCCATGCGAGGCGAGATTCGCCCGGGGAATTCCGGCGGGCCGCTGGTCGCGGACGATGGGCTCGTGTACGGAGTGGTGTTCGCGGCCTCGCTGACCGACCCGGACACCGGGTACGCCTTGGCGCCCAGTGAGGTGGGAAGTGCGCTCGAGGCCGCCGACGCAGCCACCGAGCCCGTCCCGACCGGCGGGTGCGTCTGATCCGTGGACCCGTCATCGAGAAATCGGAGGCGGGACCGTACCGAGCCAGTCGAGGACCTCGTCGGTGACGCGGCCGGGCACCTCCTCGTGCGGGAAGTGGCCGACCCCGTCGAAGCGGACGAAGCGGTGCGGGCCGGTCACGTGCCGGTGAGAGTGAGCAGCGGCGCGTGCGACGACGGTCCGGTCAGCTCCTCCGTGTACTTGCATGACCGGCACGGCGATGGGCTCCGCCATCCGGATGGCGAACCGTCGGCCGTCGGCGCGGGCCATCGAACGCACGGCCCAACGGTGGTATTCCAGTGCGCAATGCGGCGCCGGCCACAGCCGCATGGCGGCGCGGTAGCGAGCAGCGGCCTCACCATCGGGGAAGTCGGACTCCGGTCCGACCCACCGCCGTAGCAGCGTCTCGACGTAGGCGGCGTCGTTGGCGACCAGACGGCGCTCCGGTAAGGCGGGCGTCTGGACACCGAGCAGGTGCCCGGCCTGACGCCTCCCGCTGAGTAGGTGGTGACGGAGTTCCAAGGGGTGCGGCATCGAGAGAACGGCCAGGGCCGAGACGTGGGCTGGCCGCAGGGTTGCCGTCGCCCAGGCAACGTAACCACCCCAGCCGTGGCCGATGAGTACGGCCTTTTGCTCACCCAGCGACCGCACAACTCCGGACACGTCCGCGGTCAGCGTGGCCGGATCGTAGCCCCGCGGTGTCTTGTCGCTGCCGCCGTAGCCGCGTAGGTCCATCGCGACGGTCCGCCAGCCGGCAGCCGCCAACTCCGGCAGCTGGTAGCGCCAGGCCCACCAGAACTCCGGAAAGCCGTGCAGAAGCACGACCAACGGGCCGTCTCCCATCGACGCGACGTGAAAGCGCGCACCGTTCGCGGCAATGTAACGGTGCTCCCAGGGACCGGGAACGTCGACAGTGTCGCGAAGAGAACCGTTGCCGTTCACGTCTCGGTGTCGTGGCGAAGTGCCTGCCCGACGCGGGCGGCGGCTCGCTTGGCCCGCTCGGGGCCTTGGATCTGCTCGAACCGGCGGCGGCCGAGCAGGACCAGGATCGCGGCCACGATCAAGTAGAAGACCGCCACGATCAGAAACGCCCAGCCTGGGTGCAGGCCGAGCGCCACCAGGCCGTAACCCAACGCGATGGAGATCAAGACGACCGCGAGCAGGGCGAGGAACGCTGCGGCTCCCAGCATGCCGGCGCCGGCGCCGGCACGTCCGGCGCTTTCGCGCAGCTCCGCCTTGGCGAGCTCTAGCTCTCCGCGAACCAGCCTCGTGATGTCCTGCTGGATCCCGGCGACCAGCGTGCCGATGGAGGCGTCGGAGTCGGCGCCGGGGCCGGTCGGCAGGGCTGCCATGCACGAACTCCTGTCGTCGTAGAGGTGCTCCCCGGGTGGGACTCTAGTGCCTTCCGACCGAGAAGAACGGGTCCGTCGGCACGAGGGTCAACGGTCGCTTTCGGGCGGTTCGCTCGCGTACGCGTCGGGAACGCCGTCGATACTGTCGTCTTCCTGGATCCGACGGTATATCGCGTTGCGCCGGGCGAGGATCACCGACGCGACGAGCGCGGACAGCACCGAGCCGGTCAACACGGCGGACTTCGCCAATGCGAGCGTCCCCGGGTCCGAGTCGAACGCCAGCTCCGAGATCAACAACGACACGGTGAAGCCGATGCCGGCCAGCACGGCGACCCCGACGACATCGGCCCACGACAGGTCTTGGGAGAGTTCGGCGTGGGTGAATCGGGCCGTCAGGTATGCGCCACCCGCGATACCGACACCTTTCCCGACCAGCAGACCCAGCACGATGCCCAGCGCCACCGGCTCAGTCAGCATCGACCGCATGGTGTCGGCCGAGACCACGACGCCGGCCGCGAACAGGGCGAACAGCGGAACGCAGACGGCCGCCGAGAACGGGCGCAGGCGATGCTCGAGCCGTTCGGCGGGCGACTCGTGCTCACCGGCGTCCCGCCGGACCCGGGTGGCCAGCCCGAAGGCAACGCCGATCACAGTCGCATGCACGCCGCTTTCATGGGTCAGCACCCAGGCCGCCAGGAAGATCGGCAGGTAGATCCACCAACCCCGAACGCGAAGCCGTTGCAGTACGGCATACAGGCCGAGCAGCCCGGCCGCACCGATCAGCGGGATGATCGAAAGGTCTGGTGTGAAAAAGACCGCGATTATCGTGATCGCGAGCAGGTCGTCGACGACGGCCAGAGTCAACAGGAACGCTCGCAGCGACGTCGGCAGCCGCGAACCGATCACCGCGAGAACGGCGAGAGCGAACGCGATGTCGGTCGCCGTCGGCACCGCCCAGCCGGCGAGGTCCCCGTCCATGCCGACGTTGACCATCAGGTAGACCGCAGCAGGAACCGCCATCCCGCAGCCGGCGGCCACGACCGGCAGGATCGCCGCGGCTGGGTCGGACAACTCGCCGACCACGATCTCGCGCTTCAGTTCGAGCCCGGCCACCAGAAAGAACACGGCGAGGAGCGCGTCAGCAGTCCAGGCAGCGACGCTGAGATCCAGGTGCAGGGAAGCAGGCCCGATAACGGTCTCGCCGACCGTTAGGTAAGACTCGGTCCCGAGATTGGCCCAGAGCAACGCCGCAGCCGTTGCGACGAGCAGCACGAAGCCGCCAGTTGTCTCGTCGCGCAGGACGGAGAGGATCTCGGTGCGCTCAGCGAGTGGCAGCCGGGCGAGAAAGGCGCGGCGAACCCGTTCGATCGGCATCGCGCCACCTCGCCTCGGGTCAACTGAACGCGTAGTACCGAAGGTAGAGGCAAGGCCACGTTGGTGCACGACCTTTCGGTGTGCGTGACCTGCGGTTACACGGCGAGCGAGTCAACCGCCTCGAGGAGTTCGGCGAGGTCGTAGCGAGCATGAGAAGAACGCGAGTGGGGCTCATCTGCGGCTACTTCGACCCCAACCGGGACGGGGTAGCCGACTACACGCGCCGGCTGGCCACGCACCTCAGCCACACCGGCCAGGATCCGTTGATCGTCACGACATTCGAGTTGGCCCGGGCCGCCGGAGAGGGTGCGGTCGGGGTCACCGAACAATGGGACATCCGCGGTGCCGCTGCGGCGGCCCGGGCCATACGCCGCCTCGATCTCGACGTCGTGCATGTGCAATTCGCGCCATCGGTCTTCGGGTTCTCCCGTGCGGTCGGGCTGCTCCCAATACTTCTGTCGAAGCGCATCTCGCTCATCGTCACGTTGCACGAGTACGGCGTCTGGTCAGCGCATGGCGTCGGCGGCAGGGTTCGCTCCGCGCTGTGGTCGGCGGCAGAACGCCGCGGGCACGCCGACCGAGAGACGTTGCTGTTGGCTCGCCGGGCCGACTGCGTGCTGGTCTCGTCGCCAGAGCAGCTGGCCGAGCTGCGGGCTCGCATCCGCCACCGTGCGCCGGCCGCGATCGAGGTACCGATCGGCCTCAACGTGGACATGACGACCTGCGGTCGGAGTCGAGCCCGGGCCGACGTGCGCCGCCAACTCGGTGCGGCACCAGATTCATCACTCGTCGTGTTCTTTGGTTTTCTCCATCCGGAGAAAGCCCTCGACAGGCTCATCGCCGCGGTCGCCGCGCTGCGGGCGCAGGATCTCGGAATCCACTTGCTGCTGATCGGTGGTGCGGAAAGCCACTCCGTGCCCAGCGGCGCTGCGCTCGAACTGCGCCAGCAACTGCAACAGGTCGCCGCTGCACACGGCGTGCGGGATCAGGTCCACTTCACCGGCTACCTGCCTGACGCCGACGTCTCCCGATTGCTGCTGGCGGCCGACGTTGCGGCGTTCCCCCTCGACGGCGGTGTTACCCGCAAGTCCAGCTCCCTGCTCGCCGCGCTCGCGGCCGGCCTGCCGGCCGTCGCCACGGCTCCCAAGGGCACGGTCTCCGGGCTGACCGAAGTCGATGGTGTGCTCTGGGTTCCACCTCGCGATACGACGGCTCTATCCGATGCCCTCGCCCGCGTGCTCAGCGATCGAGCTCTTGGTCACCGGCTGACCGTGGCGGGTCGAGCCCGGGCGGCGACCCACAGCTGGGAATCCATCGTCGCCGTGCATGCTCAGGTCTATGCCCGGACACTTGCCTCCCACCGTGCCGGTGAGTCATGGACAGCACGGGCGGAACCGAGCAAGGTGGTCCCCTCAACAGCGGGTAAAGGGGAAACCGTGATGTCACTGTGTGAGCGACTGGCGCAGGGCGCCGAGAGGTTAGCGGTCGCACTCCGAGGCGGGACGTCGGCGTCGGGACGGCCGACCGGGGCCCGTGAAACCGAGGACCCGGTCCTGTTTCGGCCGCTCGTGTACGGAGATCCGGCTCGACTGCACGTTGCCCCGACCGCCGTAGTCAACAATGCGCTGTTCAATCTCTCGTCGGGCGAGATAACCGTCGGTGACTACGCCTTCTTTGGTCACAATGTCTCGGTCCTCACAGGCACGCACGATTGGACTACGTTCGGCGCCGAGCGCCAGGTCGCTGTACCGAAGTCGGGGCGCGATGTCGTCATCGAGGAGGGTGTCTGGGTGTCCAGCAATGCGATCGTCGTCGCGCCCTGCCGCATCGGAGCACACGCGGTCGTCGGCGTGGGCTCACTAGTGCTGCGCGACGTCGAGCCCTACACAGTGGTCGCCGGCAATCCTGCTCGGGTGCTACGGACAATCCCCAGACCCGGTGAGCCCGAGGGGAAGGTGGACCCGGACGCCGGTGCGGCAGGTGCGGTGACGGCCGGATGACCTCGTCGGTGGCTGGCTCGCGAGGACCGTCGAATGCCGATCGCGTGGAGGGTCTCGAGGCGCAGGTCCGGGACCTCGTCCGTGAGCTGGCCGAGGTCTCGCAACGGGCGGTGGGGCTCGAGTCGGACATTCGCGAGCTGCGCGCCAAGGTCGACGGCAGCGGGCCACGCTTCGCCGCCCTCTACCCCGACTTCATCGACCGCTTCCGTGGGTCGACGGCCGATGTCACCGCGAAGCTCATCGGGTACCTGCCTGACGTACGGCGGGTCGTCGAACCGGCAGGGGGATCCGTCGCGGCGGGCACCGGCGTCGTGGATGTCGGCTCTGGCCGCGGTGAGTGGCTGGCGCTGCTGCGGGAGTTCGGTGTGCCTGCATCGGGGGTCGACGCCAACCTTGAATTCGTCGACGCTGCTCGGGCGCGTGGTCTCGACGTGGTTCGCGGCGACGCTGCTGCGCACTTGCTTGGCCGGCCAGCGAACTCAGTCGACATGGTCACCGCGTTCCACCTCATCGAGCACCTCGACGTGGAAACGCTTCTCGCGTTTCTGGCCGCGGCCCGGCACGCCCTGCGCCCCGGCGGTTGCGTCTTGCTCGAGACGCCGAACCCGAGCAACCTCCGGATGGCCGCGTGCGACTTCTACAACGACCCGACACACCGCTCCCCGCTGCCGCCCGCTCTCACCGAATACCTGGTCTCGGCTTCCGGCTTCGACGAGGTCGAAGTGCGCCCGCTGAACCCCACCCGGTCTGCCTTCCAACCGGCGGACTCCGGCCCCTGCCAGCAGGTCGAGCAGCTGGTGGCGCACACCCTGTATGGGCCCCAGGACTACGCCGTATTCGGTTCTAAACCACAGCTGGTGGATTGAGCCTGGTTCGCCGGCAGCAGCCGGCCGGGCGAGATGGGTCCGGCGGTCATGGTCGGCCATGTGGACCTCCGCGGACGGACCCGCGGTGTTTCCCGACTGTCGGAACTCCAGGCCGGTGATCTCATCACTGTGGAGAACGGGGCCCGCGTTGCCGTTTCCGACCGGATCAGGGAGGCGCGTAGCGCAGGTCGACCGGGTTCTCAGTCACCTTCAGACCCGCGAGCAGCGCCCGGACGCCATTGACGAGTACTTGCTCGCCGGATCCCGGCGAGCTGACAGCCCACCCGGGTAAGGCGCTGTTCTGGACATGGGTGAGCTCGATGCTGGTCATGCCGTGGATGGCCGTCCACAACAGATAGGACGTGTGGGCTGGGTCCTGCCCTGGCAGCAGGCCATGCTGCTGCGCGTGCCGTACCTCCTCGGTGAGGAGTCTGAGTGCCGCGGCTAGCGCCTCAGTTCGCAGTTGTGGGGCCGGGTCGAAGTCGGGCAGTGGTCGCTCGAACATGAGGGCGTAGAGGGCAGGCCGGTCGAGGGCAAACCGCCGGTACGCGGTGGCGATCGCGACGATGCGTTCGTCGGGGTCCTGGGCGGCCGGGCCGACCATCTCGCTGGTCGCAACGCTGAGGGCGTCTCGCAGCGCTTCAAAGCCCCTGCGGTAAATGGCCTCCACCATCCCGGTCCGGCCGCCGAACTTGGTGTAGATGCACATGGTGGATGAGCCGGCGAGCTTGGCCACCCGCCGCACGGTCAGCTCGGCGGTGCTGTCGTCGCTGAGCGCGAGTAGCCCGGCCGCAACGATCCGTTCGCGGATGTCCGGATTCGGTAACGAATCGCTCGCCGCACTTGCCATGGTCAATAACGTAGCTTATAACAGTTGAAATAACACACGTTCTCACGTGTGCGGAGGTCAGCCCGATGTCGCAGAGCCGAGCTAGGACGACTCCCGGCGCCGCGATCACTCGAGCACCTTCGCCCCGGATCACCAACCTGACCCTGCTGTTAGCCCTCCTCATCACGTTCGCCACCGGTATCGGCGCCGTTGCCAACGGTTCGGTATCCGGACGATGGGTCGTCATCGGGCACGGGGTGGCAGCGATGATGGTCGTCCTGCTCATCCCATGGAAGAGCGCGGTGATCCGCCGCGGCCTCCGTCGGGCTCGAAGCAGCCGTTGGGCGTCCCTGCTTCTTGCACTACTCGCGGTCACCACCATCCTCGCCGGCCTCGGCTACACCACCGGACTCGTACGCTCAATCGGCGGAGTCCGTGGCATGTGGATCCATGTCGCCGCCGCTCTGGCGCTCGTCCCGTTGGCGGGCTGGCACGTGCTCGCCCGACACACCCGCCCGCGCAAGGCCGACCTGTCACGCCGCGTCCTGCTTCGCACCGGCATGCTCACAACCGCAGCGGCTGGTGTCTACGTCGCCACCGCCTCGGCTGTTCGGCTCACTGGGCTGCCGGGTCTGGATCGTCGCTTCACCGGCTCCTACGAGGCCGGCTCGTTCGACCCTGCATCGATGCCGAGGTACATCTGGCTCAATGACTCGATTCCTACGGTCGATGCGGACCGCTGGCGGCTCACCGTCATCGATGGCGATGGCCAGTACCAGCTGACTATGGCTGACCTGTCTGCCTATCACTCCCAGCTGCGCGCCCTCTTGGACTGCACCTCAGGCTGGTATGCCGAGCAGGATTGGACCGGCGCTCCCGTCTCGGCCCTCCTCCGCGATTTCGGTGATGCCCGAAGCCTTTTCGTGCACTCTGTCACTGGCTACTGGATTCGCTTCCCAGTTGACGAGGTCGATCGCCTACTCCTTGCCACGGCGGTCGGTGGAAAACCGTTGATTCCGGGACACGGCTTTCCAGTACGCCTCGTTGCCCCAGGGAGAAGAGGGTTCTGGTGGGTGAAATGGGTCGACCGGATCGAGCTGCAGTCAACGCCGCCGTGGTGGCAGCCGCCATTCCCACTCGCCTGACGGCAGCCTCCAGGAGGCCATCAGAAGACGCAATAGATGATTGATATTGTGCGTTTGATTGAGCGGTGCAAGAGAACATTCACAACGCTAGACCGGATGGGTTCGTGGGCCGAGCAGCGATCTCCGCAGGAGTTACGCTGGTTTCCTTTCGTAATACCCGGGAGCTACTTAAGATGCGTAGTACCGAAGGTAGAGGTAAGGCCACGTTGTCGGATTACTTAGCGCTGAGCGTGACCTGCGTAACGCGGCGGACCGGCACGCGTTGTACGCCGGTTGTTCGTAACCTTCGGCGGCCCTGCCAACCGTGTGAGCGGCGGACGGGGCCTACGCACCCGACCCCATGGAGGTCGAGCACCGCGCCCCACACTTCCAACCGCACGAACCCGGCCGCCATGGCTGGGCGGAACTGCTCACCCTGGTCGGTGCTGTTCGCCGGCTGGCATTCGACCGCACCCTCCCACCGTCAGAAGCACTAGGCAGGATCCGGGGGACACGTTCCACGACTACGACCAGCAAGGGGGCATCAGTGATGCTGTGAGGTCATCTATTGCCGGGCATGCGTCGTGGTGATGTCGGCGCAGGGGATGGCGCGCGCCCACCGATATCGGAAGACTCGGCACGCCGCGGCTATGCCGGGGAAAGCCGACACCCGACTTACGCCGCTGGTGTGGCTGGTCAGGTGAGGGCGAAGTAGCGCAGCCACAGGTACGGGGTTGCGATGGCGATGGTAATGGCGGTGACGATCAGTCCGTAGCGGGTGAATTCCCAGAAACTGATCCGACGACCGGCGCGTTCGGCGAGGCCGAGAACGACGACGTTCGCGGAGGCCCCGATGGCGGTGGCGTTGCCGCCCAGGTCCGCTCCGAGTGCCAGCGCCCACCACAGCACCTGGGATTGGCCGGTGGAGCCGTCGGCGTGCACCAGTTCGGCCACGATCGGGCTCATGGTGGCCACGTACGGGATGTTGTCGACGATCGCGGACAGCGCGGCGGATGCCCACAGCAGC
>DASSDH010000099.1:0-3033 GCA_035697245.1 Jiangellaceae bacterium
GAGCTCATCCGTGGCGACGTCTTCTTCTGGCAGTCACTGCAGGCATCAAACGTGATCATCGCGGTGCCGATCGCCCTGATATTCAGCATCTTCCTGAGCAGGTTCGTGTCCGGTTTCACGATGGGCGCGGTCAAGGGGTGACTACGGTCGCCGACAGCCGGGCACAATCGATCACCATGACTGGCGCAGTGCATGAACCTAGCGGCGAGCTCGGCGATCCGCAGGAATTGCTGCTCGGTTACCTGGACTACTACCGATCGGCGGTCATCCGAAAGATCGACGGCCTGCCTGACGAAGACCTGCGGACCAGCCGCCTGCCATCTGGCTGGACCCCGCTGGAGCTGATCAAGCATCTCGTCTACATGGAGAAGCGGTGGTTCCAGTGGGGTTTCGCCGCCGAACAGCTTCCTGCGCCATACGGTGACCAGGATGCGGACGGACGCTGGCGGGTGGGCCCGGAGGAGACGACCGCAGACCTGGTCGCCGCTTTGCATGCTGGTGGTCTCCAAACGCGGGCGATCGTTGCGGAATCCGCGCTGAGCGACGTCGCCGCGATCGGCGGGCGTTTCGACAAAGACGACTCGGATCCACATCCGACCCTCGCCTGGATCATGCTCCACGTCCTGCAGGAGTACGCCCGTCACGCCGGCCATCTCGACATCGCCCGCGAGCTCGTCGACGGTGCGACCGGCGAATAGGCTGCACCCCTGGATGAGCCTTCAGGCCGGCCACGCATCGTGTGCTCGTAGATCGACAGGCCGTACCGTCCCCCCATGACCTTCTCCATCGTCGCCCGCGGCGCTGACGGCACGTCGTTCGGCGTTGCCGTCGCGGCGAAGTTCCTGGCGGTAGGAGCCGCCGTCCCGGCCGCGGAAGCGGGTATCGGGGCCATCGCCACCCAGGCCTATGCCAACCTCGCGTACCGGGCCGACGGCTTAGCGCAGTTGCGTCACGGCCGCAGAGCGCAACTCACTCTCGACTCGCTCGTCGCCACCGACGACAAGCGGGAGTCGCGGCAAGTGGGCGTCGTCGACGCCGCAGGAGCAGCCGCGACGTTCACAGGCAGCGAGTGCAATCCGTGGGCCGGAGGGGTGACCGGTGACGGCTACGCGATTCAGGGCAACATCCTGGTCGGTCCCGAAGTGGTCGCGGCGATGGAGCAGGCGTGGCTCAGTTCTGGCCCAGACGAGCCGCTGGCGCGACGACTATTGGCTGGGCTGACCGCAGGCGACGAAGCCGGGGGCGATAGTCGCGGCCGGCAGAGCGCTGCGCTGCTCGTCGTCACTCCGGAGGGCGGATATGGCGGTGGCAGTGACGTCCTCGTCGACCTGCGCGTCGACGACCACGGGGCGCCGGTCCTGGAATTGGCCCGGCTGCTCGACCTGCACGATCTCTACTTCGGCAAGCCCGAGCCGGACACGCTGCTCGACCTCGATGGTGATAGGGCGGCCGAGGTTCGGACGCTGCTGGCCAAGCGCGGCTTCGCCGACGACGACCTCGGCGCCGCGCTGGCGGCCTGGGCGGGAATCGAGAACTACGAAGAACGCCTCGTGGCCGGCAAGATCGACCCGCTGGTACTGGCCAAACTCCGCGAGACCTGAGCCCGCCGCCTCAGATCCCGCGTTCGACTGGCAGCCTGCCGGCGGCGACGGCCGCCACGAGCGCCTGATGGTCCCGCTCGGTCTGATCGGCATAGGACTGGGCGAACTTGCTCATGGCCACGTCGACCTTGTCCGACGCACCGAGGTACCCGGCGATCATCGACGCGCCGCTGGTGCGGGCGTGCCCCTTGGCCAGCAGGTGGCCACAGACGCCGGCATAGTCGGCCAACGCCCCGGCATCGATGCGGTCGATCGGAATCGCTCCTTTCATGTCGCGGAACTGCCGCACGTAATACTGCCGATCGTTGATCGTCGCCCAGCCGAGAAGTGGGTCACTGACCGTCTGCAACGCCTGCTGGTACTCGACGACTCGCTGGCCCTGGTGTGCGTGTAGCGCCGACTCGCCGTGCACGTACCGCGCGACAACCGACCGCCTGGCCTGCTTGACCTGCAGGAAGATGACGTCGTCGGGACTGCTGCCCTCACAGAGGGCGACATACGCCCGCAGCCCGACGCTGCCGACACCGACGACCTTGTGTGCGCAGTCGAGCAGGGTGTAGCCGGCGAGCAGCCGCCGCCACTGCTTCGGAAGCGTCAGCAGATACTCGTCGAGCGCTTCGGCCAACTGCCCGGCGTCGGCCTCGCTGAGTCTGGTGATCAGTGGCGGTTCCTCGACGATGCGCCGTTCACGGTTGCGGCGTTCGGTGAAGCGGGGGAGCGCCCGGTCGCTGGTGCGGGTTCGGGCGCGGCGAGCGGATCGCTCGATCTCAGCTCGCAGCGTTTTGTCCGAGACGGTCGTGCTGAGTCGCTCCAGGTCGAGCCGTTCGTACCAGCGCTGCAGCAACGACTCCTCGGACAGCTTGCGGATCTGTTGCCGGTAGTCAGCGACGCAGGACGTGACGGCGGCCTCGCAGTCGGACTCGGTCGCGCCGTTCTGCCGGCCCGCGACCCAGACGCTCGTGGCCAGCCGGCGCAGGTCCCATTCCCAACTGCCCGGGTGGGCTTCATCAAAGTCGTTGAGGTCGAAGACGAGGTCTCGCTCGGGGGATGCATAGAACCCGAAGTTGCCCAGGTGAGCGTCGCCGCAGATCACCGGCATGATGCCGGTGGCCGGCAGCTGCGCGAAGTCGGCCGCCATGACGCCCGCCGTGCCGCGTAGAAATGCGTATGGCGACGAGATCATCCGGCCGATGCGAACCGCGATCAACCACGGCAGCCGATCGGTATGAGTCTCGGCGATCTGTTCGACGGGGTCTCGCCGATCCGGTGCAGGGATCCAAGCGCCCAGCACCGAGCGCGGCACCTTCTCCCGCAACGACTGGCCGATGGCATACCGATCGGTCCGCGGTACGGGTCGCCGCCGCAGCGACGCGTACGAAAGCCCGTCGGCGGTCTCGAGAATGACGTGGGAGTCGCCCTGCATGGCGTCACC
>DASSDH010000100.1:0-2525 GCA_035697245.1 Jiangellaceae bacterium
ACCCTGGCACGGTGGTCATGAGTGGCAGATCCGGATCGTGCTCGCGAACGCGGAATTCGACGCGGTCGGATTCCGGATCCCCGTCATCGACGTGGTGCCGCGCGCCAAGGAGAACGACCTGGTGGGTCACCTCGGCCCGGATCTGTTGGGACCGGACTGGGACGCCGACGAAGCGGCCCGGCGCTTGGCCGGCGAGCCCGACCGCGAGATCGGAGAGGCACTGCTCGATCAGCGCAACCTGGCCGGTCTCGGCAACCTGTACAAGACCGAGCTGTGTTTCCTGCGCGGGGTCTCTCCATGGACGCCCGTTCGCGAAGCCGGCGAGTTGGCCTCCTGGGTCGATCTCGCTCACCGGCTCCTGACCGCCAACATCGGCGGCTACGTCCAGTCGACAACAGGTGACACGCGGTCTGACCGTAAGAACTGGGTCTACGGTCGCCGGACCTGCCTTCGGTGCGGCGGACCCATCAGGCGTGGCGACCAGGGCGTGGCTCCGTGGGAACGGGTGAGCGCCTGGTGCCCACACTGCCAGCCCGGGCCAGGTCCTGACCGCTGACGCCGGCACTGAGATCAGAGATCGACCGTGCCTTCGATGTAGGTCCGCGTCGGTCCGCCCACCCACACCGTGCCGTCGGCGTCTTGGTCGATCCGGGGGCGACCGGTACGACCGAGCCGGGTGCCTTGGCTGGCGATGTACGGGGCGGTCGCCCGACCCGTCGAGATCAGCCATTGAGCGACGGCGGCGTGCAGGCTTCCAGTCACGGGATCTTCCTGCAGCCCGCCCAGGCCGTCGCTGAAGATCGCCCTTAGCTCGTACGCGCATTCCGAACCTTCCGGGTACCAGCCGACGACACCGATGTCGAGCCTGGCGCTGGATGCCGGTGCGGGCTCGAGGGCCATCACGGCGTCGGCGCTGTCGAGGACGACGACGACCCAGCCGGGCCCGTTGTCGGCCCATTCGGCGTCGACGATGTGGGAGCGATCGACGCGGAGAACTGCCGCGATCTGGTCCACGAGCGCATCGTCAACCGGACCGCTGCGCAGCAGCGGAGGAGCCGCGAATGCGAGCGCCCCGTCTGTGCGCCGGATCCGTACCAGGCCGATGCCGCACTCCTGGACGACGACATCCTCTTGTCGTGGCTCTCCGCCTGCCCGAAGCCAGGCGTGACAGCTACCCAGCGTCGGATGCCCGGCGAACGGGAGTTCGTGCGGAAGAGTGAAGATCCGCACCCGGTAGTCGGCGTCTTGTGTGGACGCCGGCAGCAGGAACGTCGTCTCCGACAGATTCATCCACTGGGTGAACTGCTGCATCTTCTCGGTCGACAGGCCCTCGGAATCGAGCACAACCGCGAGCGGGTTGCCTGAGAGCGGGTCTGGGGAGAAGACATCGACCTGCTGGAACCGGCGAAGCATCCACCAATGGTCCCCGATACCGTCGGCGCGAAGCTACGGCGAGCAAGGAGTGACGCATGAGTCATGGTCCCGCTGGCACAACTGAACCGTCGCGGACGAGGGACCGCACCTGGCTGGTTGCTCTTGCCGCGGCGCTATGGGGCACCGATGCGCTCTTCCGGCTCCCACTGGTCAGCACGCTATCCGCTGCCACGATCGTCCTCGCCGAGCACGTCATCCTGGTACTGGTGACGTTGCCCTGGCTGCCGCGGGCGTTTCGGGCCGCCTCCCGTGTCTGCCGGCCGGTCGACTGGTGGGCGCTGATCTTCATCGGAGCGGGGGCCTCAGCCACGGCGACCGTGCTGTTCACAATGGCCTTCCGATACGGCGACCCGATCACACCGGTTGCCCTGCAGAAGGTCCAACCGTTGTTGGCGGCCGGCGCGGCGTGTCTCTTCCTCGGCGAGCGACTGCGGCCGAAGTACGGATTGTTTCTGCTCGCCGCCATCGCAAGTGCATGGCTGCTGTCGTTCGATGACCCGCTGGACGTGACGGTCGCTGGGCTGTCGGCTGCCTTGCTGGCTCTCGGCGCAGCCGCGTTGTGGGCCGGCGGCACAGTTGCGGGCCGCCAGGTCAGTCTGCGGCTGGACTTCGCCAGCATCACGGTGCTCAGATTCGCCATCGGACTCCCCGCGGCATTGGTCGTCGCCGTGGCTACCGGAGCGCCCCTGTTCCCCGCGGCGGGTGATGTTCCTGGCTTGGTCGGGCTGGCCCTGGTCCCTGGACTCGCGGCGCTGATGCTCTATTACCGGGGCCTGCAGAGCACTCCCGCCGCTCGCGCGACGATCGCGGAGCTGGCGTTTCCGATCACGGCGGCGGTCGTCGGCATCACCGTCTTGGACGCCTCGCTCACCGGGTCGCAGTGGGCCGGACTCGTTCTTCTCCTCGTGACAGTCGTCGCCTTCGCCCGCCATGAACAGCGCGCCGAGCGGACTGCCGTCGTCGATCCGAGCGAGGTCGTGGCCCGGTTGGGATAGGACAACTTCCGCGTCCGGGACGTTCTCACCAATCCGCTCACAGAGGAATGGTTCGTCGTCTCCGGCACCGGCACGTTCAAGGAGCTGACCGCGCAC
>DASSDH010000101.1:0-17042 GCA_035697245.1 Jiangellaceae bacterium
CAGGTGCAGCCCCTTGAGCCGCAACTCGAGCATCCACTCCGGCTCGTTCTTCAGCGCTGAGATCTCGCGGACGACGTCCTCGGACAATCCGCGGCGCGCAAGAGCGCCAGCGGCGTCCGAGTCGGCCCAGCCGAACTTGTAGCGGCCCAAACCCTCGAGCTCGGGGTGAGCGGTGGTGGTCATCGAGAGATCCCTTCAGGGGTGTGCTCGCGGGACATCATGTCAGCGCGCTCGGACAGCTCCAGTGGCCGGAGGCGCGGGATGTGTGTGGTGCAGATGCCATCGCCATGGGCGATGGTCGCCAGCCGCTGGACGTGCGTACCGAGCAGCCGAGCGAACGCCTCGGTCTCGGCCTCGCACAGCTGCGGAAACTGCTCGGCGACGTGTGCCACCGGGCAGTGGTGTTGGCACAATTGCTCGCCGGATCCGGTTGGCGCAATCTCCACTGACGCGGCATAGCCGTCGGCTGACAGCGACCGGGCCAGCGCCCTGGCCTTGTCCTCCGGGCCGGCGGCGGCGTCGACCATCGGCCGGTAGCGCTCCTCCAGCTCGCCGACCCGGCGCCGGGCGAACTCCCCGACCAGCTCGTCCCCGCCGGTTTCGGCGAGGAAACGCAGCGCTCCGACGGCCAAGTCGTCATACGCCTGCTCGAAAGCGTCGCGACCAGCGTCAGTGACCACGAAGACCTTGGCCGGCCGTCCCCGGCCGCGGTGCCCGTGAACCCGTGCCTGCCTGCCCTCGATCATGCCGTCGGCCTGCAGCGTGTCCAGGTGCCTGCGGATGGCTGCCGGCGTCAGCCCGAGCCGGGCGCCCAACGCAGCGGCGGTAGACGGTCCGTTCTCCAGGATCGACCGCGCCACGCGGGCCCGGGTGCCAGCATGGGGATCGTCCTGAGACTGGCCCGGTGGCCACTCTCGTCGAGCGTCTCGCACGGTTTTCACAACACCATCGTGTCCTATTTCTCGTCCGAGCTCAAGCCGACTCACGCTCGGACGCAGCGACCAACCCTAGGATGTCGGAGTGACCCTCGCCGAGCCGCAGGCCGGGGGCGTCTGGCGGGCGTGGGACCGGGTGCCGGTGCCGACCGATCCGACGCTGCGCCGGCTTGCGGTAGCGTCGCTCATCTCCCAGATCGGCATCGTCGTCACCGGCGGCGCGGTCCGGCTGACGGGCTCCGGCCTGGGGTGTCCGACGGTTCCGCGATGCACTGACGAGTCGCTGGTCCCGACCCCGGAGTTGGGAATCCACGGCGTCATCGAGTTCGGCAACCGGCTGCTCACGTTCGTGCTCGGCGCGATCGCCGCGGCGATGCTGCTCGCAGTCTGGCGGACGACGCGCTCCGACCACCCCCGGCGCGATCTGCTGGTTCCGGCCTCCGTGCTGCTGCTCGGCATCCCCGCGCAGGCTCTGATCGGCATGGCCACCGTCCGGACGCTGCTCAACCCGTGGGTCGTGATGCTGCACTTCATGTGCTCGGCTGGGTTGATCGCTGTTGCCGTGATTCTGGTCCGCCGGGCACAACGCCCGGCCGGCACCAGGCCCGTCCAGATCGGCTCACCGTGGCTGCGGCGCCTGGCGGCCACGACGCTGACCGCCGCGTTCGTGGCCGTGTATCTCGGCACCGTGGTGACCGGCAGCGGTCCACATGCCGGCGATCGCGAGTCTCCCCGGACCGGTCTGGACCTCGAGTCCGTCGCGCAGCTGCACGTCGACGCGGTCTGCTTACTGCTGGGCTTGTCCGTCGGCCTCTACTTCGCGGCTCGCGCCGTCGGGTCACCGGGGCGGGCGACCCAGGCCGCGGGCATTCTCATCGCCGTCGAGATCGGCCAAGGCGCCGTCGGCGTCGTCCAATACGCACTCGACCTGCCGGTGCTTCTGGTGGGCTTACACGTGCTCGGCGCCGCGTTGTTGGTCGCCGCCGCAGTGGACGCGTGGTTTGCGGCGCGCTGGCTGCCTGAGCCCGCTCCCTCACCACGAGTCCGTCATCCGCGTCCATGACCGGGCCCCGATCCGTATCCGCTGCGCAATGATTGGGTCGTCCGGCTTGCGCAGTTCGATTCGCGCCAGCGCCGCGATCTCGAGGACATCGTCGCCGAGCATGACGTCGGTCCACGCCCCGTCTGGAGCGACGACCAGCAGCCGGGCACCAGGCTTCCCCAGCGACGTGAGGTAACCCTGCGCCTGCTGCCCCTCCTCGACGCCGTGTGCTCGCACGAACGCCCGGAGCCGGCGAGCGGTCCGCACTGTCCCGCTCGCGAGAGTCCTGCCAGCGTGCCGCGGAAATGACCCGATGACGGCCGCAGCCCCGACAATACCGACGAGTACCGCGGCTGGGTTGGCCCGCACGATCACGATTGCAACGAGGCCGATGGCCGCCGTCACCGCCACCAGGGCTCCCCAGGGTTGAGGGGGCAGCCGCTGTCCAGCAGGGATGTCGAGGTCCGATCCGTCGCCAGCCGCGCGCCAGACGGCAGCGTCGGCGAGCGCCAGCACCACGGCGATCAGGACGAGCGTGACGACGGGAGCGCCGGCTCCCCCGGCGAAGGCCCACCCGGTGGCCGCGACGGCGACGGCGACACCGGCGAGTCCGAGCAGTCGAGCGCGCATGTGTGGAGCCTCTGCACTTCGACGATCAGGTGAGGATCAGCACGTCGAGCGCCACGGCCGCGAACACGATCGTCAGATAGGTGATCGAGCCATGGAAGAGCCGCATCGCCCGCAACTCGGCACCGCTGGCATCGTGCTTCGCTCGTCGGTACAGCCGCTGCGCCTCGGCGAGGAACCATCCGCCGGCCAGAATCGCAAGAACGCCGTACAGCCAGCCGAGGTCCGCGACCTGCCAGAGAACCAACGTGGTCGCGACCATCGCCCAGGAATAGGCGAGGATCTGCCGGGCGACAGTTGCCGGCGGCGCGACGACGGGCAGCATGGGAACACCCGCTCGGGCGTAATCGTCCCGGAAGCGCATCGCCAGCGGCCAGTAGTGCGGCGGGGTCCAGAAGAACACGATCAAGAACAGCAGCACCGGCTCCAACGCGAGGCTGCCGGTGACCGCGGCCCAGCCGATCAGCGTGGGCAAGCAGCCCGCGACGCCACCCCACACGATGTTCTGCGACGTTCTCCGCTTCAGCAGGACGGTGTACACCACGACGTAGAAGACGTTCGCGGCGACCGTCAGCGCCGCGGCCAGCGGGTTGACGAACGCCAACATCAAGAGGACCGCGGCGACGAGCAGGACGCCAGCGAACACCGCGCCGGCCGCCGGCGAAACGACGGCGGTCGGGACGGGCCGCCGGTGCGTGCGCCGCATCACGGCATCGATATCGCGCTCGAGCACCTGGTTGAACGCGTGGGCGCTGCCGGCCGCCAGCGTGCCTGCCAACAACGTGACCAGGACGAGCCCGACCGGCGGCACGCCGCGCTCAGCGAGGATCATGGCCGGGAGGGTCGTGACCAGCAACACCTCGACGACCCGTAGTTTCATCAACGACAGGTACGCAGCGCAGGACGTACGCCACGAGCTCGGCCGAAGTCGCACGTCTGAAACACGGTGCGGCTCGACGGTCGTCACGACCTACCTCTCTCGTGCCGCGGATGGCGCGACCCCGACGCAGCTGCGCGGGACCACGTGAGTCTACCGATACGACGCCGTAGGACAGCGACAGGACGCGTGGGCCGCCGGCTGATGGGTAGGCTCGCTCAGGGCCGCGTCAGCATGTATAGGGCCCGACCTCCCAGGTCGTCGGCCGAGAGGAGCCCGATCCCGTGACCGAGCAGAGCGCCCTGGAATGGACGGATCTCGACAGGCGGGCCGTTGACACCGTCAGGGTCCTCGCGATGGATGCTGTGGAGAAGGTCGGCAACGGCCACCCCGGCACGGCGATGAGCCTCGCGCCCGCCGCATACCTGCTCTTCCAGCGCCTCCTCCGGCACGACCCAGGCGACCCGAGTTGGCTGGGCAGGGACCGCTTCGTCCTCTCAGCCGGCCATTCGAGCCTGACGCTCTACATCCAGCTCTACTTGTCGGGCTACCCGATGGCCCTCGAGGACCTGGCTGCGTTGCGCACCTGGGGTTCCATCACCCCCGGGCATCCCGAGCTGCATCACGCGCCCGGGGTGGAAACGACGACCGGCCCACTCGGCCAAGGGGTCGGTAACGCCGTCGGGATGGCGATGGCCGCCCGCCGTACCCGCGGGCTGCTAGATCCGGACACGGCCCAGGGCGAGAGCGCCTTCGACCACACGATCTGGTGCATCGCCTCCGACGGCGACATGCAGGAAGGCGTGTCGAGCGAGACCTGTTCGCTCGCGGGCACGCAACGGCTGGGCAACCTTGTGCTGCTCTGGGACGACAACCAGATCTCGATCGAGGACGACACCAGGGTCGCGTTCTCCGAAGACGTGCCTGCGCGGTACGAGGCGTACGGCTGGCACGTCCAGACCGTCGACTGGGTGGGGGGCAGCCGCCGCGAGGGGCCCTACCACGAGGACGTCGAGTCCCTCTACGCCGCGCTCCACGCGGCGCGGGCAGAGACCGAGCGGCCCTCGTTCATCGCGTTGCGGACGATCATCGGCTGGCCGGCGCCGACCAAGCAGAACACCGGAACCGCGCACGGCTCGGCGCTCGGTGCGGATGAAGTCGCCGCGACCAAGAAGCTGCTCGGCTTCGACCCCGAGCAGACTTTTACCGTCGCCGACGACGTCCGCGAGCACGCCCTCGCCGTCCGCGACCGCGGGGCGGCGCTGCACAAGGCCTGGGACCAGAGGTTCGCTGCCTGGCAAGTGGCCAACCCGGATCAGGCAGGGCTGCTCGACCGGCTGTCGAGCTCGTCGCTGCCGACCGGCTGGGTCGATGCACTGCCAACGTTCCCGCCCGGCAAGGACGTCGCCACCCGGAAAGCGTCCGGTGAGGTTCTCACCGCCCTGGCACCGGTGCTTCCGGAGCTGTGGGGCGGCTCGGCTGACCTGGCCGGCAGCAACAACACCACGCCCGACGGTGAACTGTCGTTCTTGCCGCCGGACCGGTCCAGCAAGGAATTCGAGGGCGACTGGTATGGCCGGGTACTGCACTTCGGCATCCGCGAGCACGGGATGGGATCGATTCTCAACGGCATTGCGCTGCACGGGCTCACTCGCCCATACGGTGGGACCTTCCTGGTATTCAGCGACTACATGCGGCCAGCGGTGCGCCTAGCGGCCATCATGGGCCTGCCGGTCACCTATGTCTGGACCCACGACTCGATCGGACTGGGCGAGGACGGACCGACCCACCAACCGGTCGAACACCTTGCCGCGTTGCGCGCGATCCCAGGGCTGGACGTCGTCCGACCCGCAGATGCCAACGAGACGGCTGTCGCCTGGCGAACCGTACTAGAACATCACGCGACCCAGCCGCGACCAGCGGGAATGTGCTTGACCCGGCAGAACGTCCCCACCTTCCCCCGGGATACGGACGGCTTCGCCTCCGCCGACGGCGTGGCGCGCGGTGCGTACGTGCTCCTCGACGACGACGACGGTCAACCCGACGTCGTGCTGATCGGAACCGGCTCGGAGGTGCAGCTTGCGGTGGCCGCGCGAGACCTGCTGGCCGCTGACGGCGTCGCAGCCCGGGTGGTGTCCATGCCCTGTCGTGAATGGTTCCTTCGCGAGGATCAGAAGTACCGCGACGACGTACTCCCGCCGACGGTGCGAGCTCGCGTGTCGGTCGAAGCGGCAGTCGCCCAGGGCTGGCGCGAGCTTGTCGGCGATGCCGGGCGGTCCATCAGCCTCGAGCACTTCGGGGCGTCGGCCGACTACAAGACCCTTTTCAGCGAGTTCGGGATCACCGCCGAGGCCGTTGCCACAGCCGCCAAGGAGTCCATCGCGGCTGCTGCAGGTTAATCCGACCGCCGACCTCCGGGAGGACAGCCATGACGCACCCACCGACGATTCGCGACACCGAACGACTTCGCCAGCTCACCGAGCAAGGGGTGGCGATCTGGCTCGACGACTTGTCTCGCGACCGGCTCGACAGCGGCACCCTGCGGCGGCTGGTCGAGGAATGTTACGTCGTCGGGGTGACCAGCAACCCGACCATCTTCCAGACCGCAATCACCAAGAGCAGCGCGTATGACGACCAGTTGCGGATGCACGCCGAGCTGGGCTCGGACGCTGAGACCGCCATCCACGACATGACCACCGACGACGTCCGCGCAGCCTGCGACCTGCTCGCGCCGGTTGCAGAGCGGACCGGCGGGCTGGACGGCCGGGTGTCGCTCGAGGTCGACCCTCGGTTGGCACACGAGACCCAGGAGACGATTGACCAGGCGCACGACCTGTGGGAGGAGGTCGACCGGCCCAACCTGTTCATCAAGATCCCTGCAACGGTCGCCGGTCTGCCGGCGATCACAGCGGCGATCGCGGATGGGATCAGCATCAATGTCACGCTGATCTTCACCGTCGAGCGCTACGGCGGGGTCATGAACGCGTACGCATCGGGCCTGGAGCGACGCCTGGACGCCGGCCACTCGCTCCCTGGCATCAGGTCCGTGGCATCGTTCTTCGTCAGCAGGGTGGACACCGAGATCGACAAGCGTCTCGACTCGATCGGTACCGATGAGGCACTGGCACTGCGCGGCAAGGCAGCCGTCGCCAACGCCCGGTTGGCCTATCAGGCGTACGAGCAGTTCGTCTCCTCGGAGCGCTGGCAGCGGTTGGAAAAGGCTGGCGCCACGCGACAACGGCCGCTGTGGGCGTCGACCGGCACGAAGAACCCCGACTACCAGGACACCCTCTACGTCACCGAGCTGGTCGCGCCGGAGACCGTCAACACAATGCCGGAGGCCACTCTCGACGCGGTGGCCGACCACGGTGACATCCGCGGCGACACCATCAGCGGTTCCTACGAGCAAGCCCGAGCACTCTTCGATCAGCTCGAGCGCGTGGGTGTGGACCTCGCAGACGTGGGCCGCGCTCTGGAGGAGGAGGGGGTCGAGAAGTTCGAGACCAGCTGGGCTGATCTGTACCGCACCGTCGAGGCGACGTTGCAGGCAGGTCGTTGATGGCTGGGCTTGCGGTTTCGACCCGGGTCACCAACCGGGCCGTCATCGGCGACCTGGTAGCCGATCGGGTCGCATCGCGGCTGGCTGCCGCCGATGCGAGCTTGTGGGGAGCGGCCGCGCAAGAAGAGGCCGCAGTCCGCCTCGGCTGGGTCCGGCTGCACGAGACGTCACGTCCACTGCTCGCCGAGATCGAGGCGTTGCAGGCTGACCTGAGGGCGGAGGGTTTGGACCGGATCGTGCTCTGCGGCATGGGCGGGTCCTCGCTCGCCCCGGAGGTCATCACCCGGTCCGCCGGGGTGGAGCTGACGGTCCTCGACACCACCGATCCCGGCCGGATCCGCGCCGCGCTCGCCGACCGGCTCGACCGCACCGTCGTGGTCGTGTCCAGCAAGTCCGGTTCGACGGTCGAGACCGACAGCCAGCGGCGTGCGTTCGCCGCCGCTTTCGATGCGGCCGGGATCGACTCCGCGGCCCGGATGGTGGCCGTCACCGACCCTGGCTCGGGTCTCGCCGAGCTCGCGGCGGCCGCCGGGTACCGGCGGGTGTTCCTCGCCGATCCGAGTGTCGGCGGCCGGTACTCGGCCCTGACGGCCTTCGGGCTGGTGCCGTCGGCCCTGGCCGGGGCGGACGTCTCCGTCCTCCTCGACGACGCGGCGTCCGCGGCTCCGATGCTGGCGGCCGACGAGCCCGGCAATCCTGCACTCGTGCTCGGCGCCGCCCTCGGTGGCGGCGTCCCAACCGGACGCGACAAGGTTGCGATCGCCGACGCCGGCTCGGGGATCGTCGGCTTTGCCGACTGGGCCGAGCAGCTGATCGCCGAGTCGACGGGCAAGGACGGAACGGGTGTCCTGCCGATCCCGCTCGCTGGGATCGACGACCCAGAGATGCACTGGGCGGCACCGGACGTGCTGCCGGCCGTGCTCGGCCCGGCGCCACCCGACGGTGGGGTAAGTGTCAGTGGGCCGCTCGGCGCGCAGTTTCTGCTGTGGGAGTACGCCACGGCTGTGGCTGGCCGACTGATCGGGATCAACCCGTTCGACCAGCCCGACGTGGAGAGCGCCAAGAAGGCAGCACGCGGTCTTCTCGACGGGCGGCCCGAGTCGGAGCCTGCAGCGTTTACCGACGGATCGATCGAGGTGCGCGGCAGTTCCGCGCTGCTCGGTGATGTGAAGACGGTGGACGAGGCCGTGTCGGCGTTGCTGTCCCGGCTGTCCGCCAACGGCTACCTGGCCGTCATGGCGTATCTGGATCGAGAGGGCGCCGATGCGGCGCTGGCCGACGTTCGGCGGCCGCTGGCGATCCGCACGCGGCGGCCGGTGACTTTCGGCTGGGGACCTCGATTCCTGCACTCGACCGGGCAGTACCACAAGGGGGGACCGCCAACCGGGGTGTTTCTGCAGGTGACCGGTGCCGTCGAGGACGATCTCGCCGTGCCTGGCCGGCCCTTCACGTTCGGCCAGCTGATCACCGCCCAGGCAGCTGGTGATGCTCAGGTCCTGGCCGACCACAATCGGCCGGTCCTGCGCCTGCACCTGACCGACCGGGCCGCGGGCCTGTCCCGGCTGCTCGAGGTGCTCCGGTGAGGACTGACACTCGACCGAGAAACCCGCTCCGAGATCCGCGGGACAAGCGGCTGCCTCGCATCGCCGGCCCGTGCAGTCTGGTGATCTTCGGAGTGACCGGCGACCTGTCGCGCAAGAAACTCATGCCGGCGGTCTACGACCTGGCCAACCGTGGGCTGCTGCCCCCGGGTTTCTCTCTCGTGGGATTCGCTCGCCGCGATTGGGCCGACCAGGACTTCGCCAAGGAGGTCCACGACGCAGTCCGTCAGTATGCCCGGACGCCATTCCGGGAGGCGAGCTGGCGGCAACTGTCACAAGGCTTTCGGTTCGTGCCCGGTGAGTTCTCCGACGACGACGCATTCGACCGGCTGGCCGAGACGGTGCATTCCCTCGACGATCAGCAGGGCACCTGCGGAAACTACGCGTTCTACTTGTCGATCCCACCCAAGTTCTTCGGCGTCGTGTGCAAGCAGCTGGCACGCTCCGGACTGGCCGAACCTGACAACCCGGACCAGTGGCGTCGAGTCGTGATCGAGAAGCCGTTCGGCCACGACCTGGCCAGCGCCCGTGACCTCAACAGCACCGTTGAGTCGATCTTCCCGCCGGACGCGATCTTCCGGATCGACCACTACCTGGGCAAGGAGACCGTCCAGAACATCATGGCGTTGCGGTTCGCCAACCAGCTTTTCGAGCCGATCTGGAACGCGCACTTCGTCGACCATGTGCAGATCACGATGGCCGAGGACGTCGGCATCGAGAGCCGGGCCGGGTACTACGACGGAATCGGTGCGGCGCGCGACGTCATCCAGAACCATCTGCTGCAGCTGCTGGCGCTGGTCGGTATGGAGGAGCCGGTCTCGTTCGACGCCTCTGACCTGCGGGCGGAGAAGGAGAAGGTCCTCTCCGCGGTCCGGCTGCCACCTGATCTTTCCCGGCACACAGCGCGCGGTCAGTACACCGAAGGCTGGGCAGGAGGGGTCAAGGTGCCAGGGTTTCTGCAGGAGGAGGGGATTCCGGCTGACTCCCGAACCGAGACGTACGCAGCCATCCGGCTGGATATCGACACTCGGCGATGGGCCGGCGTTCCGTTCTATCTGCGCACCGGCAAACGGCTGGGCCGCAAGGTCACCGAGGTCGCCGTGGTGTTCGAGCGCGCTCCGCACCTGCCGTTCGAATCGACCGCGACCGAGGAGCTCGGAGAGAACGCACTGGTGGTGCGGGTGCAGCCAGACGAAGGCATCACGATGCGGTTCGGATCCAAGGTGCCGGGGACGGCGATGGAGGTCCGTGATGTCACGATGGACTTCGGCTACGGGCATTCGTTCACCGAGGACAGCCCGGAGGCCTATGAGCGCCTCATCCTCGACGTGCTGCTCGGCGATCCGCCGCTGTTCCCGCGGCACGAAGAGGTGGAGCTGTCCTGGCAGATCCTCGACCCGATCGAGCGGTACTGGGCTCGGTACGGCAGACCTGAGCCGTACACAGCCGGGTCGTGGGGACCTGCCTCGGCGACGGAAATGCTGGCCCGGGATGGCCGAGTCTGGCGACGGCCGTGACACGGGAGACCATGTGATCATCGAGCTGGCTTCGACGACGGCGCACAAGATCGCCAAGCGGATGGTGGACCTGCGCGAGTCGCACGGTGCCATCGCGTTGGGCCGGGTGCTCACTCTGGTACTCGTTGTCGACGAGGCCAGTGCCGAGCCGGCGATCGAGTCGGCGAACCATGCCAGCCACGAGCACCCCTGCCGGATCCTCGTCGTCGCTCAGGAGGCGGCACGCGGGGCCGCCCGGCTGGACGCCCAGATCCGAGTCGGTGGTGATGCCGGGGCGAGCGAAGTCATCGTGCTGCGGACATTCGGGGCCCTCACCGGGCATCCGGAGTCCGTGGTGCTCCCATTGCTGCTGCCGGATGCGCCGGTCGTCGCCTGGTGGCCCACCGCTGCCCCCGCCGTTCCCGCTGACGATCCGGTAGGCCAACTCGCGACCCGCCGCATCACCGACGCGGCTGCCGCGAAGCGACCCGGGGCGGCGCTCGTCGCAAGGGCCGAGTCCTACCAGCCCGGTGACACAGATCTCGCCTGGAGCAGGGTGACTGGCTGGCGTGCTCTGCTGGCAGCTGCGCTGGACCAACCACCATTCGATCGAGTCACCGCGGCTCGGGTGACGGGCGCATCGGACAGCCCGAGCGCGGACTTGCTCGCTGCCTGGCTGGCGCTGACCCTGCGGGTTCCGGTGATGCGCGCCAAGGCGACCGGTGTGGACGGCGTGGTCAACGTTCGGCTCGACCGCCGTTCGGGACCGCTGGAGCTGGACCGCCCTGGCGACGACAACGCGACCTTGTCCGTGCCTGGCCGGGTTGAACGCCGGGTAGCGCTGCCCAAGCGGCTCGACCGCGACTGCCTCGCCGAGGAGCTGCGTCGGCTTGATCCGGACGAGGTGTACCACTCCGTCCTCACCGAGGGCCTGGCCCGGCTGCGGGACAAGGGCAGAACCACGCGCACCCGCTCCGAGGCGCAGAACGCGGCGGATCGATGAGCCCGCCGCTCGTCGTCGTCCATCACGATGCGGACGTGCTGGCCGAGGCGGTTGCAGCCCGACTGATCACCCGTATCGCCGACGTGCAGGCCGCACGCCTCGGCGCGTCGGTCGTATTGACCGGCGGCGGAGTCGGAACGGCGACACTCGCAGCCGTCGCCGTCTCACCCGCGCGGTCCGCCGTGGACTGGGCGCATCTGGACGTCTGGTGGGGCGACGAACGGTTCCTCCCGACCGGAGACGCCGAACGCAACGAGACCCAGGCGCGCACCGCGCTACTCGACCATGTCCCGGTCGACCCCGATCGGGTCCACCCCATGCCCGCATCCGACAGCCCCAACGTCAGCGGAGATCCCGATGCCGCAGCGGAGCTCTACGCAGCCACGCTGGCGGCGTCGGCACGACCCGAGAACCACGCCGGCGTGCCCGCGTTCGACGTGCTCCTCCTCGGCGTGGGACCGGACGCGCACGTCGCGTCCCTGTTTCCCGATCAACCGGCGCTGTACGAGAGCCGGCCGGTCGTCGCGGTGCACGGAGCGCCGAAGCCGCCGCCCATTCGGCTGACCCTCACGCTGCCAGCCATCCGTGCCGCCGAGGAGGTCTGGCTGGTCGCGGCGGGAGAAGAGAAGGCGGCCGCCGTCAGGCTGGCGCTGTCCGGCGGCGGCGAGGTCCAGGTGCCTGCCGCTGGGGCACGCGGACGCCACCGCACTCTGTGGTTGCTGGATCGGGCAGCGGCCTCCGCGCTCCCCCGCGGGCTGGAGCGCATCGCCTCACCGTAAGACCGCCGTTCCCGGGCCAACCGGGTCTACTACGGCTGGCGAGCCCTGCGTAGCCCTTCCAGCGCCTCTTCCAGAATGGCCGCGCCGTCGGCGTCGCTTCGGCGTTCCTTCACGTAGGCGAGATGAGTCTTGTAGGGCTCGTTGCGCGGAGCCGGTGGTGGATTCAGTGGGTCGCGGCTGGCGGGCAACCCGCATCGCGGGCAGTCCCAGTACTCCGGGATAACCGCATCAGCGGCGAAGCTGGGCTCCGTTTCGTGGCCTTGGACGCAGTAGAACGTGATGCGTTGCCGGGGGGCGGATTCGCCTCGTTCGGCTTCGCCCATGGGTCCGGCGCCGACACGGCTGCCACGGATGGCGTTACCACTTGCCACGGATGAGACTCCCTCGCGTGTCGGTCCAGACAGTGGCGGTCAAGCAGCGGCCTTTGCGAGCAATCCCAGCCCGACGATGCTGGCAGCCCACACGATGCCGATCGCGATCGTGATTCGGTCGAGGTTGCGCTCGGCGATCGACGATCCGCCCAGCGAGGACGAGATACCGCCGCCGAACATGTCAGACAGGCCGCCGCCCTTGCCCTTGTGCAGGAGAACGAGCAAGACCAACAACAGACTGGTCAGGACCAGCAGTACGGTAAAGACGATCTTCACTGGTGGAGCGGTTCCTTCCGGTCGACCGCGCGCACCCGACGCGCAAGCACAGGGTAACCCGATCAGGGTCAAGTCGATGCACGCAGGGTCCGGCGATCGGTCTATTCCGTGCCATCGTGAGCTAGGCGCCGCAGAGGAGACTGGTCGTGCGCAGCGATGAGTGGGATGGCCGATACGCAGACAGCGAGTTCCTCTGGACCGTGGAGCCGAACCGGTTCGTGGTCCATGAGCTCAGTGGCCTGCCACCCGGGCGGGCTCTCGATCTCGCCTGCGGCGAAGGTCGAAACGCAGTCTGGCTGGCTCAACGGGGCTGGTGGGTCACTGCGGTGGACTTCTCTTCCGTGGGCCTGCACAAGGCTCGGCAGCTCGCGGCGGGGCGCGACGTTGCCGTCGATTGGGTGCTGGCGGACCTGCTCGACTACCAACCATCCGCCAACACCTACGAGCTCGCGCTCGTCGCGTACCTCCAGATCGCGGCCGATGAGCGAGCGGCTGTGCTGCGGAATGCCTGCTCGGCCCTGGCGGCAGGCGGTGAGATTCTGGTCATCGGCCACGACCTGGCCAATCTCAGCGAGGGCGTGGGTGGCCCGCAGGACCCGGCCGTCCTGTACACGCCGGAGGTCATTGCGGCGGAGCTTCCCGGATTGTCCGTCCAGCGAGCGGAGCGCGTTCGGCGACCGGTTGAAGTCGAGGGTGTAGTCCACGACGCGATCGATACGCTGGTCCGCGCAACGCGACCATAGAACCGTCGGACCCTTTCCAGTGCATGCTCACGTCGAGGAGGTCGTCATGGAGCGGTTGGCCGGGCGGGTAGCACTCGTCACCGGAGCTGCCAGCGGTATCGGACACGCGATCGCGATCCGGCTCGCCCAAGAGGGAGCCGCGGTCGTCGTCACCGACATCCAGGACGAGCCGGGTGAGGCGGTCGCCAAAGGCATCCGGGAGACCGGCGGCAGAGCCGTCTTCGTCCACCACGATGTGGTCTCACCCGCGGAGTGGGAGCGAGCGGTCGGCTCTGCAGCTCGAGAATTCGGCGGTCTGGACATCCTGGTCAACAACGCCGGCATGGGCGATCTGGCCGTCATCGAGGAGACCTCGCTGGAGGACTACGAGCGCACGATCGCCATCGACCAGACCGGCGTGTTCCTGGGCATGAAGACGGCCGCCGAGCTGCTCAGCGCATCGCCGCACGCCTCGGTGATCAACATCAGTTCGATCTTCGGCACCAGCGGCGGCTTCGGCACTTCACCGGCCTATCACGCCGCCAAAGGTGCCGTCCGCACGCTGACCAAGAACACCGCCCTGCATTGGGCGGACAAGGGCATCCGAGTCAACTCCGTGCACCCCGGCTTCATCGACACGCCGATTCTCGACTCGACCAAGGGCACCGATTTCGAGCAGGCGATGATCGGGTTGACCCCGATGGGGCGCCTGGGCCGTCCACAGGAGATCGCCGCTGGAGTCGCATATCTCGCCAGCGATGACGCATCGTTCGTGACCGGTCTCGAGTTGTACATCGACGGCGGGTACATGGCGCGTTGAGAGGCAGCATGCAGATCATCGACGGACACCCGTTGTCCGATGACGAGCTCTCGCGGATCGACAGCTACTGGCGGGCGGCGAACTACCTCGCTGTGGGCCAGATCTACCTGCTGGCCAACCCGTTGCTGCGCGAGCCGCTGCGGCCGGAGCACGTCAAGCGACGGCTGCTGGGCCACTGGGGGACGACTCCGGGTCTTAACCTCGTCTACGCCCATCTCAACCGAGCTGTTGTGCAACGGAACCTGGACCTCATCCAGGTGACCGGGCCCGGCCACGGCGGCCCGGCCATCGTGGCGAACACCTGGCTGGAGGGCTCGTACAGCGAGCGGTATCCGTCGGTGTCGCAGGATGTCGCTGGGATGGCACGGCTGTTCAGGCAGTTCTCGTTCCCTGGCGGGATTCCCAGTCACGTGGCCGCCGAGGTTCCCGGCTCGATCCACGAAGGGGGTGAGCTCGGATATTCGCTCGCCCATGCGTACGGAGCCGTGTTCGACAACCCTGACCTGATCGTGGCGTGCGTGGTTGGGGACGGCGAGGCCGAGACCGGGCCACTGGCAACCGCATGGCACTCGACCAAGTTCGTCGACCCGGTCGGCGACGGCGCGGTGCTGCCGATCCTCCACCTCAACGGATACAAGATCGCCAACCCAGCACTGCTGGCCCGAATCGGAGACGATGAGCTGACCTCGCTGCTGAAGGGCTACGGCCATACGCCGTACCTGGTCGCAGGCGACGACCCGTACGCCGTCCACCAGCAGCTCGCGGCCACTCTCGACCACGTCCTCGACGAGATCGCGGCTATTCAGAGCACGGCGCGCACCGACGGCAACCGGGAGCGGCCGAGCTGGCCGATGATCGTCCTGCGAACCCCGAAGGGATGGACCGGACCCGACGTCGTCGACGGCCTACCCGTCGAGGGCACCTGGCGGTCGCATCAGGTTCCGCTGGCGGCGATTCACGAGCGGCCCGATCATCTGGCAATGCTCGAAGAGTGGTTACGCAGCTACCGGCCCGACGAATTGTTCGACGCTGACGGCCGACCGCGGACCGACATCGTGGACTGGATCCCGGCTGGTGACCGCCGGCTCGGTGCGAACCCGCACGCCAACGGCGGCCGCGACCCGCGCGACCTGGACCTGCCGGACTTTCAGGTGTACGCCGTGCCCGTCCCATCGCCCGGCGCGACGTCATCGGAGCCGACCCGGGTCCTCGGTGGATGGCTGCGCGACGTCATGAGCGCGAGCGCCGTCAACCGCAACTTCCGAATCGTCGGCCCGGACGAGACGGAGTCCAACCGGCTGCAAGCGGTGTACGACGTCACCGGCAAGGCCTGGCAGGCCGAGAGTCTCCCCGTCGATGAGCACCTGGATCCGAGCGGCAGAGTCCTGGAGATCCTGTCCGAGCACACCTGCCAGGGATGGCTGGAGGGATACCTGCTCACGGGCCGGCATGGCCTGTTCTCCTGCTACGAGGCGTTCGTGCACATCGTCGACTCGATGTTCAACCAGCACGCCAAGTGGCTGAAGGTCATCCGCGACCTGCATTGGCGCCGGCCCATCCCGTCGCTGAACTACCTGTTGACTTCGCACGTGTGGCGGCAGGACCACAACGGTTTCTCGCACCAGGATCCCGGATTCATCGACCATGTCGTCAACAAGAAGGCCGAGGTCATCCGCGTCTACCTGCCGCCGGACGCCAACACCCTGCTGTCGGTGGCCGATCACTGCCTGCGCAGCCGCAACTACGTCAACGTCATCGTTGCCGGAAAGCAGTTGCAGCCGGACTGGTTGTCCATGGACGAGGCGATCCTGCATTGCACTCGGGGTCTGGGCATTTGGGACTGGGCGTCCAACGACGACGGGACACCCGACGTCGTGATGGCGTGCGCCGGTGACGTGCCAACGCTGGAGACACTCGCTGCCGTCCATTTGCTTCGCGAGCATCTGCCGGACCTTCGGGTACGGGTCGTCAACGTGGTCGACCTGATGCGCTTACAGACCGCCGACGAGCATCCGCACGGGTTGCCCGATGCCGAGTACAACGCGCTGTTCACCACCGACGAGCCGGTCGTCTTCGCCTACCACGGTTATCCCTGGCTGATCCACCGGCTCGCCTACCGGCGCGCCAACCACCGAAACCTGCACGTGCGTGGTTACAAGGAGGAGGGCACGACGACGACGCCCTTCGACATGGTCGTCATGAACGACATGGACCGGTTCCATCTGGTCATGGACGTCATCGACCGGGTTCCACGTCTCGGCGAGCGTGCGGCGCTCGTCCGTCAGCTCATGGTGGACAAGCGCACACAGCACCGGGCCTACACCCGCGAGTTCGGTCAGGACATGCCCGAGATCCTCGACTGGACCTGGCCGTACGACGCGTCCGCAGGCCCAGGAGCCATCGCCAGCGTCTAAGGGGCGGCGTGACTGTCGAGCGCCAGCGGGGCGAGACGAACTGATTTGGGTCGAACGGCCCGCCCTCGCGGGTCGAAGGTCTCGCGCCAGGTCAGCGGCCAAATGCCACACTCATCGCGTGACGAATATTTCGAATGGCATCACCGTGCTGTCCGAGGACGAGTGCTGGGACCTCATCACCACAGCGGAGGTCGGCCGCCTCGCGTTAGCGGTGGCCGGCGAGCCCGAAATCTTCCCGGTCAACTTCGTCGTCGACGGACGCGCGCTGCTGTTTCGAACGGCGGAAGGGACAAAGCTGGCCGCGCTCACGATCTCGTCGCGGGTGGCGTTCGAGGTCGACGGTTACCTGCCCGAGAGTGGCGAGGCCTGGAGCGTCGTAGTCAAGGGTCAAGCCGAAAGGCTGGACCACTTCCCCGACATCTACGCGGCCGAGAAGCTGCCGATCTTCCCCTGGCAAGCCGGGCCGAAGCAGTGGTTCGTCCGGGTGCTGCCGGCCAAGGTGACGGGCCGGAGGTTCACC
>DASSDH010000102.1:0-20733 GCA_035697245.1 Jiangellaceae bacterium
GTCGCTCTCAGTGGACCGGCGTCCACGGGGTGGAATCCCATATCCCGCGCTATCGCGAACACCATGTCCTTCGCTTCCGGGTCGTCGCCGGCGATCAACACCGACGCGGCTATCCCGCCCACCGCTGGATCCGTCAGATGCCTCGCGTGGACGTGGTTCCAGCCCTTGAACACCCTCGCGCTCGGCAGTCGTTGCTGGATCGCCTCGGCCGTCGAGCTCCCCTTCAGCGCTTCTCGTTCACGCTTGTTGTACGGGTAGGACACATCGACCACGACGGTCCCCGGCAGGTCGCCCAGCTGCCCAAGCGTCTCCTCCATCGCCTGCCATGGCACAGTCAAGATGACGACGTCGGCGTCCGCCGCGGCATCCGCATAAGTCGCACCGCGGGCGGCGCCGGTCTTCGATGCGGTCGCGGCCGCCCGGTCAGGATTCCGCGAACCAACGACGACCTCGTGCGTCGGAACAAGGGCCTGGGTAAACCCTCGACCCATCTTCCCGGTACCGATGACGGCGATCCTCACGTCTCGCTCCCAGCCGGCAGCTCATCTACCGTCCGCCGACTCAAATCACTGTGTGGAAGGCGTCGTATCGCCGAGTCCATCACACGTGAAAGGCGATGGCCACGGCATGGAACCTACCTACACTCAGGGCGCACGGCCGCTGACGCGGCTGGTGGCTGCAGCTATCCCTGCGAAGCTGTAGCCGCCAGCCGCTCCCCAAGGATTGGCGGGACGAGTTGTCGCCAGGCACGTGGGTGATTGCCTGCCCCTCCGCTCAACTCGACGTGTTCCGCCCATCCGTCGGCCGCGCGGCGCATGCCTGGTGACATGGCCCTTCCGTCCGCGGCCGAATAAGGGCCTGCCGGGGTCTGGAGCAAGCGAATCGATTGGACCACAACTATCGTTGCTGCGCGAGTACGACCGGCTAGACATCGAGAACGGCCCATGTGACCTTGCCCCGGTCATTGGCAGGGAGAATGCCCCAAGCCCGGGAGAACGCTTCCACGAGAAGAAGCCCGCGCTCACCCCCGCTCCCGACACTGACAGGTAGTCGACACAACCCCGGCACAGCCGCTCTATCGCGTGTCGGTCGTCGCCCGCGTCGCTCAGAAACCGATGCAACCTGTCGGACCGGCCATCGGCACTGTTCACCCTCCTGATCGCACGGCAGCTCGATTTGTCATCGCACGCCTCCCGTCGGGGCCGCACCGACTGGCCCGCCAACCGATCACCAAGGTCTCAGCGCCGACCGAGCCGTCACCTCGCACAATGCGCGCCGCGTCGCTCGGCGCTGGTGTCGTCAGGTCCCACCGTCCGGGAGGCTGTCGCCACGCGACGGCGGCATCAGGCCCCCGATCCGGTCTCGGTACGGGGCGGACATAAGGAGCCGACCAAGGACGGCGACCGACCCGCAGTGGCTTGCGCTTTCCTACGTTATATCTCAGTCGACTGTCAGCAGCGACATCCCTTGGTGAGACTTCAGCGAGACAGCAAACGTATGCTGGCGATCGATCTCGGCAATTACCTCATCGGTGAACATGTCGATCACGGCGTCACGCGGTCTTAGGTGCTCCGACCTGACACTGCAGGCAATCGGCTGGCTCGAGAAGTTCAATAACGTGACCTGTTTTCGACCGGTGTCCAGCCGATGCACTATGGTGAGAATTGCCCGGTTGGGGACGGTCGGGACGTCCAGCTGGACGCTAGTGGCGATGCCGTAATGGGTGCGGACGGCCAGAATGTCGCGCAGTTGTGATGCAAATGAGTTGGGGTCGGTCAGTTGGTCCGGTAGGAACCCGTACAAGCTGGTACCGCGCGGCATCCTGGCCGGTGACTCGGTCGCCCCGGGCTGGTAGTTCATCAGGTCGTAGGCACCCCGGTGGATCCACCGGGTGTCACCGGATTCCAGTAGCCAGGAGACCTGGGAACGGTCCAGAGTCAGCATGCCGCAGAGATCCCAGCCCGAGATAGCGAACGCCCCCGGCTGCCATGCGTTGAACATGGCCAGCAGCAGGTGGGCCTGCTTGATCTTCTCGATCTGCTCAGGTGACAGATTCGCCAGGTCTGTGTATCCGAGCGTCGCGGCGATGATCGTTGCGGTCGTCGACGCGATGCCATTCGTGGTGAAGGTGGCGTTGTACGGGGCGGCCGGGCCAGTGAGGCGGTCGATCAACTCGCTACGAATCTTCACGGCGAGCTCGCCGCCGGTCAGTTCAGCGCCGCGGAAGTGGAAGGTGTCGTCATGGTGCACGGTGGAGAAGTGCCTCAGCTCGTAGGTCATTTCATCGTGATTCTGCAGCGCATGAATGAGGCGGATCGGCTGCAGGCCGTGCTGGAGCGCGGTGTTGAGCGTGAGCCGCAAGAACTCGGTGTCGCCGGTCGCCATTGCGTGCGCGTATGCTGGGCGGTTGACGAAGTCGTAGGAGAGATCGGCACCTCGTTCCGAGGTCCTTTTGATGTCGTCAATAGCCAGGTTGAGCTCCTGAAATGTGAAGCCACCGACTTTTCGGACCATGCTGGTGATCAGCTGGTTGACGGCCTCGGATAATGGATGTCCTTCCGACCATGCAGGGGCGCCGTCTTTGGCGCTCTTTTCCACACCGAGGAAGCCGTTGGCGTCCAGCCGTAGTCCTCCGGCGCCGAGGTCACTAAGCGAATGGAGAGCGTCGCCAATGACCAGCCGCATGCCGGCGAACGTCGGGTCCAGCCAGTTGATCGAGGGCTGACCATCTTTGAAGTAGTGCAGGTATACCCAACGTCGTTGGATCCCGTCCGGGCCAGTGACCGGTGCCGTCGCGCTCCAGTTGGTGTCCTTGGTGCCTGGATTATGAAAGATCACCCGCTGCAACCGGCCGACAATGTATCCGGCCTTCTCCAGCTTGTCCTCGGCCTCGCAATCGAGGTTGACCGAATCCTTGCCGGGGGGCACCTCAGGCAGCAGGTGCCAGTCCACGGGTGGGATCTCCACCATGTGGTAGATCCCGGGATAGTCGCCAACGTTCATCTCCGCCAGCCGGAAGTCAGCACCCTTGCCTGTGTGCCCCGGGACAATGTCGTCGATGACGGTCCCACCATGTGCGGCCGCCACTTGGCACAGTCGGCGAAATTCCACGTCGGTCCCAAACGTCCCGTCGATCTGCATGCTTATCCGGTCGAAATGACCATCCACACTGGGGGTCATCTCCTCGCCGATAATGCCGCCGGCTCGCTTCACGGGGCCGGTGTGCACCGCGTTGATGCCGATAGCCTCGAAGGCGGCCCATAGATCGTCGTCTGCCAAAGTACTCAGGAAAGAATGACCAGGCTTTGTGATCATCGAGATGGGGTACGCGGTGAACCAGATCGAGGCATTCCTGATCGCTGCTGCCGGATTGGGGACGGCGAATGGGTGCTGCCACACGTCTCCGATGCCTGAGAACTGCCCGGCGATCGTGCTGGCGTCGGCAAGCATGGACTTCTGCTGCAGCCAGCTGATGTAGTCGTCCTCCGTCATGTTGCTCTCGCCCACCTGCCCTCCTGTTTTCCATCACAGCCCGCGGGGCTGGGCATCTATGTGCCAACGGCAATGGCAACAGTCTTCCCATGGCTGTGGGCGTCCACACCCGAGGCGCGTCCAGCGGGTTTCATCGTCCTCCCGAGATCAACCGACTGCGCTGCTCGTCGCCAGGTCCGCCGTAGGGGTAGTCGGCGGGAGCAGGATCGCTAGCGGCATCGAGAACAGCGGTGTCGTCTGCATCGAGATGCATGTCGGCCGCGGCAAGGTTGTCTTTCAGCTGCTCGAGTGACCGAGCACCCAAGATCACCGACGTGACCGCTGGCCGGTCTACCAGCCAGGACAGGGCCACCTGCGCCATTGACACCCCACGCCTCTCGGCGACGCCCCGCACCGCGTCGACCACGTCCCACGTCCGCTCCTGGGTGGATCGCCGGGAGTAGGCCTCGACCCCGCGGTCTGGGTCCTCGCCGAGCCGGGTGGCACCGACTGGTGCGGTGTCCCGCCGGTACTTGCCGGTGAGCCATCCGCCGCCCAAAGGAGACCACGGCAGCAAACCGAGGCCGGTATCGAGACAGGCGGGCACGATCTCCCACTCCACCTCGCGGACGAGGAGGTTGTACTGCGGCTGGAGTGTGACCGGTGCTTCCAAGCCATGCTCGCGCGCGGTGCCGACGGCCTTCTGCACCTGCCAGCCGGTGTAGTTGGACAGCCCGACATAGCGGATCTTGCCCGCGCGCACCATGCCGTCGAGTGCTCGCAAGGTTTCATCGAGCGGCGTCAACGGATCCCAGGCGTGCACCTGGTAGAGATCGATGCAGTCGACGCCGAGCCTCCGCAGCGATGCGTCTACGGCTCGCTGCAAGTGCCGGCGTGAAAGTCCGACGTCGTTCGCGTCCGGGCCGGTCGGGAACCGGCCTTTGGTCGCGATCACGACTGTGTCGCGCGCCTCAGGCGCTGTAGAGGCGAGCCAACGGCCGACGATCTCCTCCGATGCACCCCCGCTGTAGACGTCGGCCGTGTCGATCAGGTTTCCACCCGATTCGACGAATACATCCAGCTGGGCACGCGAGCCGTCCTCGTCGGTCTCCGAACCGAACGTCATGGTGCCCAGGGCGAGAGTCGAGACCGCGCAGCCGCTGTGGCCCAGCAGACGATGCTCCATGGGCCCATCTTGCCCGGTCATTCGGGATTACGCGGCGCTGCGTTGCGCCGCCAGAGCCTGGCCGACGGCGCGAGCGTCCAGGCCGATGTCGCGCAGTAGCCCCGACAGCGTCACGTCAATGCCGACGAAATGCAGTCGGGGGGCGTGCGGAACGGTTTGCACCCCACGGGCGCGGGGCATGCCGCGCTCGTCCAACACCCCGAGGTGCCCGACCAGCGGCTCGAGGTTGGGCCGGAACCCGGTGGCAGAGACGACGGCATCCGGACGGACGGTCGTGCCCCCGCGAAGATGCACCGCAGCTCCGTCGAACCGCTCGATCGGCGGCACGATGCGAATTCGCCGCGACCGCACAGCGGAAACGAAGCCATGATCGAGAATCGGCAGGGTCCTGGTGCGCAGGAACTGGGTGAAACCGTCGCCCCGAGGCGACGGCAGTCCGAACTCGGTGAGGTCAGGGATCGTGACTCGGCGCAGGACGGCCGACATGGGGTTCATCACCCGCTCCGGCGCCCGCTTCAGGGCAATGCCGATCAGCTGGCTCGGCACTCCCAGGGTGTCTCGTCGGACGATGTTCGGCGGTGTTCTCACTGACAGATCGACCTGGCAGCCGACATCCGCGAGCTCGAGCGCGATGTCGGCGGCCGAGTTGCCGGCACCGACGACGAGCACCTGCCTGCCGAGGTACGGCGACGGCTCCCGATAGTCGGCCGAGTGCATCAGGGTGCCGGGGAACGAGTCTCGGCCGGGCCAGTTCGGCAGGTAGGGAATGCGGGTGTAGCCAGTGGCCACGACGACGGCGCTGCCCGACCAGGTGCTTGAAGTGGTGTGAACCCGCCAGCCGTTTGTGTCGTGATCCACGCGGGTCGCCTCGACCCCGAAATCTGGACGAATCCCGAACCGGTCGGCATAGGCGGCGAGATACTCGATCAGGTCGTCGCGGGCCACCCACCGGCCGAACCGCCGGGGAATCGAGACACCGGGCAGGCCCGAGAGCCAACGGATGGTGTGCAGGTGCAAGCTGTCGTATCGACCGTGCCAGGCTGCACCGACGGAGTCGGATCTCTCCAGCATTACGAACGGCACCGCCAGCTGGCGAAGCGTCGCAGCGACCGCGAGGCCGGCCGGTCCGGCCCCGATGATCACCGCCGGATCGGTCATGTATGGCACCGTAACCGGGTCGGCGACCAGGGGGCCTGGCAGGAGGCGTTCCGCTAATGGATCCGGTCATTCGGGAGGCATTGCTGGCCATCGAACGTCGTGACTGGATTGCGGTCAAAGCCGTCCTTCACCCCTACCTGCACTGGACGGATCGCAACGGTCGAACCGTGCGGGGACGGAACAACGTGCTCGGCTCGCTCGCCGACGCGCCACCGAGCGAGCCGCCGGCGCGTCATGAGATACGCGACGGGCAGATCTACCGCTGGTTCGAATGAGGGCACGGACCGTCCCACAGTCAGCGAATCAGACCGGCCACGAGGTTGATGGCGCCGGCGACGATGACAACACCGAACAGGTATGCCAGCAGAGCGTGGGGGAGAACGGTCCTGCGGATCAGCGGATCACGCAGAGTGGTATCGGACACCTGGTAGGTCATGCCGATCGTGAACGCGACATAGGCGAAGTCGCGGTAACTGGGCAGCTGGGGTGCTGCTCCATTACCGAAGTCGATGCCGTCCATAGTCGATCGAAAGTGCAGGTGTGCGTAACGAAGGGTGAACACCGTATTGATTACCGCCCACGACACGATCACGGTAAGGAAGGCGAAACCAATAAGGGCAACGCGTGTTGCGCCGGTTTCGCGGCCCGCCAAGCTCAGCGCAAAGATGACACCCGTGAGGCTCGCGGTGCTTGCACCGACGACGAGAACAGTGGCTGTGGCTGGGGTCTCGTCCTCGCGAGTGGCAATCCGTGCGACGTCGGCTCCGGTTGCTCGGAGGATGATGGGCCATACCACGCAGAGGAGTGCCAGGGCGGCAACATCCCAGCCACTGACGATGGCCAGCCCCCAGCTCATGAACGGGAGCAGCGCCACGGTCACGATGAGCCAGATGACCGTGACTGTCGCGATACGGCGCAGCGCGGTCGCGTGCCAGCCGAGCCATTGATGGTACCGAGTGGGTGCCGGGACTCGGCCAGCACCAGTTGGCGTCATGTCAGCAACCTCCACAGTTGCTCGCGTCGATGGCAGACTCTGATCCACTCGTCCGGCCGGAGGGATTGCAGCACCGATGGGAATCATCTCGCGCGGGTTTTCCGGGCGTCGTCGCGAGCACGATCCCAATCTGCCACCGGGCCAATACCTGACCGATGATTTTCCCGTGCTGTCCGCCGGCCCAACGCCTCGCGTGCCTCTCGACGAATGGCAGTTCACGATCACCACGGAGTCCGGTCAGCAGCATGACTGGAACTGGGCGTCGTTCACTGCGCTCCCGACCGAGCAGATCACCGTCGACCTGCATTGTGTGACTCGATGGTCCAAGCTCGGCACGGCGTGGGAGGGGGTGTCACTGGACACCCTGTTCGCCGATGTCGAGTCAGCGGCCGACTACGCGCTCGTCCGTTCGTACGGCGGCTACACGACCAACCTCCCGGTCGACGATCTGCTCGACGGCAAGGCCTGGGTGGCGCTCCGTTACGACGATGACGACTTGGCTCCCGCCCATGGCGGGCCCGCACGGCTGCTTGTGCCACATCTGTACCTGTGGAAGAGCGCCAAGTGGGTGCGCGGGATCGAGCTGAGCGACGATGACGAACCAGGATTCTGGGAGAGCGCCGGGTACCACAATTACGGCGATCCTTGGCGTGAACAGCGGTACTGGGGCGAATGAGCTGGCGGGTCGCGACGGTCGTCGCGCTGCGTGACCAGAGCCCGACCGCTCGCTCGATTTACCTCGACGTGCCCGGCTGGCCCGGCCATGCCGCCGGCCAGCACGTCGACGTCCGGCTGACGGCGCCGGACGGCTACACCGCTGTCCGTTCCTACTCGATTGCGTCCGCGGTCGACAGGGACGGGGTCGAGCTCACCGTGGAGCAGTTGGCCGACGGTGAAGTCTCGCCGTACCTCGGCAGCGAGCTCGTCGTCGGCGACCTGTTGGAGATCCGAGGCCCGATCGGTGGCTGGTTCGTATGGCGGCCGGATCAACGCGAACCGATCCAACTGATCGCCGGAGGCTCGGGAGTCGTCCCGCTGCTCGCCATCGCCCGGTCGCATTCTGTCGCGGGGAACCAGTCGCCGATCCGATTGCTCTACTCGGTGCGCGAACCGACCGCGGTGATCCTCGCGGCCGAGCTCGAGGAACTTGCCAGCCGGGACGACGGGCTGATCCTGACCTACGCCTTCACCCGTAGCGTGCCACCGGGTTGGAACCGTCCGCCGGGACGTGTGGACGCCGCATTGCTCGCCGACTGCACCTGGCCGGCGGAGCTGCTTCCCACGTGCTACGTGTGCGGTCCGACGGGCTTTGTCGAGACAGTTGCCGATCTGTTGGTCGGGGCTGGTCATGACCCGGCTCGGGTCAGGACCGAACGCTTCGGGCCGACCGGAGGTATCCGATGAACGATTCCTACTCCTACCTCGATGGCAACGCAGCCGCAGGTGAGCTTCGCGAGATCTTCGCGGTCGACGTCACCACTGCAGGTGGGCAGTGCGCTGGATGTGGTCGGACCGCCGTCCTTGCCGACGTCCGCCTCTACGTCCGCGCGCCGGGGCTCGTCGCCCGCTGCCGGGAATGCGACGCGGTACTGCTCCGCCTCGTGCGGGGGTCCGGTCGGGCGTGGCTGGACCTGCGCGGATTGACGTATCTCGAGCTCGCGATGCCAGACGACTCGTGACGTGCCAGAACGTCGATCGGCCGCGAGCCAGCCACAGAAGCACTAGCTGAACTTGGCCGGCCGCTCGAGGTAGGTGCTGTCCGGTGGCTGGAACCCGTAGCGCGCGTAGAGGTCGTGAGCGTCGGCGGTGTGCAGCATCCAGCGCATCGTCGCACCGGGCCCGTCATCGATCATGGCCAGCACGAGTCGGGCACCGACACCGTGGCCACGGTGCGGGCGCAGCACGAAGACATCGGCCAAGTAAGCGGCCGCAACACCGTCCGAGAACGCTCGAGCGAAGCCAACCATTTCGCCTGTCGACCGCTGGTAAGCGCCGAGTACCCGCCAGGCAGCATCCAGCTGCCGCTCGATCTCCTCCCTGCGACGCCAGCGGCCCCAGTACGCCTCTGTCGTCAGAAACCTGGTGACGACGGCCCGATCCACCCGCAGCGGATCATCGTCGAGCTCGTAGTCGTCGATGCTCACCGCCTCAGTGTGGCCGCCGCCGAGGCCAGTGGTCAGAAGGGCGGTGGGTCGGGGTGGGTGGACCATTCTGGTTCGAGGTCGTCGATAGGTGGGTCGGGGCCAGCTGGTGGCTGGGTGAGGGGTCCGACGATCTCCGGATCCACGTCATAGGTGTGGCCGGTGGGCGCGGTCCACAGGAAGCGGCCGGGTGCGGGTTGGGACAGCCGCCACCCGGCGTGGGTCTTTCCGTTGTGGCAGCCCGGGCTGAGCGGCCCGCCGTTGCGGTCGCTGGTGCTCCAGCCGGAGCTGCCGGCAGCAATGGTGTGGTCGAACTGGCACAGCCTCGCTGGGCGGCTGCACGTCGGGAACCGGCAGGTGCCGTCCCGGGTATGCACGTGCTCGAGCAGGTCCACCGGCGGGGTGTATCGGGTGGTGCCGTAGTCGAGCAGCATGCCGCTGGCCGGGTCGGTCAGCAGCCGCCGCCAGGTGCCGTGCCCGGCGATCCGCCGGGCGGCCTGGGCGGTGATCGGCCCGTAGCCCTCCAACTCACCGGGTCGCTGGTCTACCCCGAGCAGGGTCGACAACGGCACCGTCACGTTGACCGCCGCCGCCCGACCATTCCGGCGGCGCAGTCGCCGCCGCTGCGCCGGGTTCACGCCACAGTCGGGTCTGTGGCCGTGCTGGTCGTCCTGATCGGCGCCGTGCTCGTCATGGTGATCCTGGCCGTCGGGGAAGTCCGGGAGGTGGCCGTGTTCGAGGATGGCCCAGGCGAGTTCGGTGAGGGTGTCCACTCGGATCTGGTCCAAGGTGCGGGGGTCGTCCGGGTTGGTGGCTTTGGCGGCGTCGGTGGCGGCGTCTAGCATTACCTTGACCGCGGTCAGATCCACCGCCGGCCCATACACCGACAGCCAGGCCATCCCGTCGGCCTCGGTGCGGAACTCGACCCGGCGTGTGTCGCAGGCATCCTGATGGCGCTGCTCGGCCGTCTGCGGCGCGATCGAGGCGACGGCGCGGGCGATGGCGTCGCGGTGTTGGCGCAATGACCGGGCCCCGGCCTTGGGGAGTACCCGCCGTTCCACCCGGACCACGAGGGCGCGGCGGATCCCGTCCGAGGTGATCACCTCCCCGGTCATCGGATCGGCGCAGCCGTCGGGCGGGTCCAGCGCCCGCACCCCGACCGCGAGCGCGGCGGCCTTGGAGTAGTCCAGCTCGCCGCGGGACAGCGCGGTCACCGTGTCGGCGAGTTCGGCGGTCAGCTGCACCGCGGTGGCCACCCGGTTGGTAGCGGTGGTCGGCGACTGCCCCAGCCGCGGCGCCAGGAGCTGCCCCGCCGCGCGGACCGGGTTGAACCCGTGCCGGGCGGCCTCCGGGGCATGACAGACCGGGTGCGCCGAAAGCGCCGCCGCGGCTTCGATCCCGATCGCATCCGCCCACGCCTTCAGCCGCTCACACGCCGCGGCCACCTCCACCAAGTCATACGCATCCGGAATCGCCGCCGGATCCAGCCGAGCTAGCATCCCGGCCAGCCCCGGCCCCGGCGCCATCCCCTCCAACCCGGCACAATCCGACCCGCCATCCCGGGCCGGGATGGCATCGCCGCCATCCGGACGGCTGGGCAGGTCGTCGGACTCGAACATGTGTCCAGCATGCCAGCACCCACCGACATCTAGCCGGCCGCAGTCAGAACTGCGGGAAGCCGACGTTCTGGAAGAACCAGAGCGACGAGGTGAACCAGATCGCGACTATGGCGGTGAAGGTCAGCCCGCCGAACAGCGGCAGCGCCCATCCGGGGAGCCCGCGCATCCGCAACGTGAGCATCTTCGCGACAAATGCGCCGTAGAACACGCACCCGAGTACCGAATGCCACAGCGTCCGGGTGTCGAAGTCTGAGAAGCCGATCGACCAAAGGCAGTGGAAAGCGACCGGAGCACTGATCAGCACGGCGAGAATGCCGCTCACCCGGTGCGCGGTTCCTACCCAACTGGGCGCGTCCCCGGATCCGTAGACGCCGTACAACCGCAAGGCGGAACCCAGCTGGAACAGCGCGAACAGGATGGCGATGGTCGCCAGCCACACCTTCATGTTGATCATGCCGGAGAAGCCGAGCGTGAAGATCGCTTCACCGGTTGGCGCGTGGTTCTTGCCGTACACGCCGAGCAAAATGGCGACCGCACAGCCGACAAGGAGTGGGATGAGTATCAGCGCCGGGCTCCGTGGCCCGGCTGCGCGCCCCAGATTCGTCTCCGACGCCACGGCCCGATCATGGCGTCGCCAGCAGGCGACGTCTACAAGATTGGCTCGAATCGACGACTCGGGCTAAGGCGGGATGCCAGCGGCTCAGGCCGCGGTTGGCTGGTTCTGGTTAGCCATGTGGACGAGACGCTCGTCGAGGTGCATGTCGATGACGTCGGTACAGCGCCAGATCTCGGCTGGGTCGGTCGTTCGGCGCCGGTGGCGGACCAAGATCCGCAAGATCGTGTCGATGCGTTGAATCTCCCTGCTCGAGCTGCGTCTCATCGTCAAACCTCCCGCGGCCGCACCGTATGTTCTTGCCGCTGGAGAACGATCGAAACCAGTCAGAGGCCGTAGGTCTCCAACACCCTCAGCCAGACCTCGCTCACTGTGGGGAAGGCCGGCACGGCATGCCAGAGCCGGTCCAGTGGAACCGCCGCGGTCACCGCGACCGTCGCGGAGTGCAACAACTCGGCCACCCCCGGTCCGACGAACGTCATCCCGAGCAGCACGCCGCGCGACTCGTCTACGACCGCCTTGGCCTTTCCCCGGTAGCCCTCACCCAGCAGGTAGGCGCCGGTCACGGAGCCAATGTCGTACTCGACGGCCCGCACGGCGTAACCTCGCTCGCGGGCCGCCGACTCGGTCAGACCGACCGAGCACGCCTCCGGGTCGGTGAACACCACCTGTGGGGCGCCGACAGCGTCGGCGGTGGCTCGAAGTCCCGGCGCGTCTACCGCCCTACCCTGAGCCCGCGCCACGATGACGTCGCCGCAGACCCGGCCTTGGTACTTGCCCATGTGGGTGAGCAGGTTGCGTCCATTGGCGTCGCCGACCGCGTACAGCCAGCCGCCGTCGACCCCGTCGGCTCGGAGGCTGTCGTCCACGGCAACCGGCTTCCCGGGATCGAGCCCGACAACCTCCAGGCCGATATCGTCAGTGTTGAGGGTCCGGCCTGTCGCTATTAGCAGCTCGTCCGCCTCGACGGTTTCCCCGGCAGAGAGCGTGAGGGTGACCGGGCCTTCGCCGCCGCGACGCGAAACCTCGCTGACGCCGGTGCGCATTCGCACCGCGACCCCCGCCGACTGGAGGCCGGCGGTGACCAATTCACCCGCGAACGGCTCCATCCGCTCCAGCAGCCGATGCCCACGGACCAGCATGGTCACCTCGTCTGCCCCCAGGCCTCTGACCGCATGAGCCATCTCGCACGCGACGACCCCTCCGCCGATCACCGCGAGGCGACGGGGCACCCTCCGCAGCGAGGTCGCTTCCCGGCTTGTCCACGGCAGGACGCCTGCGAGGCCCGGAATCGGCGGCACGGTCGCGCGACTGCCGGTGGCGACGACAACCGCATGCCGGGCGGTCAATGTCTGGCGCGACCCGTCGGCGACCACCTCGACCGTCCGCGCCCCAACGATCCGGCCATGCCCGCGAACCAGCGTCGCCGGAAGCCCGTTGATCCAGCGGACTTGACCGCTGTCGTCCCAGTTGCCTGTTGCCTCGTCGCGCCGCGCGAGCACAGCGTCGACGTCGATCCGTCCCATAGTCGCCTGCGCGGCTCCGGGCGATCGCCGCGCCGCCGCGACGAGGTCGACCGGGCGGAGTATGGCCTTGCTCGGCACACAGGCCCAATACGAGCACTCACCGCCCAACAACTCGGCCTCGACGACGGCGGCGCTCAGGCCGCCCCGGACGACCCGCTCCACGACGTTCTCGCCCGCGGGTCCTCCTCCAATGATCACGACGTCGACGACCTGCTGGGTATCCATGCGGCCTCCGGTTTGTGACGGCACGACGGGCAGAGTCCACCACGTCGCCGACAGGCACGAACGTGGTGCCGCGTACGTTGGTTCCGTTGACCACCTGAGACGCACTGGAGTCATGGCTCGCGACATCGAGATCGACGCACCGGACGACTTGACAGTCGACCTTGACGCACCGGACGAGCACCAGCTCGCCGGAGGCGCGCGCCGGAGCCTGGCGCTGCTCTTGACCATCGCCGGCGCCGTCGGCTGGCTCGCGGCGTTCGTCCTCGCAGTCGAGCGGATCGCGCTGCTGACGGACCCGGGCTACCTCCCGACCTGCAGCTTCAACCCAGTGCTCAGCTGCGGGTCGGTAATGCAGACCTGGCAAGCGGAGGCGTTCGGATTCCCCAACCCGCTGATCGGGATCGCCGCATTCGCGGTCGTGACCACAGTGGGCGTGGTGCTGTTGACCGGAGCGAAGCTTCCCCGGTGGTTCTGGCTGGGGCTGGAGACAGGCGCGCTGTTCGGCGTCGTGTTCGTGCACTGGCTGATCTACCAGAGCCTGTATTCGATCGGTGCCCTCTGCCCGTACTGCATGGTCGTCTGGGCCGTGACGATCCCGATCTTCTGGTACCTGACCGTGCACAACCTGCAGGCAGGCCACATTCCGGCGACGGACGCACTTCGCCGCTTCGCGGTCCGCAACCGCGGGTTGGTGCTCGCCGGGTGGTTTCTCCTGGTAGCTGGGCTCGTGCTCGTCCGGTTCTCGGCCTATTGGGCGTCCCTGGTCTGAGCCGCCGGGCCGAGCGTTGAATCGTGCGCTACCCTGGCCGGGTGCGAGGCCTGCTCCTCCTTACTGGGCCGCGCTGACCTCCAGCGGACGCCTCCTCACGAGCGTCGCGTCAGCGTGGCCGACCCCTCCTGCGCGAGGGGTCGATCTGTTTCTTGGGGCGGTTTCCCACTGAGATCGACAACGATGAAGGACACCAAGACGATGACCGAGACAGAGACGGACCGTCCGGGCACCGAAGAGGCAGAACTGCCGTTTCGCTACTCGAGCGCACTTGCCGCGCAGATAGAGCCACGCTGGCAGGACACCTGGGAAGCGGAGGGAACGTTCCACACGCCGAACCCGGTTGGTCCACTGGCCGGTGATGTCGCCGGGCGGAAGAAGTTCTTCCTGATGGATTTCTTCCCGTATCCGTCGGGGGAGGGCCTGCATGTCGGGCACCCGCTCGGATACATCGCCACTGATGTGCTCGGCCGGTTCAAACGCATGTGCGGTGTCAACGTTCTCTACACGATGGGCTTCGACGCGTTCGGCCTCCCGGCCGAACAGTATGCGGTGCAGACGGGTCAGCACCCCCGGCTGACCACTGAGCGCAACATCGTCCGCTTCCGCCAGCAACTGCGCCGGCTGGGCCTGGCGCACGACCGCCGCCGCAGCATCGAGACGATCGACCCCGACTACTACCGCTGGACTCAGTGGATCTTCCTGCAGATCTTCAATTCGTGGTACGACCCGGATGTCGACGGAGGTCGCGGCAAGGCCCGGCCGATCAGCGAGCTGGTCGAGAGCTTCCAGTCCGGAACGCGACCGACGCCGGATGGCCGACCGTGGGCGGAGCTCGACGACGTCGAGCAACGAAAGATCGTCGACGAGTGCCGGCTGGCGTATGTGTCCGAGGCGCCGGTGAACTGGTGCCCCGGCCTGGGAACGGTTCTGGCCAACGAGGAAGTCACGTCCGAGGGCCGCAGCGAGCGAGGCAACTTTCCGGTCTTCAAGCGCAGCCTTCGGCAATGGATGATGCGCATCACGGCGTACGCCGACCGCCTGGTCGACGACCTGGACCGCATCGAATGGCCAGACAAGATCAAGACCATGCAGCGAAACTGGATCGGCCGGTCCACCGGTGCGAACATCCGGTTCGCCACCGATGCCGGCGACCTCGAGGTCTTCACCACCCGACCAGATACGATCTTCGGCGCTACCTTCATGGTCGTCGCGCCGGAGCATCCGCTCGTCGACGCACTGACGGCACCTGCGTGGCCAGAGGACACCCGTCCCGCACGGACAGGCGAGTATGCGAAGCCCGAGGAAGCCGTCGCCGCCTATCGTTCCGGGGCCGTCGCGAAGACCGAGGTCGAGCGACAGACCGAGGGCCGGGAGAAGACCGGAGTGTTCACCGGCTCGTTCGCGATCAACCCGGCGACCGGCACCCCTATCCCGGTGTTCGTCGCCGACTACGTACTGATGGGCTACGGCACCGGCGCGATCATGGGCGTGCCCGGCCAGGACGAACGGGACTGGGAGTTCGCGACTCGTTTCGAGCTGCCCATCGTCAGAACGGTGGCTCCGCCGGATGGGTGGACCGGCGAGGCGTATCTCGGCGAAGGCCCGGCCATCAACTCGGCGAACGACGAGATCTCACTCGACGGCCTGTCCGTCGAGGAGGCGAAGGCGGGGATCAGTGCCTGGCTGGAAGCCAAAGGCGTTGGCCACCGGACGGTGACCTACCGGCTTCGGGACTGGCTGTTCAGCCGGCAGCGGTACTGGGGCGAGCCGTTCCCCATCGTCTACGACGAGCACGACCTGCCGCTGGCGATCCCGGACTCCATGCTGCCGGTCGAACTGCCCGACGTCCCCGACTACGCACCGCGCACCTTTCCGCCTGACGACACGGAGTCCGATCCGGAGCCGCCGCTGGCCCGGGTTCCCGAGTGGGTCGAGGTCGAGCTGGACCTGGGCAACGGACCGAAGCGCTACCGGCGGGACACCAACACCATGCCGAACTGGGCCGGCTCCTGCTGGTACGAGCTGCGCTACATCGATCCGACGAACACCGAGCGGCTGGTCGAACCGGAGAACGAGCGGTACTGGATGGGCCCGCACGGTCCAGGAGAGACCGGAGGCGTCGACTTCTACGTCGGCGGCGTCGAACACGCGGTCCTGCATCTGCTGTACGCCCGGTTCTGGCACAAGGTGCTCTTCGACCTCGGCCACGTCTCCAGCGAGGAGCCGTTCTATCGGCTGTTCAATCAGGGATACATCCAGGCCTACGCGTTCACAGACGAGCGCGGTTTCTACGTTCCCGCCGAGCAGGTCGTGGAGAAGGTCGAGGGCACCGAAACGAGCTACCTCTATAACGGCGGACCCGTCACCCGTGAGTACGGCAAGATGGGCAAGAGCCTGAAGAACATGGTGTCTCCCGACGACATGTACGCCGCGTATGGCGCCGACACGTTACGGGTCTACGAGATGTCGATGGGGCCGTTGGACCTGTCGCGGCCGTGGGAGACCCGGGCGGTCGTGGGCTCGCTGCGGTTCCTGCAGCGGCTGTGGCGCAACGTGGTGAGTGAAGAAACCGGGGAAGCGGTCGTCGCGGACATCGAAGCCGACGAACAGACCCGCAAGCTCACGCACCGGACGACCGACACCGTTCGCACGGACATGACCGCCCTGCGGTTCAACACCGCGATCGCTCGACTGATCGAGCTGAACAACCACGTGACCAAGCTCGACGCCGTCCCCCGTGAGGTCGCCGAGGTGCTAGTGCTGCTCGTTGCGCCGTTCGCTCCACACCTGGCCGAAGAGTTGTGGTCGCGATTGGGACACGACCGGTCCCTGGCCTACGACCCGTATCCCACGGCCGACCCTGCCCTTTTGGTGGAGGAGACCGTCACCTGTGTAGTCCAGGTCGACGGCAAGGTCCGTGATCGCCTTGAAGTCCCGGTAAGCGTCGACGAGGACACCCTCGAGACGTTGGCGCTCGCCTCGCCGGCAGTGCAGCGGGTGCTCGGTGGAAAGGCGGTCCGCACGGTCGTGGTCCGAGCACCGAGGCTGGTGAACGTCGTCTCCGGATGACCGCGACGGCACCGGGTAGCCTTCCCGGCCATGGGCCGGGACGTCGCGATCGTCACCGACTCCACCGCGTATCTCCCGCCCAAAAGCGCTGCTGCCGCTGGCGTCTCGGTCGTACCGCTACAGGTCGTCGTCGACGGCCGTTCTTTCGACGAGGGAACGGCGTTCGGGCCGCGCGAGCTCACCGAGGCGCTGCGGCGACGAGTCCGAGTCAGCACGTCACGACCGAGTCCGCGGGCGTTCCTCGACGCCTACCAGTCCGTCGTCTCAGCAGGCGCTTCTGCCGTCGTCTCCATACACATCTCCGGCCACCTGTCCGGTACCGGAGACGCCGCTCGGCTGGCCGCCAAGGACGCACCGGTGCCGGTCGAGGTCGTCGACTCCCACTCGTTGGGGATGGGCCTCGGCTACGCGGTGTTGTCCTGCGCTGAAGCGGCAGATCTCGGCGGCCCTGTCGAGCACGTCGCCGAGGTCGGGCGTCGGCGGGCAGAGCGCACGTCGACGTTCTTCTACGTCGACACGCTGGAGTACCTCCGCCGAGGCGGGCGGATCGGCGCCGCTCAGGCGCTGCTCGGCACGGCGCTCGCGGTCAAGCCGCTGCTGCACCTCCGGGACGGGGAGATCCAGCCGCTGGAGAAGGTCCGGACGTCCTCCCGGGCGGTCGCTCGGTTGGAGGAGCTGGCGCTGGAGCGAGCCGGCGCCGAGCCCGTCGACATCGCCGTGCATCACCTGGACAACGCCGAGCGGGCCGACGCTTTGGCGCAACGCCTGCGGGCGAGGCTGCCGGCTGTGGGGCAGGTCGTCGTCTCGGAAGTGGGTGCCGTGATCGGCGCGCACGTCGGTCCCGGATTGCTTGCCGTCGTCGTAGCCCCGCAGCTGACCGGTCCCGCCTGATTGCGACTTCTCCACAGCCGGCCCGACGGCGAGCCGGGTGTCCACAACGACGCCCTGACGCCGGACGATGCGGCGGCCATACTGCCAGCGTCGCAGGATGCGACTGCCTGCTTCGCGCCGCCGGCGTGCTCCCACTGCTCAGCAGGTGCATGCGGCACGGCTCCGGCTCGCTGCGCTGAGCCGCGCACAGGACGGCGAGGTCGGCACGAAGGCCGGCTGGGTGCCGCAGGTTCCACCAGATCTCGAGGCAACCCGGGAACCCCCGCGGGTCGGCGGGTCGGCTGTCCTGGACCGTGTTCCGCTCCGGCTGCGGGAAGCAGTGGAGTCGCTTCCCGAAGGCGTTCGGGGCGGCCGGCTGGGCCTCGAGGGCGGTCACGCGATCGTCGTGATCCTGGTGGTCCTGCTAGCGCTCGCCGTGGCCGCACTGTTGCTAGGGCTCGGCCGGCCACGGGTCGAGTCGGTGGGGTCGGGCTCATCCGCGTCTGTCATCGCGACCGGTACACCCGCAACCGGCGTAGTCGAATCCGAGTCACAGGGTGCCTCCGATCGCGGGTCGGCGCAGTTGGTCGTCCACGTCGCCGGCCTGGTTCACACGCCTGGGGTGGTTCGCCTACCTGCCGGCGCCCGGGTGCTCGATGCCGTCGAAGCCGCAGGGGGAGCCCGCGACGGGGTCGACCTGACCGGGCTCAATCTGGCCCGGCTGGTCACCGACGGCGAGCAGGTGTTCGTGGGTGTCTCGCCACCGGCCGGCGCAGCGGCAACTCCAGGTGCAGGCGAGAGCGAGTCGAAGCTGGTGAACCTCAACACCGCTACTAACGATCAGCTCGAAGCGCTGCCCGGAATCGGACCTGCGCTGGCGGGACGCATCCTGGCCTGGCGGGACGAGCATGGGCGGTTCGCATCGGTGGACGAGCTCCAGGAGGTGTCGGGCATCGGACCGGCCACGTTCGCCGAGCTCGCCGATCTGGTCACCGTGTGAACGCCGTCGCCCCTGACCGACCAGACCTGCGCCTGGTCCCTGCCGCAGCCGCGACCTGGGCGGGCGTGCTCGTCGGCGTGAACAACCCAGGCCCGCCGCTCGGCTGGCTGTGCATGGGGGTCGCCGTGGGTGCCTTCGTCGTCGCCCGGATCTCCATCAGCCGGCCCACACGCCTCGCTGCGTTCGTCGCACTGGCCTGCCTGCTGGGTGGGACTCTTGCGGGCACGGCGCGCGCGGCGGCACTTCGCGCCGGACCGGTCGACGAGCTTGCCGAGGAACGCGCCGCGGTCGGGTTCGAAGCGGTCCTGACGACCGATCCGCAGCCGCGACCCGCCGAGGGCGGCCGGCCACCGTATTTCATCGCCATGCTGCGCATCGAGAGCATTGCCGGCCGGGGCATCACGACGGCGGTGCGGACGCCTGTGTTGTTGCTTGCCGCCAGCCCTGACTGGGCCGCGCTGAGACCGGGTCAGCGAGTCTCGGCAGCCGGGCGGTTGGCTCCTGCAGAGCGGTCCGGGAACGTCGCTGCTCTGCTGCGGGTCCGTGATCCGCCCCAGGTGCTGGGACCAGCAGGCCGGACGAGCCGGCTCACCGAGCCACTGCGAGCCGGCCTGCGGGCAGCCGTGAGCGATCTTGCCGAAGGCCCACGCGGTCTCGTCCCGGCGCTCGTCGTCGGAGACGAAAGCCTGCTGCCCGCTTCACTGCGGGCAGACATGGAGGCGACCGGTCTCACCCACCTCACTGCTGTCTCCGGCACCAACGTCACGATCTTGCTGGTCGCTGTCCTGGGGTTGGCGCGTTGGTCCCGGGTGCGCGGCTACGGCCTGCCGGTCGTCGGCATGCTGACGATCGTCGGATTCGTCGTGCTGGCTCGCCCCGAGCCCAGTGTCCTTCGGGCCGCAGCCATGGGCCTCGTTGCCGTCGCAGGTCTGACGGTCGCCGGGCGCCGTCGTGGTCCGCCCGCGCTTGCGGCCGCTGTGCTCGTATTGCTGCTGGCAGATCCGTGGCTGGCACGCGACGCCGGATTCGCCCTTTCGGTGTTGGCGACCGGTGCGATCCTGGTTCTGGCGCCGGCATGGCGAGACGCCCTGCCGTGGCTGCCTCGGCCGATCGCCGAGGCGCTTGCCGTGCCATTGGCCGCTCAGATCGCCTGCGCGCCACTGGTCGTGGTGATCACGGCGCAGGCGAGCCTGGTGTCGGTACCCGCCAACTTGCTGGTCGCCCCTGTTGTCGCACCGACGACCATCTTCGGCGCGGCGGCCGCCGTCTTGGCACCGGTCGTGCCGGCCGCCGCCGATGCCGCCGGCTGGCTCGCCGGCCTGCCCGCGGCGTGGATCGTCTTCGTAGCCGGGCACGGCGCCGACCTGCCTGGTGCTGTCGTCAACTGGCCCGGCGATGCCGGCGGCGTAGCTGCCGCCGCCGTACTGGCCGTTGCCACAGCTGCTGCACTGCCGAAGCTGCTTCGCCGACCGCCGTGGTTCGCAGGCGTGACGCTCCTGCTCTGCGTCATGTTGGTACGGCCGCCGGTGCCGGGCTGGCCGCCGCCGGATTGGCTGGTCGTCGGCTGCGACGTCGGCCAGGGAGATGCGCTGGTGTTGCGTGCGGGGCCGGCCGAAGCCGTCGTCATCGACGCCGGACCGGATCCACCACTCGTCGACCGCTGCCTGGACACGCTCGGAATCGAACGCGTGCCGCTGCTCGTGCTCACCCACTACCACGCCGACCACGTCGTCGGCCTGCCGGGAGTTCTCGACGGCCGGTACGTCGGCTGGGCCATGGTGTCCCCGCTGAGCGAGCCGGCCGACCATGCCGATGAGGTGCTGACGTCGTTGGCCGAGGCGCGGATCCCGGTGTCGGAGGCGCGGGTCGGCGACGTCGTGGCGGTCGGCGAAGCTGTACGCCTGCGCGTCATCTGGCCGAGGCGGATAGTCACCGACGGTTCGATGCCGAACAATGCCAGCGTCGTCCTCGACGCGACTGTCGACGGCATCCGAATCTTGCTGGCGGGCGACGTCGAGCCGGAAGCACAGCGAGCGATCCTCGCTGTCGAAAGCGAGCTTCGCGCAGACGTGCTCAAGGTCCCACACCA
>DASSDH010000103.1:0-4010 GCA_035697245.1 Jiangellaceae bacterium
CCGGCTGCTGGACGCGGTCCGGGCGGAGCTGGCCGACGTCACCCTGGACGTGGTCACCAGGGTCGAGCGCGTCCTGGCCGTGGTCGGGCAGGTCGAGGACCGCCTGGCCGCGATGACCAACCCGGCCTTCGGCCCGGCCACAGCCGACGTCAGGGCCCAGCTCGACGACCTCGTCTACCCGGGCTGGGTGACGGCCACCGGCCGCCGCCGCCTCCCCGACGTGCTGCGGTACGTCCGGGCCATGGTCCAGCGCCTGGACCGCCTCCCCGGCGACCTGGCCGCCGACGCCGAGCGGATGGAGAGCATCGCCCGGGTCACCGCCGCCTGGCGGGAGCTGGCCGACCTGCCCCCCGGGATCCGCCCACCGCCCGCCGCCCTGGCCGAGCTGCGCTGGATGCTGGAGGAGCTCCGCGTCAGCTACTTCGCCCAGTCCCTCGGCACCACCGGCCCCGTGTCCGAGCAGCGGGTGTTGCGCGCAATCGAGAGAATCGGGTCGTGAGCCTCCGATCGGTAGACCTGGCTCGGTGGCCGGACATTGCGACCTGACCATACGTCCTTTGGGCAACACCGAGTTCGTGTAGGGTGGATCACTCGTGCGAGGTGACCGCTACCAGCCGCGACGCCGAGGATTGGCCCATGCCGTTGCTATTCGAACGGAGTTTGCTGATATGAAAGGCAAGGCGAGTCCGCTAACGATGGGAGGTCTATCGTGAAGGGGATCGCAAAGATCGAATGGAGAGCGGGAGGACCTTCCCGCTATCATTTGGTCGCGGAGCAACTCCGAAAGCTGATCAAGCAGAATATCTTTGTCCCTGGTGAGCGCCTTCCCTCGGAAAAGGAGATGGTCGAGGTCTATGATTGGTCGCGCGGGACGGTTCGAGCGGCCTGCGATCTACTGCAGACGGAGGGCCTAATCCGCAAGCAACAGGGCGTTGGGATGTTCGTGTCCGACCCCTTGCCCGACTGACCGGATCTCGGCATTCATCGACACCGAAGCATCGGTTCAAGAATCTCTTCGTTTGCACGTCGGAGGTTGCCGGGGAAAGCGCGGTTACCCTGTCTCGGCAGGGCGGAGAGCGAAATTGAACTCGCCATTTCGCGCCCCATCGATAAAGGCGCTCCACTCGGCCTCGGTAAAGTACAGTGGAGTCTTGGCCTGGTCCTTTGCGTCGCGCATTGCAACATAACTGCCCAAGAACGCAACTTCGACGCAACTGTTTGTATTGCAGAGGCTGCTTTTCTGCCATCTGATCTCGGGCAAGTCGGCCATTCCGTGTATACTCCCCAGGCAGACCGCTCACGACGAGCGGTATCTGGCCGCGGATGCTGTCACGGACTTGTACAGTTGTCCAGATATCTGGACAACTGCCGACCGTCGAAGCTCAGAGCTCTCGTGTGATGCTGCTGAGCAGCGACGACGAATCGCTGGGGCTCAGCGCTGACGCGCGCAGACGCTCGAACGTGTCCGCGTACCGCTCAACCTGTTCGGGGCTGTCCAGATAGAGATCCTTCAGGTGGTGCTCGAAGAACACGACGTCAGGGTCGGCGGGATCGAAAAAGCGATAGATCGCGAAGGCCCCGCTCAGGGCTCCATGCTCCCCGACCCGAATTGGCAGCACCTGGAGTGTCAGATTCGGCAGGATGGTAATGGTATCGACCAGCGAGCGAAGTTGCTCTCGCATGACCACGACGCCACCGACCGGGCGGCGGAGCACGCACTCCTCGAGCACCACGGACAGCTCCGGTGCTCCGGCGTTCTTGAGCAGATCCTGTCGGGTCATACGCAGTTCGACCAATCGCTGGACCTGCTGCACCGACAGGTCGGGCTGGAGGGCGCGAATCAACGCGCGGGCATAGGTCTCGGTCTGCAAGAGACCGTGAATGACCGTTGGTTCGTACTGCTGGATCTGGTCGGCGGCGACCTCCAAGCCGACCAACGGCACAACGTCCGTGTCGCTGTAGGCTTCCCACCATCCCTTCTTGCGGGCCACCCTTGCGAACTCGACAAGGCCATCGCGGCGCTCTGGCTCGACGCCGTAGAAGCCGAGCATGTCCCGAACGTCGCGGGGAGTGGCACTGACCTGACCGGTCTCGATGCGGGAGACCTTCGAACTGGAGCACTCCAGGAGCTCGGCGACCTCGTCGATGGTCTTGCCGGCCTGCTCGCGGAGTCGGCGCAACTCGATTGCGAGGCGGCGTCGTTGAACCGTCGGACCTGGTCGGGTCGGCATGCATCCTCCCCATCCGCACCGTGTCGGTCTCCCGAAGGCGACGATAGTCGCTCTGACGACTAGGTGCATCTGCGGATCGGGATCGCAAATTGCACTTGCACGCAAGCTCTCGAAACGCCATTCTTACCCAAGAGAGAGAACTATCTCTCTCACATCGGTCGAGGAGGCGAGAACGAGATCAAGGGTCATCACCGGTTCTGCCGCCGTACGGCACCTGCGTCGCCCGAGGCGGCGCAGAACGTGCGAAAGGACGGACCGATGGATGCCACCCTGTCGCTCCTCGGCGCGGTGTCACTGATCCTGGCCGGAGTGGTGGTCGTGCTCGCCGCCGTCATCCTGATCCTCTACGAGGCCCGCTGGATCCTTCGACTCGGGAGGCAGCTCACGAGTGGGTTGGCGGAGCGGCCTGGTTCCGTGGAGGAGGCCACCCAGGACGAGCGGGGAGGTGCCTGATGCCGGACAACCCGACCCCCTGGGTGGGACTGGCCGCCCTGGTCGCCATGTTCATCATCCCCTTCCTTCCCAGCTGGCTGTTCGAGGGACCTCGGACCGTCAGGCACCGGCCACCACGCCACGTCTGCGCCGACTGCGGTGCGGCCTGGGCCCATGGCCACGCCTGCGAGCTGGAGGTGACGGCCGCGGGGACGCAGCGGCTGCGGGGCGAGCTTCGCCGCCTGGACCGATGACGCCGGCGATCGGTGGCAGCCGAGCTCCGCGCCCCAGGCCCCACGACCGGATCGTCGCCGCCGCCATCCGGCTCTTTCTGGAGGAGGGTATCCAGGCCGTCGGTGTGGCCCGCATCGTCCAGGAGGCGGAGGTGGCGCCGATGACCATGTACCGCCACTTCGGCGGCAAGGACGGTGTGGTGGTGGCATCCGTCGAGCAGTGGAGCGCGTGGCGGTTCGGGTGGCTCAGGGACTGGCTGGACCGTTGTGGCGACGACCCGGAGGTTCGGTTCGCGGCGCTGTGGGAGGCGCTGGAGACGCGGCCCGACGCCGAGGAGCCCGGTGGCTCGCTGGTGGCGATCGCGGCCGTCGAGCTGCGCCGGGTCCCGGGGCATCCGGCCTGGAAGGCGATCACCGAGCATCGGATGGCCATGCGCCAGCTGCTCGAGGACCTCGTGAAGCCGTTGGACCCCGACGGCGTCTCGGATCTGCCCGCCAGGCTGCACCTGCTCGTCGAGGGCGTTGAGGCGGCCGCCGTCGCCGGGGTGCCGCTCGGTGCCCAGGACCTTCGGGCGATTGCTGATTCAGTCCGGCGCACGCCTTGACAAGCGGGACACTCAGCACAGCTGGTTCTCATGCCTCGAATAGCTGGGCCGGACTCCCCAACCCACGCCGTTCGGCTTCGTCGAGCTCACCCCGGTCGACGTGGCCGTCAACGACGACGACCCCACCCGGCCGGGTGGGGTCGTCGCTGAGGCTGGCGCTACTGCGCCTCGATCGGCCGCACGTTGGCGGCCTGCGGGCCCTTGGGGCCCTGGGCCACGTCGAACTCGACGGCCTGACCCTCGTTCAGCGAGCGGTAGCCGCTCGTCTGGATGGCGCTGAAGTGCACGAAGACGTCCTCGCCGGACTCGGGCTGGATGAAGCCGTAGCCCTTGTCAGCGTTGAACCACTTCACGGTCCCAACAGTCATGGATGCTTGTCCCTCCCTCCGTCTACTCGGAGGTTGCTACCAACGTCGGTCCGTCCTGGCGCCGACGGCAAAGGACAAGCTCGACTCCGAACCGAAAGCCAAACGTTGAACCTGTGCGGCCCGCAGCCTAGCAGATAGCGG
>DASSDH010000104.1:0-5458 GCA_035697245.1 Jiangellaceae bacterium
CTCCCGATCCTGATCATGATGTTCGTCTGGGTCGGTCAGTCGACCACGGAACGGTTCGCGGACGCCGTCTCGATGCCGCCGGCCGCCCAGGATGTCCTCGAGCAAGCCCTGGATGAGTCCGGCGGCAGCGCGTTCGGCCTCGTGGGGGCGGTGTTCGTGCTGCTGTCGGCGACCAGCCTGTCCCGCGCCCTCACCCGCGCGATGGCCAGCATCTGGCGGTTGTCGCGGCCGAAGACACAACTCACCAACGCATGGCGCTGGCTGGCGGTGGTGCTGGCGCTGGCGCTGGCGGTCGTAGTGGCCCGGTCCCTCGGTCGGTTCACCGACCCGATTCCCCCACGCAACGCGTGGACTCTCGTGGTCACATTCGCACTCGACGTTCTGGTCGCAGCCTTCGTGCCGTGGCTACTGCTGGCCAACCGGGTGCCGGTGCGCCGACTCATTCCCGGCGGCGTCGTCTTCGCCCTCGCCATGCTCGTGGTGCGACCGGCCAGCGAGGCGTACCTGCCGCGCGCATTGGAGGAGAGCGCCGACCAGTACGGGTCGATCGGGGTGGCATTCACCTACCTAGCCGTGCTGTACGTCTTTTCGCTCGTCTTTCTGGCCGCTGCCATCATCGGAAACGTCATCGCCGAGGACGACGGCCGGTTGGGTCAGTTCATCCGCCGCGGAGCGCCGACCCGGACTGAAGAGCCAACTGAGCCGGTAGAGCCCCCTGAGTCAACGGCTGACCTGTGACTCGATCGCTGGACGCCGGTCGTCAGGTACCGACTGCCACCGCGATGCCTAGGCCGAGCATGGTCAAGCCGGTCGCTGCCTGCATGAAGCGTTGAACGGTCGGCTTGTTCGCTCGCGCGCGTGCCTTGTCGACGGTCCAGACGTACAGGCAGAACCAGGTGCCGGAGACGACCGCCCAGATTGCGCCGAGCGCGATCGATGAGGCGAGTACCGGACCATGGGCGGTCACGAACTGCGGGATGAGTGACACTGCGAACACACCGGCCTTGGGGTTGCCCAGGCTGGTTGCAACACCGACTGCGAAGCTTCTGCAGCCAGTAGCGTCCCCGCGTCGGCATGAGGTGGAAGCCGGTTCGGTCGCAGGCGGCATGCGCATAGCCCATAGGGACTGCGCGCCCAGCACGCAGAGCACTGTCGCGCCGCCGATCCGAATGGCGAAGTAAGCGTTCGGGTTAGCCAGCAGGACCGCGGATAGGCCGACCGCGGCAGCGCTCGCCCAGATCAGGATGCCGGTGGACGCCCCGGCGACGGCCAGCAGGCCAGCGCGTCGGCCAGACATCAGAGTTTGTCGAGTGATCGAGGCATTGTTGGCGCCAGGCAGCATGGCCAGAAACGCAACGGTGACGACGAAGGCCGCGAGGTGCGTGGGCATGATCATTCCGACGTGGTGGTCACGAACGCGGCGATGCGGTGCCACATGGCCGGGGGGTTGGAGTACATCGGGAAGTGCCCGCTGTGGGGAATCTCGGCAAGCTCGACGCCGTTGTCGGCCAACCTTGGCAGGTAGGACAACGAGTGGTTCTGCTGGCCGTACATGAACATCCGTGGCGGCGGGAGAGCGAGGAAGCGGTCCATCAGGTCGCCGTGATCGGAGAGATCGACCATCGACGTAAAGATCGGCCGGACCATCGCGGCCTTGACTTTGTGCGGAAGTGCGGCGGCGTACAGCGTGCTGGAGGAGAAGCGGGAGTTCCAGGCCCGCTTGGTGAACTCGGCCAGAAAGGTCTGCGGATCGGCGTGATGATGGCTGATGATCTGCCGGCTGAAAAAGCAGTCCTCCGGGGCTAGGTTGCCTTCGATGTCGACGAAGCTGGCCACCCTTGTTGGGTCCTGATCGGCGAGCAGCAGTGCCGTCAGGCCCCCCATCGAGTGCCCGATGAGGTGGAACCGCTCGATCCGCCGAGCGCGGAGGACCTCTTCGCTGACGGAGAGCAGGAACGGTATGGACACCGCACCGGGATCGGAGCACCTAGAGGCCCCGCACCCCGGGGCGTCGTAGGCCAGGACGGGTCGATCGGCGAGGTCCTCCTGCTGGATGACGTCGGCGTAATCCTCCTTAGTCGAGCCGAAGCCGTGCAGAAACACCAGCGGGATCCCGGTTCCGTCGCGGTACATGCCGGCGATCTCGACTCTGACGTCGCCGAACCGCAGCGGGAGACTGAACTTCTGGAGCGTGTTGGCGCGGGCCATCAGCTCGACTTCTCCATTCCTTCCGCTGGTGTTGACAACGGTCAGCCCAGCCCATAGAGGTCGAGGGTCGTGCGTCCGTCGTGCAGGGCAGCGATGATGTCGTGCTCATGGGCCGCGCGCCGGTCGGCCTCCTCGAGGACGGCTGGAACTCGCTCGGACGGCACGACAACGACGCCGTCGGTGTCGCCGACGACGAGGTCACCGGTGCGGACGGGGACACCTCCGAGCCGGATCGGTACGCCGAGCTCGCCGACGACGTCTTTGCGGGTGCCGCGGATGCTGTCGTGACCTGAGAAGACGGGGAAGTCGAGGGCGCGCAACTTGTCGCGGTCGCGAACCCCGCCGTCGATGACGAGCCCGAGGATGCCGCGCTGCTGCGCGGCGACGGCGAGGACCTCGCCCCAATGCCCGTAGGCGGCGCCTTCGACGTCGGCGGCAAGGACGTGACTGGGCGGGGCTGCGACGACGGCCCGATGGAGGGCGAGGTTATCGCCACCTGACCCGCGTACGGTGTAGGCCGGCCCAGCGACGGCGGCGCCGATCCAGCTCGCGCGGATCGTGTGATCGACGGCGACCTCGGGCATCGCGATGCGGCCGGCCCGTCGCCGCCATTCGCTGGCCGCTGCCTCGAAGAGAGTGGCGCTGCAGTGGCCACCTGCAGGCTGCTCGCGTCGCCCCACGGCGGGTGACGGCCCGTTCACGCCTGGTCCCCGTTGTCATCTGCGGCGGTCTGTAATCCGTGGTAGCCATGAGCGGCGCGGGCGTCCGCCAAACGCGCTCCCTCCTGTACTGCCGTGAGGATGCGCGCCTCGGCGGTCTCGATACCGCGGGCGAGGCGGGCGATCTCCTTGGCGCGGGCGGCCGGGACGACCACGACGCCGTCGTCGTCGGCGCGCACCAGGTCGCCCGGGGTGATCGTGACCCCGTCGATGATCACTGGCTGCTGCACGGCTGCGAGGCGGACGCGGTCTTTGCCGGTCCGCATGAATCGGCTCACACTCCACAACGGATAGCCGAGCATCGCGCTGGTCGCGGTGTCCCGACAGGCGCCGTGGACGATCGTTCCGGCGACCCCGGAGGCGTGCGCGACCTGGGTCATGATGCCGCCCCAGACCGTGCAGTCCGTGCGGCCGGCGTTGTCGATCACGATCACGGCACCAGCTGGGACGTCGTCGAGGAAGTCACCAACGGTGCCGCCGCTGCTGTCGACCGGCTCGTAGGCAGCGGTGTAGGCCGGTCCGCACGCAGTCTGACCCTCGCGCAGCGGCCCGATCCCGTACAGCGGACCGGGCAGCCCGAGCCGGTCCAACGCGTCCGAGATCGCTGCCGTGGGCAGATGGCGCAGCCGCTGCTCCGCCGAGACGACCAAGTGCTCGGATTCCAAGTGGGTAACGGTCGAGACCTGCCCGGCCAACCGTGCGTCATGCATCGCCTCGGTCATGCTCGCGCCGTCGCGGATGTCCGCGGCAATAGCGGCCTCCCGGGCGGCAACCGCCTCAGCCCGACCGAGCACTTCCTCGGCGCGTGCCTGCGGGATGAAGCCCACGCCCGAGGCATCGGCGACGACGAGGTCGCCATCCGCGACCTCTACCCCCGCGATCGTGACGGTGGTCCCGAACGCACGCTCCCGCAGACGCGTGCGGGCCGTGCGCGGGATGGTTCCGCGGGCGAAGACCGGGAAACCGAAGGTCTGCGCCTCGGCGACGTCGCGGCACACCCCATCAGCTACGACCCCGGCCAGTCCCCGGCTCGCGCTCCCCAACGACAGCAGTCCGCCCCAGCAGGAAACGTCGGTGCGTCCGCCGTTGGCGACGACCACCACGTCGCCAGCGCCGGCCGCGGCGATGGCACGGGTTGCGATGTGCGGACCCGGAGTGTCACCAGGGTCAGGTTCGAGCTCGACCGTGCGCGCCACGCCCGCCAGCCGCGGGCCGCCCCATTGGGCCCGCAGTCCACCGATACCCGACGGCAGGCCGAGGCCTTCCAGGGCATCACTGACCGCCGTCGTGTCGAGCCACGCCAGGCGTCGCACCAGTTCGCTCATCCTGTTCACCAGACCATTGCACCGTCAGCTTTCTATACAGTGAAGGTCTAGATCACTCGCACAGTTAGAGGTTTGATGTATCAATGGTCGAGGTGCGGGAAGCGCGGTACTTCATCGCCGTCGCCGAGGAGCTGCATTTCGGGCGCGCGGCCGAGCGATTGCACATGTCTCAACCACCGCTCTCTCAGGTGGTCAAGGCGCTCGAGCATCGGCTCGGCGTGCAATTGCTGAACCGCACTACCCGGCAGGTCACGCTCACCCCAGCCGGCATCGTCTTCCTCGACCGCTGCCGCGTGCTCGTAGCAGACGCCCAGGCAGCAGCTGCCGCCGCACGCGCCGCAGCTGACGGCCAGACCGGTCAGTTGAGCATCGGGGCCGTCACCTCAGCCTTTCTCCACCCGCTACCCGCAGCCCTAGAACACTTCATGCACGGTCACCCCGGCGTCGACGTGCGCGTCGAGGAGATCGACAGCCACATGGCCGTCCAGGCCCTTCGTCGGCGCGAGCTGGACGTGACCCTCGTTCGCCAGCTCGCGGTTCCATCCGATTGTGTCCGCCTATCGCTCCGCACCGAGCGCTTCCTGCTGGCCATGCCGGCGCGGTGGTCCGCAAAGCTCGACCAGCCGGTCGCCGGCTTGGCAGTGGCGGCGGACCTTCCCTGGGTCTGGATACCTCGCACTATCTCCCCCGACTACCACGATCAGGTCGTCGCGTGCTGCCGCACCGCTGGCTTCGCGCCAGACGCGCGGCACACTGCGCGATCCATCACCAGCCAGCTCTCTATGGTCGCCTGCGGTCTCGGAGTCGCGCTGGTCCCCGAAAGCGCGACCCAGCAGCGTCCGGCAGAAGAAGGCGAGGGCATCCACTTCACGCTCGTCGAGGACTCCGCCGAGATCGACCTTGCCGCCGTTTGTCGTCGCGGCGGCAACGGGTTGATTCACGGCTTTCTTGACAGCGTGCGAGCGGTGCTCGACTGACGAACACCTCGAGGCCCATGGGGAAACACACGATCTGATCCGGTGGGGCGCGTGGGGCTGTCAATGCTCGGTTGAGGGTTGACGAATTCTGCTCGGTTGATGCTTGACAAGATCACGTGGTGGGGCGGGCGGCGCGGCGTTTGCGGATGGGGCCGGGGTGGTCACGGGCGATGCTGCGGATCAGGTCGTTGCCTGACCACACCTCGAGGAGGCGGTCCCGGACGTGGAT
>DASSDH010000105.1:0-2954 GCA_035697245.1 Jiangellaceae bacterium
GCCTTCAACACCGAACGCTGCGACGGCGCCGTGCTCGTCGGCCCACGCCAGCAGCTGGGCGTAGCCGTCTGGTTTGGCGGCGATGGCCAGCTCGTCGAGGAGGCCACCCAGGCCGTCGAGCGCGACGGCGACGTGTTCGTCCCTGTGGGTGTCGACACCGACCACGACGTCGCCGCAGCCGAGCGCGATGCTGGACATGTTGTTGATCTCCTCACAGGTCGACAGCAGCCCGTCGGCCGCGCGGGACGGACAGGACTGCGATGGGACCTGGATGGATCAGGCTCCTATGAGGTCACTGCCCGCTGGGCTGGCGGGCAGCCTCTCGGATCGGTGTGCTGCCCCGGGCGGACGACGCGTCAACGCCAGGGCACGGAGCCGGTCATAGCAAGGGTCAGGCCGACCGGAGCAGCACACGAGGATCATCGCAGTCATAGCACTGGCCCAGATCAGCCGATCTCGCGCCCCGGCGCTCTGTATCGGGGATCGGGCCGGCAGCGGCCGCCCGACGCGGGCAATACGCGCCTCCCGGGTGCCGCCGGTGCGCAGCCCGAGGACCTGTCCGTTCGGGGAACTGGCCCCGAGCCGCTGTCGAGGCCACCGGGTTGGGTGCCGGCATCTACGACTGCACCGTGATCGAGCCGTAGCACCTCGATCGGCTGGCCGTAGCAGACCTGGATCCGCGTCGCCGTCCCGCTGCCGGCTGGCTAATGGGCGTCCGGTTCAGTGGCCGCGACACGGCGGCGATGGCGGCGGGTCATCTCGCGGGCGGACACGAGAGGGCGGACATGACACAGGAACTCGTGCGATACGTACTGCTGGCGTCGGCCTCGGCGACGGTGGCCGGCGTCGTGGTCGAGGGGTTGCGGCGGCGGTTTGCGGGCATGCGGCTCGACCGGCAGCTCCGCGAGCAGCACCTCCGCCCGGCTCACCTCAATCGAATCCGACGCGTCGCAGCCAACGCAGGTCTGCCGATCGGCATCGTCAGGGGTCACCGGCACGCCCCACACCTCGTCGGACGCTAACCCGATCACCCATGGCGGCGCCGCGTTAGGTCACGACTCCGCCCAGATCTTCGATCCGCGGCGTAGCGTGCGACGGGTCTCCCGGGCGATGGTCTACGCGATGGTGCTGGAATGGCTGCGCCGCTGCGAGGTCCTCGGCCTGACCCTCGGACGACAACGTCGGAGTGAGGCAACTCAGCGGGCAGTGCTCGCCAGAGGATGACTGAAGCCGGCGCCACGCAGCGAGCCCACCGAATCGGTGTTCTCGCACCTGGCGGTCCTTCCGGTCGATCTCACCGAGCGTAGCGGTGACACTCGTCCACAGATATTGCCGCGGCGCCCGAGCGGTCGCTATGTGCGGGTGGCGCCTGATGGTCGGCCTGCACCGATGCGTAGTTGTGCACGTCGTGAGGCGAGCCGAGCCGTCGTTCGGTCGCGTCGTTCTGTACGGAGTCCCCCGGTGCCGATCGCCGACTATGGGCGGTGAGTTTGGCACAGCCAACGAGCCTGGTTTGGCACGCCGCGTCGTGCCCTACTGGGGGGCGTCCTAGGGAGCAGGCAACCGCGCTCCGCCCCCACAGGCGACCGCTTCGCTTGCAGCCGGCCGCTCTGGCACCGGTTGCCCTCTGAGTCCTTGAAGTACGCCGTGAATCTTGTGTCACCGACTGCTTGGCGCTCGGCGACGGTGCTGCCGCCAGCCTCGTTGACGGCCTGAAGCGCGTCCTCGAGATTGTCGACGTCGATGACGATATTGCGGGCCGTGAACGGTTCCTGCCGCTGCATCATGCCCCCGTTGATGAAACCGGGCTCGGTCGGGCCCTGGTTCCCGCTTGGCCCGGACATGACCAGCGTGTTGCCATCTCCGGCATCGGCATGAGCTGCCAGCCGAACGCCCTCTCGTAGAAGCTGCGAGCCCGGTCCCCGTCGTCGTACGGGATCTCGAAGTGCACCACTCGTCCTGCCATGACGTGCCCTCCCGGCTCGGAGCATGAACCCGTCGTCGCGCCGCATCACCAGCCAATTCCTGCCCTGCGGTCGTGTCAATGGCGCCGCCATTCGCGGTCAGGTTGTCCTATTTCGGATGACCCGATTGTCGTAGCGGCAGGAACAGCCGAGGAGGAGAATCATGAGGTACCTGATGCCGGCCTGGGGGGATGACGAGCCCACTCAGGGCCTTCCCAGGCCAGCAACAAAATCCCGCTGCAAGCCGGGGGGCAAGAGCCGGCACCTCGTCCTCGTTCCACCCGGTTCACGGATCGCAGTCGACGTGGTCGGGGTCCAACGGCGAGGATGCGAGCACGGCACGCTCGCGATGCGGGTTCGACTCCCGCCGGCCACGCGCCGGCCACGCGCCGCCGGCCACGCGCATCAGCGAGAGCAATGGAGGGGGTGACATGCCCACCAACCTCAACGACCGGCTGGTCTCCTGGGGGAGTGAGATCGACGAGCAGACGATCCGCCAGGCGGAGAACGCCGCACGCCTGCCGATCGTGGCGGGCCACGTCGCCCTCATGCCCGATGCCCACGTCGGCATCGGCGCCACGGTTGGCTCGGTGATCCCGACCACGAACGCGGTGATCCCTTCGGCGGTCGGCGTGGACATCGGTTGCGGCATGATCGCCGCCGAGCTCGACCTCACCGAGGACCAGCTGCCCGACACGCTCGAGCCGCTGCTCGGTCGCATCGAGCGTGCGATCCCCGCGGGCGTGGGGAAGGGACACGGCCGGGTGGCCCGCAACGCCGACCGCTGGCTGGCCGCACACAAGCCGGCGACGAAGCTGGCGGCTGACCGGCAGATGAAGGCGGCCAAGCAGTTCGGCACGCTGGGCTCGGGCAACCACTTCCTCGAGCTGTGCGTCGACGAGCGAGACTGCGTGTGGGTGGTGCTGCACTCGGGCAGCCGCGGCATTGGCAACCAGCTGGCCCAGGCCCACATCGCCAAGGCGCGTCATC